>NZ_JAMYKW010000008.1:0-172476 GCF_040317555.1 Mesorhizobium sp. M1406 | reverse complement strand
TTTTTTTTTTTTTTTTTTTTTTTTTTTTTTTTTTTTTTTTTTTTTTTTTTGTTTTTTTTTTTTTTTTTTTTTTTCCGTTTTCCTTCTTCCCCCCCACGGCGCAAGGTGCCGACCCTGATCCATGAGCAGAATGCGGTGATGGGCCGCGCCAACCGGGCGCTGGCCGGCCGTGTCGATGCGATCGCCGGCGGGTTCCTGCCGCAGGACACCAGTGCCATCGGCGCCAAGACGGTGACGACGGGCAATCCGGTCAGGCCCGCCGTGCTGGAAGCGGCCAAGACGGCTTATGCGGCGTCGGCCGGGGAACAGCCGTTCCGCCTGCTGGTGTTCGGCGGCAGCCAGGGCGCCCAGTTCTTTTCCGACGCCGTGCCGGGGGCGATCGCCCTGCTTTCCGATGCCCAGCGCAAGCGGCTTGTGATCACGCAGCAGGCGCGCGCGGACGACGTGGCGCGCGTCAAGGCCGCTTATGCCGCCCTTGGCGTCGCTGTCGAGGTCTCACCCTTCTTCACCGACATGGCGGCACGCATGGCGGCCGCGCATCTGGTGATCTCGCGCTCCGGCGCTTCGACCGTCTCCGAGATCGCCGTCATCGGCCGGCCGGCGCTGCTGGTGCCTTACCCGTACGCGCTTGACCACGACCAGGCGGCGAACGCGGCGGCCCTTGCCGCCGCCGGCGGTGGCGAGGTGCACCCGCAATCCTCGCTTTCGCCCGAACGGATCGCAGCGCTCATTGGCGGGCTGATGGACGCCCCCGAGCGGCTGGCGGCGATGGCGGCTGGCGCGAAATCGGCCGGCAGGCCGGACGCGGCACGGTTGCTCGCCGATCTCACAGAGGCTATTGCGTCCAAAAAAGCCGTTTCGGATTTCAGGGAAGGGACGCACGCATGAAGATGCCGGAGACCATCGGCCTTGTGCATTTCATCGGCATTGGCGGCATCGGCATGAGCGGCATTGCCGAAGTGCTGCACAATCTCGGCTACAAGGTGCAAGGCTCCGACCAGGCCGAGAGCGCCAATGTCCAGCGGCTGCGCGACAAGGGCATCGAATGCTTTGTCGGCCACAAGGCCGAAAATCTCGGCGATGCCGAGGTTGTGGTCGTCTCGACGGCGATCAAGAAATCCAATCCGGAACTCAAGGCCGCGCGCGAAAAGCTGCTGCCGATCGTGCGCCGGGCCGAGATGCTGGCCGAACTGATGCGCTTCCGACAGGCGGTGGCCATCGGCGGCACGCATGGCAAGACGACGACGACCTCGATGGTGGCGACCTTGCTCGATGCCGGCGGGCTCGATCCGACCGTCATCAATGGCGGCATCATCAACGCCTATGGCACCAATGCCCGCATGGGCGACGGCGAATGGATGGTGGTCGAGGCCGACGAGAGCGACGGCACCTTCCTGAAGCTGCCGGCCGAGATCGCGGTCGTCACCAACATCGATCCCGAGCATCTCGATCACTATGGCAGTTTCGACAAGGTGCGCGAGGCGTTCCGCCAGTTCGTCGAGAACGTGCCGTTCTACGGTTTTGGCGTGATGTGCACCGATCATCCCGAGGTGCAGGCTCTGGTCAGCCGCATCGAGGACCGCCGCATCGTCACCTATGGCGAGAACGCGCAAGCCGATGTGCGTTTCACCAACCACCGCATGGAGGGTGCCATTTCGGAATTCGACGTGGTGATCCGTGACCGCAAGACCGGCGGCCAGACGACGATAGCAGGCCTGCGCCTGCCGATGCCCGGCCGTCACAACGTCTCCAACGCGACCGCCGCGATCGCCGTCGCGCATGAGCTTGGCCTGTCGGCCGAGGCGATCAAGAAGGGCTTGTCGTCCTTCGCCGGCGTCAAGCGCCGCTTCACCCATACCGGCTCGTGGAACGGCGTCGATGTGTTCGACGATTACGGCCACCATCCGGTCGAGATCTCGGCGGTGCTGAAGGCGGCGCGCAGCGCCACCAAGGGTCGCGTCATCGCCATTGCGCAGCCGCATCGCTTCACCCGGCTGCATGATCTGTTCAACGAGTTTTCCGCTTGCTTCAACGACGCCGACACGGTGATGGTGGCACCGGTCTACGCGGCCGGCGAGGAGCCGATCGACGGCGTCAGCTCGGACGCGCTGGTGTCGCGCATCCGCGCCGGCGGCCATCGTGACGCGCGCTACATCGAGGGGCCGGCGGCAATCGCGCCCATCATCCGCGATCTGGCCAAATCAGGCGATTTCGTCGTCTTCCTTGGCGCCGGCAACATCACCCAATGGGCCTATGCGTTGCCCAAGGAGCTTGGCGGGACGGTCTCATGATGCACGGCCAGGCCCTGATCGACAAACTTGGCGACCGGCTTGCCGGCCTGCGCGGCCGTATGACGCCGAATGCCGAGATGGACAAGATCACCTGGTTCCGTGCCGGTGGCCTGGCGGAAGCGTTGTTCCAGCCGGCCGACGAAGAGGATCTTGCCGCGTTCCTCAAAGCCGTTCCGGAGGAAATACCGCTGACCATCGTCGGCGTCGGTTCGAACCTTCTGGTCCGCGACGGCGGTATTCCGGGCTTTGTCATCAGGCTTTCAGCCAAGGGGTTTGGCGAGGCGGAAGTCATTTCGCCGATCAGGATCAAGGCCGGCGCGGCCACGCCTGACAAACGCGTCGCCGCGGTGGCGCTCGAGGCAGGCATTGGCGGCTTTCATTTCTACCACGGCATTCCGGGCGCGATCGGCGGCGCGCTGCGGATGAATGCCGGTGCCAATGGCGTCGAGACGCGCGAGCGCGTCGTCGAGGTACGCGCGCTCGACCGCAAGGGCAATGTGCAGACGCTGAGCAATGCCGATATGGGTTATGCCTACCGTCATTCGGCGGCACCTGCCGGGCTGATCTTCACCTCGGCCGTGTTCGAAGGCTTTGCCGAGGACAAGGCGGCGATCAAGGCGGCGATGGATGCCGTGCAGAACCACCGCGAGACCGTGCAGCCGATCCGCGAGAAGACCGGCGGCTCGACCTTCAAGAATCCGGAAGGCACATCGGCCTGGAAGGAGATCGACAAGGCTGGCTGCCGCGGCCTGATGATCGGTGGCGCGCAGATGTCGCCGATGCATTGCAACTTCATGATCAACACGGGAACCGCGACCGGCTACGACCTTGAATATCTCGGCGAGACGGTGCGCACGCGGGTGCTGGAGAATTCCGGTATCCGGCTGCATTGGGAAATCCAGCGCATCGGCAATTTCCGGCCGGGACATGCCGTCCAGGAGTTTCTCGGGCAGCTTCTCTAGCCCGCCTTGAAGTTCATGTGATGCATGAACTTCAAAAGGTTCGAAACGGCTCGCGGCCGTTGCCGCAAAGACTCAACGACACGCTTTTCGCATCCATTTTCTCAGAAAGTGAATCTCTCGGAATCGTAAGCACTTGCCAGTGAATCAACTCTCTGATTCTCTGCTCGAAAGCGTTTCCTGATTTGAGTCGTTCGACGCGTTACCCGCGTTTTTCCGTCTGGGGGGCAACCTGCCGGGAGACTCGGACTCAATGTTGCGGAAAATCTTGGTTTTTGGTCCGCCGTGAGAGGGGATACCGGGGAATGAAAAGCAAGCATGTGGCTGTCCTGCTGGGTGGTTTTTCGTCCGAGCGGCCCGTGTCTTTGTCTTCGGGAAAGGCTTGCGCCGATGCGCTCGATCAGGAAGGCTACCAGGTCACCCGCGTCGATGTCGGGCGCGATGTCGGCTCCGTGCTTGCCGAACTCAAGCCCGATGTCGTCTTCAACGCGCTGCATGGCCCTTTTGGCGAGGACGGTACCGTCCAGGGCATCCTCGAGTATCTCGGCATTCCCTACACCCATTCCGGCGTGCTCGCCTCGGCTTTGGCCATGAACAAGGAGCAGGCCAAGCGGGTTGCCAAATCGGTCGGTGTTCCGGTCGCCGAATCGAAGGTTGCCAGCCGCTTCGCCATTCAGAACAAGCACCCGATGAAGCCGCCCTATGTGGTCAAGCCGGTCAATGAGGGTTCGAGCTTCGGCGTCGTCATCGTGCATGAAGGCCAGTCGCATCCGCCGCAGGTGATCGGCTCGTCCGAATGGAAATATGGCGATACCGTCATGGTCGAGCGCTACGTCCACGGCAGGGAGCTAACCTGCGCGGTGATGGGCGATGTGGCGCTGGGGGTCTGCGAGATCATCCCGACCGGCCATTCCTTCTACGACTATGATTCAAAATATGTCGCTGGGGGATCAAAGCACGAATGCCCCGCAAAAGTTTCACCGAATATTTACCAAAAAATACAAACACTGGCGCTCAAGGCTCACCAAGCGATCGGCTGTCGGGGCGTTTCCCGGTCGGACTTCCGTTATGACGATCGGCATTCCGAAAACGGCGAGATTGTCTGGCTCGAGGTCAACACCCAGCCGGGTATGACGCCGACGTCCTTGGTGCCTGAAATCGCCGCCCAGGCCGGGCACTCGTTTGGCGATTTGTTGAGTTGGATGGTGGAGGACGCTTCGTGTCTGCGTTGAAATGGGGACAAGGTAAGGAGAGGGGCGCGGCCGAGCCGGCGCTGTTCGGCCTGCCGTTGTCATCGGGCCATTTCGTGCTGCCGCGCGTGCTTCGCCGTCCGGTGCGCATTCTGGCGCGCCTCGGTGTCGGGGAGTTCCAGGCGCCGCGCTTTTCCGCTGCCATGATGTCGGCCGTGCTGATCGCCTCGAGCGGAGCCTATGGCGCCTATCTCGGCGGCCACGTCGACGGCATCGTCCAGAGCATCACTGCCCGCACCGGCTTTGCCGTCGATCAGGTCAAGGTGGTCGGCAACCGCCAGACCTCGGAGATCGATATCCTCGACAGGCTCGAACTCGACGGCTGGACATCCCTGATCGGCTTCGACGCCGAGGCCGCGCGGGAGCGCATCGACACCCTGCCGTGGATCGAGGTCGCGGCGGTGCGCAAGGTTTATCCGCACACGCTGGAAGTGCGTGTCGAGGAGCGCGCCGCCTTCGCGCTCTGGCAGCAGGGCGATGAGCTATCCGTCATCGAGAAGGATGGCGCCGTGATCGCGCCGTTCTCGGGCGGCAAGCAGGTGCTGCTGCCGCTGCTGATCGGCACTGGCGCGCCTGCGAGCGCGCCTGACTTCCTGGCCAAGATCGAAAAATATCCAGATCTCGCGAATCGGATCAAAGGCTATATCCGCGTGGGTGAGCGGCGTTGGGACCTGAAGCTGGACAATGGCATCACCATTAAGCTTCCCGAGGACGGCGAGGATCAGGCGCTCGCCGAACTCGTCAAGATGGACCATGACATGGGCCTGTTGTCGCGCGATATCGCCGCCGTCGACATGCGCCTGACCGACCGGCTGGTCGTGCAGTTGACGCCCGAGGCGGCGACGCAGCGCGAAGCCGCACTCAACGAAAAACCCAAGAGCCTGAAGCGCAAGCCGGAGACGAAGATATGAGCTGGCTTGGCGGTCATGGCGATGCCTCGTCACGCCGGTCCGGCACCTTGACGGTGCTGGACGTCGGTTCGAGCAAGGTCTGCTGCATGGTGGCCAAGCTGAAGCCGAGCGATGACGGCAAGCTGCTGCGTGGCCGTTCGCACCGGATCCAGGTGATCGGCATCGGCCATCAGAAATCACAAGGCGTGAAGTCGGGCGTTGTCGTCGATCTCGACCGCGCCGAGCATGCCATCCGCCTTTCCGTCGACGCGGCCGAGCGCATGGCCGGGCTGACCGTCGATTCGCTGATCGTCAACATGACAGCCGGCCGGCTGAAGAGCGAAGCCTTCTCGGCAACCATCAACCTTGGCGGCCACGAGGCCGACGAGGCCGACATCAAGCGCGTTCTCGGCGCCGGCGCCAAGCAGGCGCTGAAGGCCGAGCGCGAGGTGATCCATTCGCTTCCGGTCGGCTTCTCGCTGGATGCCGAACGCGGCGTGCGCGATCCGCGCGGCATGGTCGGCGACGCACTCGGCGTCGACATGCATGTGCTGACCGGCGACGCCGCTCCGATGCGCAACCTGGAGCTTTCCATCAACCGTTCGCATCTGTCGGTCGAGCGCATGGTGGCGACGCCCTATGCCAGCGGGCTGGCGGCCCTGGTCGACGACGAACTGGAAATGGGCGCGGCCTGCATCGACATGGGCGGCGGCACGACGACGATCTCGGTGTTTTCGGAAGGCAAGTTCGTCCATGGCGATGCCATCGCCATCGGCGGCAATCACGTCACGCTTGACATGGCCAAGGGGCTTTCGACCTCGCTCGATGCCGCCGAGCGGCTGAAGGTGATGCATGGCTCGGCGCTGCCGGGCAGTGCCGACGACCGCGACCTGATCTCGATCCAGCCGATCGGCGACGATGGCGACGTGCCTTTGCAGATCCCGCGCTCGGTGATGACGCGTATCGTGCGCGCCCGTATCGACGAGACGCTGGAACTGCTGCGCGACCGGCTGAACAAGTCCGGCTACGGCAATGCGGTGGGCAAGCGTGTCGTTCTGACCGGCGGCGCCAGCCAGCTTGCCGGCCTGCCGGAGGCGGCGCGCCGCATTCTGGGACGCAATGTGCGCATCGGCCGTCCGCTCGGCGTGGCCGGCCTGCCGGAAGCGGCGAAGGGGCCGGCCTTCTCGGCCGCGGTGGGGCTTCTGATCTATCCGCAGATGGCGAGCTTCGAGAGCCATCCGGCGAAAGGAATTTCCGGTCTCAGAATGACCGGAACGGGCGGAAAACTGCATCGCATGAGTCAGTGGTTGAGAGACAGTTTCTAATTGACGGGGACAGCCCCATAGGCGGCCGCGGCGGCGAAGCGGCGTGAAAGGCAAAGGACGGAGACAATGACCATCAATCTGCAAAAGCCGGACATCACCGAGCTAAAGCCACGCATCACCGTGTTCGGTGTCGGCGGCGGCGGCGGCAATGCCGTCAACAACATGATCACCGCCGGTTTGCGCGGTGTCGAGTTCGTGGTGGCCAACACCGACGCGCAGGCGCTGACCATGTCGAAGGCAGGCCGCCTGATCCAGCTTGGCGCGCATGTCACCGAAGGCCTCGGCGCCGGCTCGCAGCCGGAAGTCGGCCGTGCGGCGGCGGAAGAGTGCATCGATGAAATCCTCGATCACTTGACCAACACCCATATGTGCTTCGTCACCGCCGGGATGGGCGGCGGCACCGGTACGGGTGCTGCTCCGGTCGTTGCCCGCGCCGCGCGCGAAAAGGGCATCCTCACCGTCGGCGTCGTCACCAAGCCGTTCCATTTCGAAGGCCAGCGCCGCATGAAGACCGCGGACTTCGGCATCGAGGAACTGCAGAAATGCGTCGATACGCTGATCGTCATCCCCAACCAGAACCTGTTCCGGCTGGCCAATGACAAGACCACCTTCGCCGACGCCTTCGCCATGGCCGACCAGGTGCTCTATTCCGGTGTTGCCTGCATCACCGACCTGATGGTCAAGGAAGGCCTGATCAATCTCGACTTCGCCGACGTCCGTTCCGTCATGCGCGAGATGGGCAAGGCGATGATGGGGACCGGCGAAGCTTCGGGCGAGGGCCGCGCGATGGCCGCCGCTGAGGCGGCGATTGCCAACCCGCTGCTCGACGAGACCTCTATGAAGGGCGCCAAGGGCCTGCTGATCTCGATCACCGGCGGCCGCGACCTGACGCTGTTCGAGGTCGACGAAGCGGCGACCCGTATCCGCGAGGAGGTCGATCAAGACGCCAACATCATCCTGGGCGCCACCTTCGACGAGGAACTCGAAGGCGTCATCCGCGTCTCGGTGGTTGCCACCGGTATCGACAAGTCGGCGGCGGAAATCGCCGCCGCGCCGATCTCGATCCGCACGGCGCCTCCGAAGCCGGCCAGCCGCCCGGCCGTTGCCGCGGTGGAAAGCCGCCCGGCGCCGGTCCAGCAGACCGCCTACGAACCGCGTGCCATCGACCCGGTCGCCGAAGCCATCCATCTGGCTGAAGCCAATGCCGCGGCCATGGCACAGGCGCGCCCGGCTCCGGCCCACGCTGAAGACTTCCGCCCGCAGAGCAAGATCTTCCAGGCGCCTCCAGCACAGCCGATGCCGCAGCCCGTGGTCCAGCAGATGCAGCCGGCTCCGCAGCCGCGCGAGATGCTGCGCGAAGCCCCGCAGCCGGTTGCCATGGCGCCGCAGCGTATGCCGCGCGTCGAGGACTTTCCGCCCGTCGTCAAGGCCGAGGTGGATGCCAAGAGCCGCCCGGCCGACCACGAGAACAACAGCGGACCGATGGGCCTGCTAAAGCGCCTGACCAACGGATTGACCCGCCGCGAAGAAGAGCCTGCGCGGCTGCAGCCGGCGCAGCCGCGCGAACCCAAGCTGCGCCAGGCCGCACCCGAAGTGCGCCGTCTTGCCAGCCAGGACGCGCAGCTCTACGCACCGCGCCGTGGCCAGCTCGACGACCACGGCCGTCTTACACCGCAGGTGAGGGCGACTCAGGAAGACGATCAGCTGGAGATTCCGGCGTTCCTGCGCCGCCAGGCCAACTGACTGGTAAACGGACTGTAACGATTGTTAACAGGCAAGCGAGGAATCGCTTGCCTGTTAACGTTTTAAGTTGTGTGATTTCAATCACTTACAAAGTCGTGCCTGCTTCAGTTCGCGGTTACACGGAGTAAGAAACCGTGATTTGGAGTCTCCCTGACGGGACATTATCTTCGCTGCCTACCATCGTCGGTTTGCCGGGATTTCGGGGGAAGTGACCCTGCCTGCCGATTCACACAAGAGCCGCGCCCTCGGGCTGGAGAAGCGGACCTAGGCATTACGGGCTTATGGGGATTGTCTTGCACGACTATCAGACGACATTGAAGACGCGCGCGTCGCTTACCGGCACCGGCGTCCACAGCGGCAAGGAAGTGTCCATCAGCTTCGTGCCGGCGGATGCCGACACCGGCGTCGTTTTCCAGCTTTTCGACGGTGCAGAGCAGGGCCGCGAGTTCCGCGCCCTGGTCTCGGAAGTCGGCGCCACCGACCTATGCACGATGCTTGGTGATCCCGCTGGCGAACACATCGCCACGGTCGAGCACATCATGGCGGCGCTGTTCGGGCTCGGCATCGACAATGTCGCCATCGAGATCGATGGTTCCGAGGTTCCGATCTTCGACGGCAGCGCCATGGCGTTTGTCGAAGCGATCGACCAGGCCGGCATCGAGACGCTGTCGGTCAAGCGCCGCTATATCAGGGTCATCAAGCCGGTCCGCATCGAGAACGGCGCCTCCTGGGCGGAATTCAGACCCTATGACGGCACTCGTTTCGAGATCGAGATCGACTTCGAAAGCCCGGCTATCGGCCGTCAGCTGTTCGCGTCCGACCTCAATGCCGATATCTTCCGCCGCGACATCGCGCGCGCCCGCACCTTCGGCTTCATGAAGGATGTCGAGCGGCTGTGGGCCGCCGGCTACGCGCTCGGCTCCTCGCTGGAGAATTCGCTGGTGATCGGTGACGACAACCGCGTCATCAACATGGGCGGCCTGCGCTATCCCAACGAATTCGTGCGCCACAAGACGCTGGACGCCATGGGCGACCTGGCGCTGGCCGGCGCACGCTTCATCGGCTGCTTCCGTTCCTATCGCGGCGGTCACAGGATGAATGCCGCGGCTCTGCGCCGGCTGCTGTCCGACCGCACCGCGTTCGAAATCGTCGAGACGACACGTCGCGAGCGCGGCCGCAGCGCCGAGATGAACGCCGTCAACGCACCGCTCTACGCGCCCTGGATGATCTGATTTTTTTCATTTCCAGGGTTCCATGGCGAGCGGCCGGTGTTGCACGAATGCACCACCTGTCGGTGAAATTGCACGGATATTCAAGCTGTGTCCGGCCGCCATAAAAATGCGCGATTGGCCGGAGATAGCGTTGCCGGGCAAGGCGGTAATGGTTTATGGCTGCTGCCGTCGATTAGTGCATGGCGCTCAAAAGTGGGGACCAGTTTTGAGACAACGGCGTGCAGCGGACATTAAAATAGCGCCGAAAGGGCGGAATCCAATCATGTTCTTCAAGCGAGTCGGTCAATTGCAAGCGCCGCGGAGGGCTGTTTTCCTGGCGCTTTCGGTGGTTGTTCCATCGCTCTTCCTGTCGGCCTGCATGTCGTCGGAGAAGGATATCGACCTGTCGACCTATGTCGACCAGACCGAACCGGCCGATGTTCTCTACAATCAGGGCCTTGCCAATCTCAACGCCGGACGCCTGCAAGAGGCGAGCCGCAAGTTCGACGCTGTCGACCGCCAGCATCCCTATTCGGAGTGGGCCCGCAAATCGATGGTGATGGGCGCTTTCGCCGACTATCGCCAGGGCAATTACGACGAGGCGATCGGCTCGGCCAAGCGCTATCTCACGCTCTATCCGTCGACCGATGACGCCGCTTACGCGCAGTACATCATCGGCTTGAGCTATTACCGCCAGATCAAGGACGTGACGCAGGACCAGAAAGAAGCGCGTCAGACCGTTCAGACGATGCAGGATCTGGTGACGCGCTGGCCGACATCGGAATATGTCGACGACGCCAAGGAAAAGATCCGCTTCGCCAATGATCAGCTGGCCGGCAAGGAAATGCAGATCGGCCGCTACTATCTCGAGCGCCGCGAATACATCGCCGCCGTCAAGCGCTTCCGCACCGTGGTGGAGACCTATTCCAACACGCGCCATGTCGAGGAGGCGCTCGCCCGCCTGACCGAAAGCTATTACGCGATGGGCCTGACCTCCGAGGCCCAGACCGCCGCCGCCGTGCTCGGCACCAATTATCCTGACAGCCAGTGGTACAAGGATTCCTACAAGCTCCTGCAGAGCAATGGGCTTGCGCCGCGCGAAAATGCCGGGTCGTGGATATCCAAGGCCGGGAAGATGATCACCGGCGCCTGACCCCAAGCAAACTCGCGGGCTTCGCCAACGCGCCGTCTGCCTGGTTTTCTTTGTTTGTCGGCCCGAAGCGCACGAAGCGCTTTTTCGGATTGATCCGATGCTCAAACAAAAAGATAGTGCGGCGCTGCGGCTGCAAATGGTCGCGTGCCGTTCTAGATTCGGGTTCTGATGCTTTCCAGACTGTCGATCCGCGATATCGTCCTGATCGAGAAGCTGGATATCGACTTCCAGCCGGGTCTTTCGGTGCTGACCGGCGAAACCGGTGCCGGCAAATCCATCCTGCTCGATGCCTTGTCGCTGGCGCTCGGCGCGCGCGGCGACGCATCGCTGGTGCGCCATGGGGCGGCGCAAGGCCAGGTCATCGCGGTCTTCGACGTGCCGCGCAACCATCCGGCACGCACGCTGCTTGCCGACAACGCCATCGAAGATGACGGCGACATCATCCTGCGCCGCTTGCAGACGGCGGACGGGCGCACCCGCGTCTTCGTCAACGATCAGCCTTCGAGCGTGACCTTGATGCGTGATGTCGGCCGTGCACTGGTCGAGATCCATGGCCAGCACGATGAACGCGCTTTGGTCGATCCCGGCGCGCACCGCGAGGTGCTCGACGCTTTCGGCGGTCATCTCGGCGCCGTCCGCTCGACGGCCGAGGCATGGCGGCGCTGGCGCGCCTGCGAGCAGGAGCTGTCGCGACACCGCGCCAAGGTGGCGGCGGCCGCGCGCGAGGCCGACTATTTGCGGGCTGCGGTGGCGGAACTGACGAAGCTCGATCCGCAGCCGGGTGAGGAGACGGACCTTGCCGAATTGCGCGCGTCGATGATGCGGGTGGAGAAGATCGCCTCGGAAATCCATGATGCGCAGGATGTGCTGTCCGGTCCGTCCTCGCCTTTGCCGCAACTGGCGAGCCTGCTGAGGCGGTTGCAGCGCAAGGTGACGGAGGCGCCGGGCTTGCTCGATGAAGTGGTCAAGTCACTGGACGAGGCGATGCTGTCGCTCGACGCGGCGCAATCGGGCGTCGAGGCCGCGCTGCGCGCCACCGAATATGATCCGCAGCGGCTTGAGAAGGCGGAAGAGCGGCTGTTTTCGCTGCGCGCCGCCTCGCGCAAGCATAGCGTCGCCGTCGACGACCTGGCGCAGCTGCGCGACACGATGGTTGCCGATCTTGCCGATCTCGACGCCGGCGAGGAGCGCCTGCACGGGTTGGAAAAGCAGGCCGGAGCGGCGCGCGAGACATACGACATCGCCGCCGCGCAGCTGTCCTCGCTTCGTCATGCGGCGGCGGTCGGCTTGACCAAGGCGGTTATGGCGGAATTGCCGGCACTGAAGCTCGAACGCGCCGCCTTTATCGTGGAAATGAAGAGCGAGGCCGAGAGCCGCATGGAAGAGGGCATCGACCAGATCGAGTTCTGGGTGCGCACCAACCCAGGCACGCGGCCGGGCCCGATGATGAAGGTCGCGTCCGGCGGCGAGCTGTCGCGCTTCCTGCTGGCGCTGAAGGTGGCGCTGGCCGATCGTGGCTCGGCGCCGACGCTGGTCTTCGATGAAATCGACACCGGCGTGGGCGGCGCCGTGGCGGATGCCATCGGCCAGCGGCTGGCGCGATTGTCGAAGCGCGTCCAGGTGCTGTCGGTGACGCACGCGCCACAGGTGGCAGCGCGCGCGGCGACGCATTTCCTGATCTCCAAATCCGGTACCACAGACCGTGTCGCCACCGGCATTGCCGAGATGGACCGGCCGGCGCGGCAGGAGGAGATCGCGCGCATGCTGGCCGGCGCCACCATCACCGACGAGGCCCGCGCCGCCGCCGAGCGGCTGCTGCGTGAGAACACCGGCGCTTCCTGACGGCGCTACTTCTCGATCGGGCTGCTTCTGGTCGGTGAAATTCGGCGTCCGAACAGAGTCAGCATATGGCTCCATCCCGCTGTTTCAGCGGGGTTTTGTCAGAATTCAGCTCCCTTCCATCCGAATCCTGATCTATTGTCCCGGGCCAACAGCAGCCAGGTGCAAATCATGTCCGAAAAACCAGTCGATGCCCTGACCGAAATCGAGGCCGAAGCCGAGCTGAAGCGCCTGGCGGAACAGATCGCCGAGCACGACCGGCGCTACCATACCGAAGACGCGCCTGTTATCACCGACGCCGAGTATGATGCGCTGGCGCGGCGCAATCTCGCCATCGAGGAGCGCTTTCCGGCGCTGGTGCGCGAGGATTCGCCGTCGCGCAGGGTCGGTGCGGCACCTGCGGAAGGCTTTACCAAGGTGCGCCATGCGGTGCCGATGCTCAGCCTTGCCAAGGCCTATACCGACCAGGATGTCATCGATTTCATCGAGCGCGGCCGGCGATTCTTCGACCGCGACAAGGATCTCGATATCGCCTTCACGGCCGAGCCGAAGATCGACGGGCTGTCGGCTTCGCTGCGCTACGAGAAGGGCGTGTTCGTGCAGGGTGCGACGCGCGGCGACGGTGCCGTCGGCGAGGATATCACCGCCAATTTGAGGACCATCGCCGACATTCCTTCGAAGCTGAGAGGCTCGGGCTGGCCCGAAATCATCGAGATCCGCGGCGAGGTCTACATGACCTATGCGGAATTCGAAGCGCTGAAGCAACGCTCGGCGGCGGTCGGCGGCCAGGACTACGTCAATCCCCGCAACACGGCGGCCGGGTCGCTGCGCCAGAAGGATCCGTCCGTCACCGCCAGCCGCAACCTCAAATTCTTCGCCTATGCCTGGGGCTACACGACAGCGGATCCGGCCCCGACCCAGTATGATTCGGTGCAGAAGTTCGCGGAGTGGGGATTCAAGGTCAGTCCTCTGATGGTACGGGCGAAATCGGCCGATGACCTGATCGCGCATTATCACCGGATCGAGGAGCAGCGCTCGGCGCTGGGCTACGACATCGACGGCGTCGTCTACAAGGTCGACCAGCTGGAGCTGCAGCGCAGATGGGGGTTCGTCACCGGCGAGCCGCGCTGGGCCGTCGCGCACAAGTTTCCGGCCGAACAGGCGATGACGACGGTGCTCAAGATCGATATCCAGGTCGGCCGCACGGGCACGCTGGCGCCGGTTGCGCGGCTGGCTCCGGTCACGGTCGGCGGTGTCGTGGTCGAGAACGTGACGCTGCACAATGAGGACTACATCAAGGGCCTGGACAGCACCGGCCAGCCGATCCGCGACGGCATCGACGTGCGCATCGGCGACACGGTCGTGATCCAGCGGGCAGGCGATGTCATTCCGCAGATCGTCAGCGTCGTCATCGACAAGCGGCCGCCCGATGCCGTGCCATACGAGTTCCCGCACACCTGTCCGATCTGCGGCTCGCCGGCGACGCGCGAGATCAACGAGAAGACCGGCAAGGAAGATTCCCGCCGGCGCTGTACCGGCGAACTGATCTGCCCTGCCCAGGCGGTGGAAGGATTGCGCCACTTCGTGTCACGCGGCGCCTTGGACATCGAAGGCCTGGGGGCGGAGAACATAGACACCTTCTTCAATGCGGGATTGATCAAGACCGCCGCCGATATCTTCACGCTCAGGGATCGCCGTCCGGCCGTCACCAGGGCACTGGCCGAGCGCCGCGAGGAGCAGGCGAGGCAGCGCGAGGCCGCATCGGGCAAGACCCGCAAGAATGTGCGCAGCGTCGAGGATCGCAATTACGAAGGGCTCGACAAGCTGTTCGCGGCCATCGATTCGCGCCGCGAACCGGAACTCGACCGTTTCATCTTCGCGCTCGGCATCCGCCATATCGGCGAAACGACGGCCGCGGTGCTCGCCCGGACGTTCTCGACCATCGAGGAGCTGATCCGCGTCGGCAAGGAGACGGCGGCCGCTGCCGATCCGCACTCGGTTTTCCCATCGGTCAACGGCATCGGCGACACGGTGATCGATGCGCTGCGCGATTTCTTCGGCAATCAACGCAATGACGACGTGCTCGACGCGCTGCTCAAGCAGGTCAAGCCGAAGCCCTATATCGTCAACGTCTCTGCCGACAGCGAGGTCGCCGGCAAGACGATCGTGTTCACAGGCTCGCTGGAGAAGATGACACGCTCCGAAGCCAAGGCGATGGCGGAGCGCCTCGGCGCCAAGGTCGCGGGCTCGGTTTCGGCGAAGACCGATCTTGTCGTGGCCGGGCCGGGTGCCGGCTCCAAGCTGAAGCTCGCCAGCGAACACGGCATCGAGGTGATCGACGAGGACGCCTGGCTGGCGCGGATCGGCAAGGCATGACTGGATCGTTCACCGGCTTCGGCGCCAAAGCCATTCCGTTTCTTAAGGCGCTGGATTTCCACCAGAGCCGCGAGTGGTTCCTGGAGAATCGCGACCTCTTCGAAAAGGATTTGCGCGATCCCTTCGGCGATCTCGTCGACACGCTGACGGAGCGCTTCGCGAAGGCAGGCCTCGGCCTGCGCGGCGACCGCAAGAAGTCGCTTTTCCGGATCAATCGCGACGTGCGCTTCGCCAAGGACAAGCGGCCCTACAACCGGCATCTGTCGGCCATCCTGTCGCCCGACGGCACCAAGATGGAGCAGGGGGTGTTCTACGTGCATATCGGGCTCGAGCGCTGCTTCGCCGACATTGCCTGGTGGCAGCCGGAGCCGGCACTGTTGCTGGCGATGCGCAATGCCATCGCGACCTGGCCGGACAGGTTTCGTGCCCTGGTGATGGCGTTGAAGAAGAACCGTCTTGAACTGCAGACGGAAGGCCGCATGAAGCGCACGCCACGCGGCTTCGAGCATATCAGCGATGCAGATCTGGTCGCCGCCATCCGCAACCGGCATTTTGTCGTCCAGCATGTCATCGATCCGGCGGGAATCCATACGGCTGATCTGGTCGACGAACTCGTCGATTTCACCTTGCGTGCCAAGCCGCTGCTCGATTGGGGCAGGGCGATCGAGGGCAAGGTTTCGGAGCATTCGGCCATCCCGTAGCCGTTTCGGATTTCAAGTCCAGGCGCGGGCCGATGCACGGCCTGGTTGCGTTATGAGGGCAGTTATGCTATCCATATAGCCATGGTGCTGATTTGCGCCAACGACCCGCCGCAGAGGCGGGTTTTGCGTTTCGGGCCCTGGCGTCATCCTGCGCAGCCGATGAAGTACAGGCATGTGCGCCTCCAGGGAGCCAACTGAATCAGGGGATCCCGAAGGGCGCGTATCGCGGCCTTGCTCGATCCAAGACATATCAGTTTCGCTGATTTGTTGGCTCAAGCGAATTCGTCTGACTTTTCAACCGCGCACCCCTAAATACCGGCGCGACGTTAGGAATGTGACATGTCGGCTGAGACTTTGACCGCGAATTCCGTGAGCAGCGATTTCTGGCAAGGCGTGCGGCTCTCGATGCCTGTCGTTGTGGCGTCGGCGCCGTTCGCGGTGCTGTTCGGCGCACTCGCCGTCGACAACGGCTTTTCGGTCCTGGAAGCTTTCCTGATGAGCGCGCTGGTCTATGGCGGCGCCAGCCAGATGGTCGGCATCCAGCTGTTCGGCCAGCATGTGGCGCCGTGGCTGGTCGTGCTGTCGATCTTCGCCGTCAATTTTCGTCATGTGCTTTATTCCGCCGGCATTGGCCGGCGCATCGCGCACTGGCCTGTCATCCAGCAGGCGCTCGGCTATTTCATCCTCACCGACCCGCAATTCGCGGTGGCCGAGGCGAGGGCGCAATCCGGCCAGACAGTTGGTTTCGCCTGGTATCTAGGGCTCGGCCTGCCGGTCTATCTGTTCTGGATCGTCGAAAGCGCGCTCGGCGCGGTGTTCGGCAAGCTTATCCCCGACACGCATGCGCTGGGCATCGATTTCCTGCTGCCGATCTATTTTCTTGGTCTTGTGCTGGGCTTCCGCAAGCGGCCGCTGTGGCTGCCGGTGGTCATTGCCAGCGGTGCCGCCTCGATCATCGCCTACAAGACGGTGGGCTCGCCCTGGCATGTCTCGATCGGCGCGATTGCCGGTGTGCTGCTGGCTGTTATCCTGCCACCCCACCACAGCGGCGTGAAGGCACGGCCATGAGCACGACATTCTGGATCATCATCGCCGGTGCGATCGCCACCTATCTCACCCGGGTCGGCGGGCATCTGGTCATCTCCCGTTTCGACACCATCCATCCGCGCGTCGAGGCAGGGCTCAATGCCGTGCCGGCGGCGGTGCTGACGACACTGGTGGCGCCCGAGCTGCTGAACGCCGGACCGGCGGAATGGGCGGCATTGGTCGTCACATCAGTCGTGTCACTGCGCGGAGGGCTGATGGCGATGTTCTTGGCCGGGGCGGCGGCGTTGATCGTTGCCAGGCAGTTCGCCGGCTGACTTTTTGTCCCAGTCAGTCCGCTTACTGACCCAGCGCCGACACGCGTAATGATCGAGGCAATAATTCCTGTCAGGCGCTTCTTGAAAATCGAAGCGATCCACACCGCGCTCAGCCGAATTGCCTCCGATCTCTCCTGATGGGCGCGACGCACAACGTCGGTGTAAAGGGCGTTGCGCTGCATCGGAGTCAATGCGCCAAGATCGATCGGCCGGCGGCCGACAGGTTCAGGTGACATTTCCATCTCCCGTGTTTGACCGCCCGAATCGGCGTCAATAACAGGCGGTTTACGCGCCGTTTATCATCAGATAAAATGAATTATTGAGATCATTTTATTCTCCGGGAGAGATGGATGGATTTGACCGACCTTCGCATCTTTCGCATGGTGGTGCGCGAGGGCGGTATCACCAAGGCGGCGGAAAAGCTGTTTCGCGTGCAGTCCAACGTGACCACTCGCATCCGGCAGCTTGAAGAGGATCTGGGCGTGCGGCTCTTTATCCGCGAAGGCAAGCGGCTGCAGGTTTCGGCCGCCGGCCAAAGGTTGATTGTCTACGCGGACCGGTTGCTGGCGCTTGCCGAGGAAGCGCGAACGGCGGTCCTCGATCCGCGCCCACGCGGTAAGCTGCGGCTTGGCGCTATGGAGAGCACCGCCGCGGCTCGGCTTCCTGGCCTGCTCGCCGAGTACCACGCTCGCTATCCCGAGGTGGAGATCCAACTGCGCACCGGCAACCCGCAGGTTCTCGCGGCCGCCATGCTCGCCGGCGAACTCGACGCCGCGCTCGCGGCCGAGCCGATCGCAGACGCTCCGTTCGAGAAGCAGGCTGCATTTCGCGAGGAGTTGGTCATTGTCTCGGCGGCATCGCGCGGTTCGATCGAGGACCGCAGCGACATGCCCAAAACCATGATAGCCTTCGAGCATGGCTGTCCACATCGCAGGCGGCTGGAAGAATGGTATGCGCGCCGAGGCTTCATGGCCGAGCAAATCGTCGAGCTTGGTTCATATCATGCGATGCTCGGTTGCGTGGCGGCCGGCATGGGCATAGCGCTGATGCCAAAAAGCGTGCTCAAGGGCTTCCCTGAAAGTGGCAGGCTGCAGGAGCATGAACTGCCTTCGGACGAGGACAGTGCCCTGACGGTATTGTTTTGGCGCAAGGGAGCAGGCTCTCCCAATGTCCAGGCTTTGCGGGAGCTGCTTGTGGAGCAAGGCTCCCCAATACCGAGCAAGGTTGCCGCCGCGACTATTGCTTGAGATCGTGCGGCAATGGCGCGGTGGCCTTTCCTAGCCAGGCCAGCGTTTCGCCATCGAGCATCGGCCCAATCTCGGCCAGCACGCGGGCATGGTATGTGTCGAGCCAGTGCAGTTCGTCACGCGTCAGGAGATCGGTGCGCACCAAGCGGGTGTCGATCGGCGCCAGCGTCAATGTCTCGAAGCCGTGCATGGCGATGTCGCCGCCCTCGATCTCCTCCGCCGGCGTCACCAGGATGAGGTTCTCGATGCGGATGCCGTAGGCGCCTTCCTTGTAGTAGCCGGGCTCGTTGGACAGCATCATGCCTTCCAGCAGCTTTTCGGTGCCGGTGCGGGCAATGCGCTGCGGCCCTTCATGCACCGCCAGATACGAGCCGACGCCATGGCCGGTGCCGTGGGCGAAGTCGCAGCCGTGCTTCCATAGCGCCATGCGGGCGACGGCATCGATTTCCGAACCGCGCGTGCCGGCGGGAAAGCGCAGCGTCGAAATGCCGATCATGCCTTTCAGCACCAGTGTGAAGCGCTCGCGCATCTCCTCGGTCGGCTGGCCGATCGGCACGGTGCGCGTGATGTCGGTGGTGCCATCCTGATACTGCGCGCCGGAATCGAGCAGGAACAGTTCGCCGGCCTGCAGCTTGCGGCTGGTGGCGCGCGACACGCGGTAATGCATCATGGCGCCGTTCGGGCCGGCGCCGGAAATGGTGTCGAAGGAGACGTCGCGCAGCGGCATCTGCGTTTCCTCGCCTGTCCGCCGGCGCGACTCCTCCAGCCTGGTGACGACTGATATCTCATCGAGCGAGCCGGGTTCTTGCCGCTCCAGCCAGCACAAGAGCTTCGCCACGGCGGCGCCGTCGCGGCGATGCGCGGCGCGCGAGCCGTTGATCTCGGCCTGGTTCTTGGTGGCGCGCGGGATGCGGGCGGGGTCGACTGCTGCAATCACCGTGCCGCCATTGCTCTCCACCAGCATGCGCAGTCTGTCGGCCGCCAGCACCGGGTCGAGCGCGATTTTCGAGCCGCCCTTGGCGAGGGCCACGATCGCGGCTTCGAATTCACCGGGCTCATGCGGTTCGGCGAGTTGGGTGAGATAAGCCGCGACCTGGCGCGAGAACTTGCGCCTGTCCATGAAAAGCTGGTGCGACCCGTCGGCGGCGAGGATGGCGAAGCCGAGCGCCAGCGGCGTGTGCGGCACGTCGCCGCCACGGATGTTGAAGGCCCAGGCGATGGAGGAGGGGTCGGTGAGCACCGCATGGGTGCCGCCGTCCTTGCCGATCGCGGCTGCCAGCCGCGCCAGCTTGTCCTTGGCGAGCTCGCCGGCAAAGCCGATTGGGTGAAGCTCGACAGGCGCCACCGGCGCGTCGGGCTGATCCTTCCAGATGATGTCGATCGGATTCCTGTCGAGCGGCACCAGCACCGCGCCCGACTTGTCGGCAGAGGCCTGCAGCGCCTTGACCTCGCTGATCGTGTGCAGCCATGGATCAAAGCCGAGCCGCGCGCCCTTGCCGATGTTGTCCTTGAGCCAGACGGCGGGCGGGTTGTCGACCAGGCTTTCGATCGAAAAGACGTCGAGATCGACCTCGCCCCGCACCTGCAGCGTGTAGCGCCCGTCGACAAAGACGAAGGCGCGGTCGCGCAGGACGATGGCGACGCCGGCCGAACCACTGAAGCCGGTCAGCCATTTCAGCCGCGCCGAACGGTCCGCGACATATTCACCCTGATGCTCGTCGGCGCGAGGCACGATGAAGCCATCCAGTTCGTTGGCAGCCAGCCATTGGCGCAGCAGCGCCACGCGGGGTTTGCCGACGGCCGGGTCGCCCGCGGAATCGAAGGTCTGGAACATGGTGGCCTCCTGCAGTCAGCACAACCGTAGCGTACGGTCGCGGAAACCGGAATCGATTTCCGGCAACGGCAAATTGCTACGGCATCAATTGACTGACAACCGCCGGGCCTTGGTCCAAGCTCGTTCTCGGCTTCAATGTTTGAGGTGGATCGTCACCCAGCCTTCGCGGTGCAAGGTCCTGACATGGCGGAAGTTCTGGCCGACATAGGCCGAGACGACGGCGTCGCGCTGGCGCTCGAGGATGCCTGACAGCACGATCGATCCCCCGAGGGCGATGTGATCGGCCATTTGCGGCGCCAGCCGCATGAGCGGCCGTGCCAGTATGTTGGCGACGATCAGATCGAAAGGCGCGCGCTTGCCGAAGATCGGGTGGTGAAAGCCCGGCGCGGTCACTGTTTCCACCAACGCCTTGACGTGGTTGAGCCGCGCATTGGCGGCGGCCACCCGCACCGCCACCGGATCGATATCGGTGGCCAACACGGGAATATGCGCCAGCTTGGCGACGGCAATTGCCAGCACGGCACTACCCGTGCCGAGGTCGAGCGCGTTGCGCGGGCGTTCGCGCCGCACCACTTTTTCCAGCATTTCCAGGCAGCCGGCCGTGGTGCCGTGATGGCCGGTGCCGAAGGCGAGGCCGGCCTCGATCTCGATGGCGAGTTCGCCGCTGTGGCGTTTTCTGCGGTCATGCGCGCCGTGGACGAAGAAACGGCCGGCGCGCACCGGCTTCAGCCCCTCCAGCGAGCGCGCCACCCAGTCGATGTCGGGCAGGCTCTCGCGCTCGATCGGCTTCGACAGGGAAAGCCCTGCAAGGATGTCCTTCAAGCGGGTCTCGACCGCATCGACGTCGTCATCGGCGTAGAGCGACACTTCGTGGATGTCCTTGTCCTCGTCGACCTCCAGCAGGGCGATCGGCAGGCCTTCATCCTCGAAAGCCGCTTCGAGCGCTGCGAAAATGCTGACGGATTCGGTCTTTCCGGTGGTGAAATAGAGGCGCGTCTGGGTCATGAAATGTGTTTCTTTTTGAGCATGATCTCAGGACAAACGGGGTTTCCGTTTGTCCGAGAAAACCGGGTCCCACTTTTCGGGATCAAGCTCTAGCTTTTCGCCGCCAGCCGCTTCAGTTTGGCGACGGCCGTTTCCGAACTTTCGCCATAGGCGATGGTGCCGGCAAAGTCACCCTTGGCGTTGAGCAGCAGCACCGAGGCGGTGTGATCCATCGTGTAGTCGCCGTCGCCGGTGTCGACCTTCTTCCAGTAGATGCCGAACGACTTGGCCATCGCATGGACCTTGTCCGGATCGCCTGTGATGCCGGTGATCCGGTCGGAGAAATTGCTGACATAGGCGTTCATGACATCGG
Source organism: Mesorhizobium sp. M1406 (assembly GCF_040317555.1). NCBI lineage: Bacteria > Pseudomonadati > Pseudomonadota > Alphaproteobacteria > Hyphomicrobiales > Phyllobacteriaceae > Mesorhizobium > Mesorhizobium sp. M1406. Next base: position 150,939 of record NZ_JAMYKW010000008.1, on the reverse strand, counting down.
GCGTGTCGCGCTCCGGATCGACCGAGACGAAATAGGCGTGCAGGTTCTTGCCGTCGTCGCCGAGGGTCTTCAGCCAACCGGCCAGCTCGAACAGCGTGGTCGGGCAGACCTCGGGGCAATGGGTGAAGCCGAAGAAGACGACGCTGGGCTGGCCCCTGAAGGCGGCTTCGGTGATCGGTGCGCCCTTCTGGTCGACCAGGGTGAAGGCGGCGCCGAAAGGTTCGCCGCCATAGTGGCCGCGGTACCAGTCGAAGGTCAGCCAGCCGATGCCGGCCGCCATCAGGACGAGAATGCCGACCAGAATAGAACGCATCATCAGTAAGGTCCGTCTTGCAATTTCTTCGGCGTGCCGGCCAAGGCCAGGCAAGCCTTTGGTTCGGCGAACAGTCTTAGCGGTTTGACCGGGTACACGCAAAGGTGCCGCGTTGACGCAACCGGCCATGGCGGATGCGGCGGTTTCATCCGGTGCCGCCGCTTGCAATGCCGTGCTCTTCGCCCCACCTGAGACCGGCAACTCGAACCGCAGGAGGCTAGTTTGCGACGACTGACTGGGCGACGACTGATTGGGCGAAAACTGATCGGCGGCGCGTTGGCCGCGTGCGTTGTCCTTGGCGCTGGTGCCGCCGTAGCCGAGGAAGTCGGCAAGGTCGGCGTCGACTGGCTCGGCAACGACATCATCGTCGAGGCGATCAAGGATCCGAAGGTGGAGGGCGTCACCTGCCACGTCTCCTATTTCGATCGCGGCATCATCGACCGCCTGCACAAGGGCAACTGGTTCGAGGACCCTTCCGATTCCTCGATCTCGTGCCGCCAGACCGGTCCGATCAGCATCGGCGACATCGACATGAGCGAGGGCGGCGAGGAAGTGTTCAAGCAAGGCATCAGCCTGATCTGGAAGAAGCAGGTGGTGAACCGCATCTACGACAAGGCCAACGAGACGCTGATCTATCTCTCGCATTCGCGCCAGGTGCAGAACGGCTCGGCCAAAATGTCGGTCACCACCGTGCCGCTCTACGGCCAGAACGTGGTGTGGAGCAACGGCAAGCCGAAATAGGCGGGTCGAACTCCTTCGCGGAACCGGTATGACGGACGATTGGTCCCGCTTGCGGGACCAATCGCTCTGACGTAAAGCCGCCGGCATGGACCGTTCCGAAGATCTCGTCCCGAAGGACTCCGAGCCCCGCATCCATCCGACCGCGGAACTGAAGGCGTGCAAGCTCGGCCGCTATGCCTCGATCGGTGAGCGGGCGGTGCTGCGCGAGGTCACTGTCGGCGACTTCTCCTATTTCGAACGCCACTGCGAAGCGATCTACACGACGATCGGGAAATTCTGCTCGATCGCCGCCAACAGCCGCATCAATGCACTGGAACATCCCATCGAGCGGCTGACCCAGCATAAGGTCAGCTACCGGCCGAACGAGTATTTTCGCTGGCTGGGCGTCGACGCCGAATTCCGCGCGCGGCGGCAGGCGAAAGCCGTGACCATCGGCCACGATGTCTGGATCGGCCACGGCGCGGTGATCATGCCCGGGATCACCATCGGCAATGGCGCGGTGGTCGGCGCCAATGCGGTGGTGACACAGGACGTGCCGTCCTACACGATTGTCGCAGGCGTGCCCGCCAGACCCCTCAGACCACGCTTCCCGGCCACTGTCGCGGCACGCATCGAGCGTCTCGCCTGGTGGGACTGGCCGGTCGAAAAGCTCGCCAGAGCGGTTCCCGACATGCAGGCAATGCCGATCGAAGCCTTCCTCGATCGCTGGGAAAACGACGTCAGCTGACCTGAAGCGGGCTGCGTTTCCGGACTGAAACCCCTTCCGCCATGCGGGGGTGGCGCAGCGGAAGGGGCTGGAGGTAAACCGCCGTGAAGCGGAAGGAACAGGCACTCTTGCCTGCACCGTTAATGTGACGGTAAACCCATAAAGCGTGTTTTTCGCTCTATTCTCCCCATGCGTGTATTCAATTGTAGCTGACGTATTTGTTTGCGCCGGGAACCTGGGGCGGTCGCCGGTTGTTTCTCATCGCGCCGCGGCATTGAGGAATTTGGATAGATGGAAAAGCTTTTCACCAAGATAGCCAACTGGGTCGCCCATGTAACCGGCCTGCCGCTGACATTTGCCGTCTGCTGCCTGATCGTCGTCGTCTGGGCAGTGACAGGTCCGTTCTTCGGCTTTTCGGATACCTGGCAACTGGTGATCAATACCGGCACAACCATCATCACCTTCCTGATGGTGTTTCTCATCCAGAACACCCAGAACCGCGACGGCGCGGCGATCCAGGCCAAGCTCGACGAACTGATCCGGGTCGGCAAGGGCCAAAACCACTTCATCGGCATCGAACACCTGACCGAATCCGAAGTCGAGGAGATCCGCGAAAAATGCGAGCGTGCGGCGAAGCGGCATGACGAGAATATCGCCGCCATGGCCGCCAAGAAGGCCGTGGCGCAGAAGCGCGGGCCGAAAAAGCACGCGGCCTGAAGATCAGCCTTTCATGAACGCCGCGAAAGGCTCCTTGTAGTCCGGATGCCAGCGCGACAAAGCAGGGCGGTTTTCGATGATGTCGCCGATCGCCCAGGCCATGCGCTTTTCATCCAACGGCCGCGCCGCCTCATTGTCCGGGCACAAGATGTAGAAATCGCCCCTGGTCAGGGATTCCAGCATGAAATCAACGACCTGTCCGCCGGTCCAGGCGCCGGCCGGTTTTTCCGTCGCGCCTTCGGTCAGGCCGGTAAAGGTGAAGCCGGGGATCAGCAGATGGGCTGCGACATGGGCGCCGGGTTCGTTGCGTAGTGCATGCGCCAGGCCTTCGGTGTAGGTCTTCACCGCGGCCTTGGAGACATTGTAGGCGAGGTTGCCGGGCGGCGTGGTGATGCCTTGCTTGGAGCCGGTGTTGACGATCAGGCCCGGCTTGGCCGAGGCCAGCATACGCGGCGCGAAGGCTTCGACGCCATGCACGATGCCCCAGAAATTGATGTCCAGCAGCCGTTTCCAGGCATCGCGGTTTTCCCAGGGCTTTCCGGGATTGTCGCCGACGCCGGCATTGTTCATCAGCAGCGACACATCGCCGAAGGCGCCGAACGCCCTTTCGGCGAGGCGGTCCACCTCATCCGCCTTCGAAACGTCGGCGGCAACGGCAAGCACGGCATCGTCGCCGGCGATCGCGGCGACGGCGCGCGAGGCGTCGTCAAGGCGCGCGCCGCCAATGTCGGCCAGCACGATCTTCATGCCCATCAACGCAAGCCGCTTGGCGGCCGCAAGACCGATGCCGCTGGCGGCGCCGGTGATGACGGCGGCGTTGCCCCGGCCAAGCGCGGGCAGGACGGTCTGGATCTCGGCGTCGGTGGTCATGGGCGATGGTTCCTTCTTTCGATGGCGCCGAACTTAGCGCCCGAACGGGCTTGCGCAAGCCTCTGCTCGCCTTGTCGGGTTGACCAGTCCGGTAGAGGCTGCGCATGTTGCCCTGGCAAAAGGAGACTTTTGCCAGGGCAAAGGGAGACTTTTGCCAGGGCAAAGGGAGACTTTTGCCGGGGCAAAATGGAGATTTCCTAATTGACGGACTGGGTCGCAATTCTGAAGGAACAGACCGCCATCGGCGATCAGATGGGTCGCGAGGTGCCGCAGATGCTGGCCAACCCCGACATCAGCGAAGCGCAGGTGAAGACGCTGTTTTCCGCTTTGGAGAAACAAGCAGAGTTCGTCGAGAAACTGCGCATGGCGCTGGAAAAGTTTGGCCATGATTTCTCGATTATCAAGGCGGCGGAACGGCTGGAGGAGCGCTATGCCGACCTTGCCGCGTCGGTGGCGGAAAAACTGAAAGCGATGCGAAAGTAGGGTGGTTTCTCAGTCCAGGCGCGCCGCTCTGGCGTCATGGCGGCGCGCTTCTTGCCTTTGGCTAGGTTGGCATGAGTTAGCTTTTCGAGCCGGCTGGGGCGATTGCGCCAGGAACAATATCAGTGTTCTGAGCCACCTTGATACGCCATCCCGACGGCCCTTCTTGGGCAATCAGAAGCAATATGCCTTTCCTGAGCCCTGCCGGGGACCCGTCCGGGGCAGATGCTCCCGTTAGGGTCCAAGTGTAATGAACGGAAGCAAGCCCCGGAGCCAATTCCACGACCGACGAGACATCGCCTTCCAATCGGCTATCCCGAAACATGGTGTCATGGGTGGCTCGGTGCGCCGCTTCGATTTCGGATCGGTTCTTCCACCAAACACCTACGACGTTGACGAAATTAGCATCAGGAGCGAACAGAGATGCAAACTCATCCATATCATGCCGGTTCCAAGCGTTCGCAAAAGCGGTAGCGACATGCTCAGGCTTGCTAGTCGTCATGTCCATGACCAACGTCTCCTAGATACTTTCCGCTAAGTCGGAGGCCGGATGCGACAGCGGCAAGGTCAATTTTCAAACCGAGACACTACCGCAATAGCGGCTATTTTTCGAGCACTCGCGCAAAACGCGTATCCGGCACGAGCCATACCGTTGCGACCAGCACATACAGCCCGACGCCGATCCACTGGCTGACGAAGGTCAGCGCGACGGCTGCGATGTAGATAGCCAGCGAGATCTTTCCCTTGCGATCGTTGCCCAGTGCCTTGGCAAAGGCGGTGTCCTTGCCGTGCAGGCGATGCAACGCGGCGGCCAGTATCGCATAGGCGATGGCGCATAGTGCGAGGTCGGCGCCATAGACGGCGACCGGCACTGGCGCAAAGTGGTTCTCGCCCATGAAGGCTGTCGTCACCGGCATCAGCGACAGCCAGAACAGCAGATTGAGGTTCGCCCACAGCACGCGGCCGTCGACGCGCTGCACGGTGTGGAACATGTTGTGCAGGTTGTTCCAGTAGATGCCGACATTGATGAAGGACAGCACGTAGCTAAAGAAGACCGGCCACAATGGCACCAAGGCGGAGACATCCTCGCCATGCGGCACTTTCAGCTCAAGCACCATGATGGTGATGATGATGGCCACGACGCCATCGGTGAACGCCTCGACCCGGTTTTTGCCCATAAATCCTCCCTTCTGCCGGCACAGGTTACGGTACGAAATCCAAAGACGCCATCTCTCGAATTGAGTGCTCAACAACGAGCTTGTCGCTCCGGCAACGCCCACCGTGCCGTCAGGAGGCCTGCCTGCCGGCCGGAACGTCGCGGATGAACGTGCGTTAAGTCGCGATCCCCGAAACCGGTAATGAGGTTGGCCATGGCCATTCGCGATTTGGCGCGTACGCCCAACGAAACTCGCGGCGATGCTCTTGCAATCACGGCCGTCGCCGCGATGATCGCGGTGCTGTTTGCCGGCAGCACCGTGCTGACGCCGCTCTACATCATCTACAAGCAGCAATTCGGCTTTTCACAAATCACGCTGACGCTGGTCTACGCGGTGTATGTCGTCGGCAATCTGGCGGCACTGCTGATGCTGGGCGGCATCTCGGACGTTGTCGGGCGCCGGCCCGCGAGCCTGGCGGCCATGCTTGTCGCCATCGTCAGCGCGCTTGTCTTCCTGTTTGCCGGAAACGTCGCCTCGCTCGACGTCGCCCGCATTCTGAGCGGGCTCGGCATCGGCGTTGGCGCGGGGACCGGAACCGCATGGATTGCCGAGCTTCTTCCCGGTGCGGACAAGTCGCGCGCCAGCGTCATCGCCACCAGCACCAATTTCCTCGGCCTCGGTTTTGGCGCCTTGATCTCAGGACTTCTGGCCGAGTACGAGCCCTGGCCGTTGCGGCTGGTCTTCATCGTCTACCTGGCGGCACTCGCGGTGGTGACGATCCTGGTCTGGCGCACCCGTGAAACGGTGGCGAAGCCACGTGGCCTCAAATATGTTTCCATCCGGCCGCAACTCTCCGTGCCGGAGGATATCCGCGCGCGTTTCGTCGCGCCGGCGGTCACCGGCTTTGGCGCGATGGCGCTGGTCGGCTTTTATGCCGCCGTGGCGCCGAGCATCCTTGCGCAGCAGCTGCATGAGGCCAACCACGCCGTCGCCGGCGCGCTGTTCTTCGAACTGGCGATCGTCACCGCGCTCAGCATCGTGGTTCTGATGCACATGAAGAGCAACAAAGCCATGCTGGCCGCGCTGGCATTGATGATCCCAAGCGTTTTGTTGGTGGTGGCGGCGCAAATGATGGCTTCGCTGGCGTTGATGATCGCGGCGACAGCCTGCTGCGGCGTGGTGGCGGCGCTCGGCTACCGTGGTGGCCTGCAGGTGGTGAACGAGATCGCGCCGCGGGATCGCCGCGCGGAGGTGGTGTCCAGCTTCTTCATCTGCTGCTTTGTCGGCAATGCCTTGCCCGTCATCGGCATCGGCATCGTTTCGACCTATGCCAATTCTATCGCCGCAAGCCTGGCCTTTGCGGGCATGATTATCATATTTGCGGTGGTGGCGCTGGCCTTCGGGCTGAAACACAGGCGTTGAGACGAGGCGCCGCTCGGGCTCAGCCGCTCGGCATTTCGGGCGCCATGTTGGCGCGCTGGCGCGGCACGCCAAGCCCGGTATCCGGTGGTTCGCCTGCGGCCGGCCTGTTCTCGATCATGTGCAAGGTCCGCCAGCCGCCGAAGCGGTAGTAGGCCGCCGCCAGAACCAGCGACGTGATCGAGCCGGCTGGAAAACTCCACCACAGCGCCTCCTCACCGAGCAGGCCGCGCATGAAATAGGCAAAGCCGGTGCGCACGACCAGCACCGAGATCACCAGGATGACCAGCGGCGGCATCACGGCGCCCGTGGCGCGCACCGTGGCAAACAGCACGATGGTGATACCGAACAGGATGAACGACCACGACGCGATGGTGTTGACGTGGATAGCGATGTCGATCGCAGCACTATCGCCGCTCAGGAACAGGCTCAGCACGGGGCGGTCGAAAACGGAAAGCACGGCAACCAGTGCGCCCGTCAGGACAATGTTGAATCCGACCCCGGACGCCGCGATGCGGCCGATCCGATCCCAGCGCCCGGCGCCGACATTCTGCGCCGCCATCGAGGAAACCGCGGCGCCGATGGCGAGCGCCGGCATCTGGATGTAGGTCCATAGCTGCGCGGCGATGCCGTAGGCGGCGGCGACTTGCGAACCGTAGGAATTGACCATGCCCATCACCGTCAGTGCTGCCGCCGAGATGACGATCATCTGCAACCCCATCGGCACGCCCTTGACGACGACGATGCGCAGCAAGGCGGGGTCGGGCCGCAGCAAAGCGAGATTGGCGCCGGCCAGACGCAGCGGATGCTCGCGCATATAGAGCACGATGAGGATGGCGATCACGCTCACCGTCTGGCCGATCAGCGTGGACGTAGCGGAGCCGGCGATGCCGAGTTCGGGAAACGGCCCGATGCCGCGGATGAGCAGCGGGTTGAGGACGATGTCGAGGACGACGGCCAGCGCCATGAAGAAGAAGGGCGTGCGTGAATCGCCGGCACCACGCAGGACGGTCATGACGAAGGACAGAAGGTTCATCATCGGCACGGCGATGAAGATGATGCGCAGGTAGGAGCGGGCCAGCGGCAGGGCGTCGGCCGGCGTGCCCAGCGCGCCCAGGATGGCGTCGACCCAGATCCAGCCGCAGACCGCGAACACCACCGAGACGAGGAAGAAGAAGGTGGCGCTGGTGCCGACTATGCGGCGCGCCTCCGGCAGGTCGCGGGCGCCGACCGACTGGGCCACCAGGATGGTCGCCGCCATGCCGATGCCGAACACCGTGCCGAGGATCAGGAACAGGACGAGGTTGGCGTTGGAGGTGGCGGTCAGCGCCGATTCGCCGAGGAAACGGCCGACCCAGACCGCGTTGATCGACCCGTTGAGCGACTGCAGCACGTTGGAGCCGAGCACCGGCAGTGCGAACAGCAGAAGCGTGCGCGGAATCGGCCCGCTGGTCAGGTCGCCGGTGCGGCGGCGCGAGGGCATTTTTTCGTCCATGGCTGGCAACTCGGCGAAGGTTTGTCTCAAGTCCGGTCCACGATGATCGCCGATTCCACGGGACAGGTCTGCCTTGATCTAATCATGTTCTCAAAACTTCAGGAATGGGATATTGATCCTTGATGCGTGGGGCCGCATTCCTACTAGATCTTGGATAGACCGGGGGGTTCATGTCCGATATTCCGCTGTTTTCCGAGCGCCTGAGCCGGCGCGCGTTTCTCGGTGCATCCGCCTTGGGCGCGGCCTCGATTGCGCTTTCGGCGTGCACCACGACGGACGTGGCGCCGCCGCCGGTGGCGGCACCCCCAAGCGATCCGGCTTTCGGCGATGCCGCAAGCATGTATGCGGCGCGCACCGACGAGGGCTATCAACTGCCTGCAATCCCGGTGGCCAAGCTCGATCCGAAGTTCGTGCGCCAGATCGTGTCCGACCCGACCGGAGAGAAACCCGGCACGATCGTCGTCGATACGTCCGAGCACTTCCTCTATCTGGTGGGCGATGGCGGCAAGGCTATCCGCTACGGCGTCAGCCTCGGCAAGGCCGGTTTCGGATGGACCGGCAGCGCGGTGGTTCAGGCGAGGAAGAAATGGCCGGTCTGGACGCCGCCACCGGAAATGATCCAGCGCCGGCCGGAACTGGCGAAATACAAGGACGGCATGCCGCCCGGCCCGCAGAGCCCGCTCGGCGCCCGCGCGCTGTATCTGTTCCGCGACGGCAAGGACACGATGTACCGGCTGCACGGCACGCCGGAGTGGGATTCCATCGGCAAGAACGCATCGTCGGGCTGTGTGCGCTTCATGAACCAGGACATCATCGACCTCTACAGCCGGGTCAACGGCGTCGCGCCGGTCTTCGTGCGCCCCAATCTGTCGGCCGCCGGCAAGATCACCGCCGTGTCGAACAGGACTGCCGAGCCGATCGATGCCGGCGTGCCAAGGGATGCGGAGATGCTGAACTAAGCCTTCACGATCTGCTCAGGCGGACGCGCTCGGCGCGCCCGCCTGGGCAGTGGTCGTTACTTCTTGGCCAGGCCCGGCAGCGTGATCTGGTAGACCAGGAACATGGTGTCGACATCGGCGCCGTCTTCCGCCTTGTAGGGCGCGCCGACTTGGAAGCCGTCCTGGGTGAGGAAGTCGTTATCGTTGGCGACGAACAGGAAATAGTCGTCGGGCAGCTTCGGATCGAGCACGCTGGCGAGCGACATCGCCTCCCACTTCTCCGACAAATTGTTCTTGTCGTTCGGCGCGCCATTGTGCAGGCCGAAGCGGCCGAGTTCGGCACTGTCGTTGATGTCGATGAACGGCGTCAGCTTGGCCGGCGTCACCGATGGGTCGAGCACGCCCTTGGGCGCCAGCGGCTTGTCGGCGGCATCGAAAGCGCCGCCGGCGATGTCGGTCGCGCTCGAGACGTCGACGACGAAGATCTGGCGGACCAGCGAGGTGTCGCCCTTCAGCCCCTGGCCGTTGCCGCTGTCGCGCGCCAGCATCAGGAAGGTCTTGTCGGAGAGCGCTACGATCTCGCTCTGCGCGGCGATCTTGGTCTTGCCCTTGGCATCCTTGAACACCGGCAGCGGCACGACGTACTCATGCGCCAGCTTGAGATGGCCGAGGTCGGATGCGTCGTAGACCAGCGCACGCGTGTTCTGGCGCGTCGCTGGCGAGTCGCCGCCATCCTGCCGGGGCGCCGATTGCAGCACCGCGATCAGCGACTTGCCGTCGGGCGTCAGCGCCATGCCTTCGAGGCCTTGGTTGTTCTGGCGGCCGGTATCGGGATCCTTCGGATCGGGTTCGGCGGCACCCGGGCCCGGATTGTCCGAGGCGAAGTTCGGCGCGCCGTGGCGCATCGGCACCAGCGCCGCCGGTGGCTGGGTCGCTGACAACAGATGTCCGTCGGCGGAGAACCGGTAGATGTTGGGGCCATATTCGTCGGAGATGAACATCGAGCCGTCGGGCAGCCGCACGATGGCTTCGTTGTCGAGCGCCAGCTTGCCGTTGGCTTCGGGCAGGATCGGCATGTCGCCGCTTGCCGCGCGCACGCCGTTGAGCGGATCGAGGCCGGTGGCATCGGCGCCCTTGTCGTCGGTGAGAAGCATGGTCTCGGCAAGCGTTGCCTTGACGCCCGCCTGCTCCTGGCCGGCGGCGGGTGCGGCACCTGGTTTGACCGGGGCAAACTCGATGCCGATCGTGTTGAGACGCGGCCGGTAGTCGGTGGTGCCGACGACATTGTAGCCTCGGTCCGGAAGCAGCCAGAGCGAACCGTTGTAGCCGCTCGCGTCATGCGTCCAGCCGGCAATGTCGATCGACATGCCTGAGCCCGAGCCGAACGTCTCGCCGAACTTGTCACGCAGAGCGGCCGGGATGCGGCCGACGCCGACCAGTCCCTTGTTGACGAGGCCGCCGATCGTCGCGGTGCTGTCGGCGAGCGCCGGCGTCAAGGCGGTGAACAAGGCCAGCGCGACGCCGAGCGACGCGGTTCGGTGCAGGTGTTTCATGTATAGTCCTCTTTGTGACAGATGTGCCAGAGCGGCCGCGGGACAAAAAGCTGAAAGAGGTGCGACAACGATGATGCCGCGCGCGCCTCCCGAAGCGGGGTCTACGGCGCGAACATGATGCTTGCGTGACAGCGCATGATGCATGCCAGGTTCGTGTTCGCGCGCGCGGCACACCGCAAATCGAGGACGGCTTCGAGATGCTGCGGCTGGCGCGCGGCCTGTCGCAGGAGGAGTTTCTGGCAGGCGCCCATTGTTACACCGTCATCAACACCAACTCGCCGCGCCGACATTCCGATGGCGCAAGGCATCATCGATTTTGCACATGCGGGCCAAGTCTCGGTGATCACTCCGTTCTGCCTGGCGGGCGCCATGGCGCCGATTACCGTTGCCGGGGCGCTGACACTGCAGCATGCCGAACCGCTGGCGGGGCTGACGCTGGCGCAGCTCGTGCGGCCCGGTGCGCCGGTCGTCTACGGCTCCTTCTCCTCCAATGTCGACATGAAGTCGGGTGCACCGGCCTTCGGCACGCGAACCGCGGAGGGCGGAGCGGCGCCGGTGTCGTGAGACAGCGCCGCTACGGGCGTTTGATTTCTTGCTCCTGCCGAATTGCGGCCACGCCGCGGAACCAGCGGCGTCCCAAGACATTCAGGGTTACGGCCGGTGCCTTGTCGCATTTGCCAGCCATTGTGGGAGGACGACATGGGATTCGACCAGTATCACGAACCGCCCGAAGAATTGACGCAGGAGGTGCGGACCTTTGCCCGCATGATCACCTCGCTGATCGAGGAGGCGGAAGCGATCAGCTGGTACGAACAGCGCATGTCGGTGGAAAAAGACGCGCAAGCGCGGGCCATCATGAAGAACGCGCAAGGCGAGGAGTTCAAGCATTTCGGCATGGATCTCGAATTCCTGCTGCGCCAGAAGGAGGACTGGCGGGCGGAACTGAAGGAAATCCTGTTCACCACCGGTGACATCGTCAAGGCCGGCGAGAAGGGCGAGGAGAAGGTGGATTGAGCGTCTTTGCCGGCCTCGCCCACGATCAATCGCTGTCGCGCGCGATCAGCTCCAGCGGCCAGACCTCGCGCATGACCCGCGGACCTTCCGGGCCGGCGAAGGCCGGCATTGACGCCAGCAGCATTTCGGCGAGTCGCTGTCCCATCGGTTCCAGCGCCGGGCGGAAGGCGGTCAGCGCCGGCGAGAAGTAGCGGCAGAGCGGCGTGTCGACGATGACGGTCACGGCCATGTCGTGACCCGGCCTGATGCCCATCTCGGCCAGCGCCTTGCAGCCGCCAAGCGCCATCGCGTCATTATTGAAGATGATGGCGGTTGGCGGGTCTTTCGAGCGCATCACCCGCGGCGTCACCTCGTAGCCGCCGGCCTCGTTGATGAAGCCGGACGCAATCAGCTCGGGGTCGACCTCGATGCCGTGCCGCCGCAGGGCCTTGCGGTAGCCGGCCAGGAACAGGTAGCCGAAGTTGAGATCGAGCGACGGGCGGACGGCGGCGATGCGGCGGTGGCCGCGCGCTACGAGGCGGTCGACCGCATCGGCTCCAGCTTTTTCGAAATCGAGGTCGAGGGAAGGGTAGGACTTGGCTCCGGAGCGGCTGCGCCCGAGCGTGGCGAATGGGAAACCGACCTGGGTGAGATAGTCGATGCGCTCGTCCTCGCGCCGGGTCCAGGCCAGCAGCACGGCATCGGCGCGGCGCGTCTCGACGACACGGCGCAGCCGCTCCTGCTGGTAGTCGCCGGGCGCACCCATGACCACGATCAGGTCGAGCCCGCTTTCGGCGAGCCTGGCCTGCAGCCCGATCAGGAACGGAATGAAGAACGGCTCGCCATATTGCTGGTCGCCTGGATGCGGCTGCAGCATGAAGGCGATCGAATGGGTGGCGCCTTGCCTGAGACTGCGGCCGGACTGGTTCGGCGAGTAGTTGAGCGTCCTGGCTGCCTCGAGCACGCGTTGGCGCGTGTCGGCATTGACGTCGGCGCGGCCGTTGAGCGCGCGCGACACCGTGCCGATCGAAATGTTCAGGTGACGGGCAAGGTCGTGAATGCTGGATGCCAAGTGACAGTTCTCCCCCTTGCTTGGCTAGCACCGGCAGCCGCCCAGGCCAAGGCGACAAGACGATTTTCGCGAGCGGCCAATTGACATTCTACGCCTTCGGGTGTGTTCTCGTAAACGTTTACGGAAAACCGTTTACGGCCTTGCCGTGAATGCCGTGACGATCGGTCTGGAGGGACCGAGAGGGAGGAGTGCTGGATGATCAATGTCGTCTTGGTCGGCTGCGGAGCGATGAGCAAAGCCTGGCTCGATGCCGTGCGGCAGATCAACGGGCTTGCCATTGTCGGCCTTGTCGACCTCGACGCCGACAGGGCGCGGGCGAGGGCGCGCGAATACGACCTCACCAATGCCGTCATCGGCAGCGACCTCGACGCCGTGCTCGGCCAGACCCGGCCTGACGCGGTCTTCGATGTGGTGGTTCCCGCCGCCCGGCGCGAAGTCGCGCTTTCCGCTTTTGCCCATCATTGCCATCTCTTGACGGAAAAACCGCTCGCCGACAGTCCGGAGAATGCGCGGGCCATCGTCGAGGCGGCCCGCCAGGCCGGGCGTGTCCATGCCGTCGTCCAGAACCGTCGCTATGTCGCCAATGTCAGGCGCATCCGGAGATTTCTGGACTCCGGCGCCATCGGCGCGCCGACCAGCATCCACGCCGACTTCTTCGTCGCGCCGCATTTCGGCGGCTTTCGCGAAGAGATGGCGCATGTGCTGCTGCTCGACATGGCGATCCACACATTCGACGCCGCCCGCTACATGGTCGCCGGCGAGCCGGCCGGCGTCTATTGCCAGGAATGGGAGCCGGCCAATTCGTGGTACCGGCAGGGATCGTCGGCCAGCGCCGTCTTCGATCTCGGTGGGGGCAAGGTCTTCACCTATGCCGGTTCCTGGTGCGCCGACGGCTTCCGCACCAGCTGGGAGGGCAGCTGGCGCATCGTCGCCGAGCGCGGCAGCCTGGTCTGGGACGGCCACGACGGGCTGAAGGCAGAAGTGGTGGTGCCGGGCCGCGACGGCCTGATTGACAAGACCCAGCCGATCGAAGTGCCACCGCTCGATCCGGCCGATCGCATCGATGGCCATCTCGGCATTATCAGGGATTTCATCCGCGCCATCGAGACCGGCACCGAGCCGGAGACGCACGGCGCTGATAACATCAAGAGCCTGGCCATGGTTTTTGGCGCGATCGAAAGCGCCGAGACCGGCCGCCGGGTGACGATCGCAGAGGACGCACAATGACGCCAAACCCGCTTCTCGACATCCGGATCGGCACCATGGTGCGGGCCAATCTCGACGACCCGGCGGCCTACATCAAGGCGATCCTGCCGCTCGGCTTCGAGAGCATCCAGCCCTTCTTCTGGCAGACGCTGGGCGGCAAGGACCTGCCGCGGCTCGCCGGCCAGATCCGTGAGGCGATCGGCGATGCCGATGTCGCGGTGTCTTCGCTCGGCGTGTTCGGCAACCCGCTGGAGAGCGGCGATGTCGACCGCGGCGTGCTCCAGGCCTGGGAAACGGTGATCGACAATGCGCATCTGTTCGGCACCTCGATGGTCAGCGGCTTCACTGGGCGCCTGCGTGGCAAGCCGCTGACCGACAGCCTGCCGCGCTTCAAGGAGGTCTGGGGGCCGCTGGCCAGGCGCGCCGCCGACAAGGGCGTGCGCATCGCCTTCGAGAATTGCGCCATGGACGGCAACTGGGCTCTAGGAGACTGGAACATCGCCCACAATCCGGACGCCTGGGAGCTGATGTTCAACGAAGTGCCCGACGACAATCTGGGTCTCGAATGGGAGCCCTGCCACCAGCTCGTCTATTTGATCGATCCGATGCCGCAGATCCGCAAATGGGCGCCGCGCATCTTCCACGTCCACGGCAAGGACGCGACGGTACGCTGGGACGTGATCCGCGAGCATGGCGTGTTCGGTCGGCTGCCTTTCGTGCAGATGCGCACGCCGGGCTTCGGCGACAGCGACTGGACGCGGGTGATCAGCGAATTGCGGCTGGCCGGCTACAAGGGCGCCATCGACATCGAGGGCTGGCACGATCCGGTCTATCGCGGCGATCTGGAAATCACAGGCCAGGCACGGGCCCTGGAATATCTGAAGCAATGCCGGGGAGGCGCCAGCTACCTGCCAAACCCGGTGTGAGAGCAGACCGGCGGGGGGAGCCAGCCGGAAGTCCGCGGCGCACTGCCGAAGCGAATGTTGAAAGCCCTCGGATTGCGAGGACAAAAGGGAGGATAAGTGCATGAGCATCGCGAAGAGAACGACACTTCTGCGCTCGACCGTCGTGGCCGCCGCCACGGCGCTCTGCGCCACAATTTCCACCTTGCCCGCGCAGGCGCTCGACGCCCAATGGTGCAAGGACGTCCATATCCGTTTTTTCGTCGGGGGCGCCGAGGGCGACGCTTTCGGTACCATCGTTTACAATGGCGCCAAGCAGGCGGCGGCCGATCTCGGACCGAAGGTCGACTACATCTTCTCCCAATGGGACGTTGAAAAGATGGTGCAGCAATTGCGAGAGGCGGTCGCGGTCAAGCCCAACGGCATCGCCATGATGGGCCATCCCGGCGACGGCGCGATCATGCCGCTGGCCGAGCAGGCGCACAAGGATGGCATCAAGATGATGTACCAGAACGTGCCGGTGCCGAAGGTGGTGGAAGCGTTCGGCGGCGGCTATGTCGGCGCCCAGCAGGAGCAGCAGGGCCGCGCGCTCGGTGCCGAGGCGTTCAAGCTCGGCAAGCTCAAGGCCGGCGACAAGGCGATCATGATCGGCCCGTTCGAGAACGAGGCCCGTGGCGCGCGCGAGCGCGGCACGGTGGCGGCGCTCAAGGAGGCCGGCGTCGAAGTCATCCAGCTGTCGTCGCCGCCAAGTGGCGAATGGGCGTCCGATCCCAATCTGGCGATTCCGGTGATCACCGCGGCACTGCTCAACAATCCCGACGTCAAGGCGGTCGGTTATCCCGGCGGGCAGATGCTCGGCAATGTTCCCACCTACATGCAGGCGGCGGGACGCAAGGCGGGCGAGATCTTCAACTTCGGCTTCGACACCAGCCCTCAGATCGTCGAGGGTTTCAAGGGCGGCTGGGTGCAGCTGACGGCCGACCAGCAGCCGTTCCTGCAAGGCTATCTGCCGATCCTCAGCCTCTGCCAGCAGGTGGTGCTCGGCCTGGCGCCGATGAATGTCGACACCGGCGCCGGTTTCGTCACGCCCGACAATTACGAGATCGTCGCCGAGCTTGCCAAGCAGGCGCTGCGCTGACCTCCCAAGCCGTCGGCCGGGGTTCAGGCCCGGCCGGCGGAACCGCCGGCGAGAAGCCGGCACGAGACAATCAAGCGAGGACCGCCATGGCCGAACGTCTCATCGAACTGCGCGATATCAGCAAGTCCTATGGCCACGTCTATGCACTGGGCGGGGTCAATCTCAGCGTCGACCGCGGCGAGGTGGTCGGCTTGATCGGCGACAATGGCGCCGGCAAGTCGACGCTGATCAAGATCCTGTCCGGCGTGGTCAAGCCGACCAGCGGCGAGATCCTGGTGCGCGGCAAGCCGGTTACCGGATGGAGCGCGGCACGCTCGCGCGACGCCGGCATCGAGACGGTGTTTCAGGATCGGGCGCTGGCCGTGCAGCAGACCATCGTGCGCAACATCTTCATGGGCCGCGAACTCACCGGCTTCATGGGCTTTCTGAGGGTCAACAAGGAGATCGAGGAGGCGAGCCGGCTGATGCGCGAGATCGGTTTCACCTCGAAAGTGTTCACGCCGCATTCGATCGTCGGCCAGCTGTCCGGCGGCGAGCGCCAGGGCGTGGCGATCGCGCGCGCCATCTACAAGCAGGCGGAGCTGATCGTCCTCGACGAACCGACGACCGCGCTGTCGCTGACCGAGACCGCCAAGGTCTTCCATTTCGTGCGCCAGGTGCGGGCGAGCGGCCGCTCGATCCTGTTCATCGGGCACAACATCCACCATGTCTTCGACATCGCCGATCGCTTCGTCGTGCTGGATCGCGGCAAGGTCGCACTGACGACCGACCGCAGCCAGGTGAAAACGGCGGAAGAACTCATCAATTTCATGGAAGAGGTCGCGCATCCGGGCGGATTGGCCGGACTGCACGATGCAGGCGACGCGGAGCAGAGAGCACGATGAGCAAGACCATGGAGCCCGATCTGCACGAGCCGTCCGCCGGCATCCCCAGCCCCAGTTCCCAGAAGGAGTGGAAGCATCCATCCGACCACTGGATGCGCGGCTTCATTCTCGACAACCGCGCTTCGCTCGGCACGCTCGGCGTGTTCATCGTCATGATGGCGGTGTTCATGATCGCCAACCCGACCGTCTTCACCACCTGGTATCTCTACCGCTCGGTGCTGACGACGCTGCCGGTGGCGCTGTTCGTGGTGGTGCCGCTGGTCTTCGTCGTCACCTGCGGCGAGATCGACCTGTCGTTTCCGGCAACGATGGGTTTTGCCTCCTGGGTCTTCGCGCTGGTCGTGCAGGCCGGCTACGATCCGTTCCTTGGCATCGTCGCGGCGCTGATCACCGGCATGCTGCTCGGCTTCCTGGTAGGCTCGCTGGTGGTCTATGGCGGACTGTCGTCGCTGATCGCGACGCTCGGCATGAATTTCCTGCTGCGCGGCCTGATCCAGATCATCAACGAAGGCAAGTCGATGGCGCTGACCGGCCTCAGCGACAGCTGGGCCTACACGATCTTCTCCAGCCAGCTCCTGGGTATTCCGGTGCAGGTCTTCTGGGCTATCGCCTTCGTCGTGCTGTCGGCGATGCTCTACAACCGCCATCGCTTCGGTGCGCAGGTGAGGGTGGTCGGCGATAACCCCGACAGCGCCCAGCAGATGGGTATCGACGTCAAGCGTGTGCGGGTGAAGGTGTTCGTTTTCGTCGGCATCGGGGCGGCGATCGCCGGCACCTTCTCGGTGATGATCAATTTCACCTGGTGGCCGACCGCCGGCGACGGCTATCTGTTGCCGGTGCTGGCATCGGTGTTCGTCGGCGGCACGCCGACCTGGGGCGGCATCGGCACCGTCGTCGGCGGCGCCATCGGCGCGGTCACCGTGTCGTTCATCCAGACCGGCGTCGTGGCGGCGGGCCTGAGCGGCTTCTATGTGCAGTTCTTCAACGGCCTGATCATCATCCTGTCGCTGCTCGGCCATAAGTGGAACCAGGCAAGGTATCGGTGAAGGGGCTGTTTCGTTGGCGGCCCGCATGCCTTGACGATCGGCGCAGACGCCTATCGCTTCGTCATCCACGGGCGGAGCAAGGAGCGTAGCGACGCAGCGCAGACCCGAGGATCCATGCCGCGACTTAAACGCGTCACCACGGTGCAGAATTCTGCTCCGCTGCACCCTTCGGCCAAGGTCACGGAATGGATCCTCGGGTCTCCGCGACGTCGCTTCGCTCCTGCTCCGCCCGTGGATGACGAAGGTAGGGGGCTTCCGCTAGAGAATGGTAGACAATGGGGCAACCATAAGCTCACACCGCCGCGACGAACCCGTCCAGCACGCGTTTCTGGCCGGCCTTGTCGAAGTCGATGGTGAGCTTGTTGCCTTCGATCGCGGAAATGTTGCCGTTGCCGAATTTCTGGTGGAAGACGCGGTCGCCGACGTTGAAGGCGGATGGCTTGTCGGCGACGGATTTGGCCACCAGTTCGCCATCGATGGTGCGGCCCTTGACCGAGGTGCGGCCGGCGCCGTAGCCGCTGTCCGTCTCGCCATAGCCGATGCGCTCGACCTGATGGCCGGAGCGCGAGCCCCAGTTGCGGTCGGTGGCCTCGGTGCGGTTGGCCTGCGCGCGCTGCCAGCCCGGCGTCGCATAGGTGTTGGAGAAGGCGCCGGATTTTTCGGTGTCGGCGCCGACATTGTCGAAGCGCGAGGCGCCATAGGGGTTCTGCCTTCCCGCGCCCTGACCGCCACGACCGGAAGCAAAAGAGCCGCCGCCGTAGGAATTGCCGTAGCCACCATAGGAGTTGCCGCTTTCGGCGACCTCGACATGGGCTTCCGGCAGTTCGTCGAGAAAGCGCGATGGGATCGTCGACTGCCACAGGCCGTGGATGCGGCGGTTGGAGACGAACCACAGATGCAGGTTCTTCTTGGCGCGGGTCAGGCCGACATAGGCGAGCCGGCGCTCCTCCTCCAGCCCGGAGCGGCCGCCTTCATCGAGCGCGCGCTGGTGAGGGAACAGGCCTTCCTCCCAGCCGGGCAGGAAGACGGTTTCGAATTCGAGGCCCTTGGCCGAATGCAGCGTCATGATGTTGACGGCGTCGAGTTCGGCATTCTGCTCGGCGTCCATGACCAGCGCGACATGCTCGAGGAAGGAGCGCAGCGATTCGTACTCCTCCATCGAACGGATCAGCTCTTTCAGGTTTTCCAGCCGGCCAGGCGCTTCGACCGAGCGGTCGTTCTTCCACATGTCGGTGTAGCCGCTCTCTTCGAGAATGGTCTCGGCGAGTTCGGTGTGCGGCGTGGTTTCCAGTGCCTTCTGCCAGCGCTCGAAGTTGGCCGCGACTTCGCGCAAGGCGGCGCGTGGCTTCGGCTTCAACTCGTCGCTTTCGGCGAGCTTGGCGGCGGCTTCCAGCATCGGCACGCGCAGCGCGCGGGCCGTGTCGTGGATCTGGCGGATGGTGGCTTCGCCCAGGCCGCGCTTGGGCACGTTGACGATGCGCTCGAAGGCGAGGTCGTCGGCGCCTTGTGCTGCGACGCGGAAGAAGGCCAACGCGTCACGGATCTCCATGCGCTCGTAGAAGCGCGGGCCGCCGATAACGCGGTAGTTGAGGCCGAGCGTGACGAAGCGGTCCTCGAACTCGCGCATCTGGAAGGAGGCGCGGACCAGGATCGCCATGTCGTTGAGATTGTGCTTCTGGCGCTGGTAGGTCTCGATGGTCTCGCCGACGGCGCGGGCTTCCTCCTCGGAATCCCAGGCGGCGTGGACATGCACCTTGCCGTCCTCCGGCTCGTTCCGGTCGGTGAACAGCGTCTTGCCGAAGCGGCCCTCATTGTGGGCGATGAGGTGGGAGGCGGCGCCAAGGATGTGCGCGGTCGAGCGGTAGTTGCGCTCCAGCCGGATGATGGTGGCGCCGGGGAAATCCTTGTCGAAGCGCAGGATGTTGTCGATCTCGGCGCCGCGCCAGCCATAGATCGACTGATCGTCGTCGCCGACGCAGCAAATATTAACGGTGGCGGTGCGCGAGTTTCCCTCCCCCTTGAGGGGAGGGTGGCCGGGCGAAGCCCGGTCGGGTGGGGTCCGCGCGGCAGTGCTCGACGCCAAGGTGTTTGATGACTGGGCGGTGCCTTCTGCGGCGACCCCCTCCGCCTGCTTCGCGGGCACCTCCCCCTCAAGGGGGGAGGACTGGGGCCGCTGCGCCAGGAGCCGCAGCCACATGTACTGGGCGGTGTTGGTGTCCTGATACTCGTCGACGAGGATGTATTTGAAGCGCTTGTGGTATTCCTTCAGCACATCCGGATTGGCGCGGAAGATGCGGATCGGGTGGCAGAGAAGATCGCCGAAGTCGCAGGCGTTCAGCGTCTGCAGCCGCGCCTGATAGGCCTTGTAGAGCTCCCGGCCCTTGCCGTTGGCGAAGGCGCGCGCGTCGCCCTCGGCGATGTCGGCCGGGCCTTGCCCCTTGTTCTTCCAGCCGTCGATCATCTGGGCGAACTGCTTGGCCGGCCAGCGCTTGTCGTCGAGTCCCTCGGCCTGGATCAGCTGCTTGATCAGCCGCACGACGTCGTCGGTGTCGAGGATGGTGAAATCGGATCTCAAGCCAGCGAGTTCGGCATGGCGGCGCAGCAGCTTGACGCCGATCGAGTGGAAGGTGCCGAGCCAGGGCATGCCCTCGACATTGCCTTCGCCGATCAGGACGCCGATGCGGATCTTCATCTCGCGGGCGGCTTTGTTGGTGAAGGTCACCGCAAGGATCTGCGACGGGAAGGCTTTGCCGGTGGCGAGGATGTGAGCGATGCGGGTGGTAAGGACACGCGTCTTGCCGGTGCCGGCGCCGGCCAGCACGAGAACCGGGCCTTCGGTGGTTTCCACCGCCAGCCGCTGTTCCGGGTTGAGGCCCTTCAGATAGTCTGGTGCATTGTTGTGGCCGCTGCGGGCAGCCATGGCGCGCGCGGCAATGCCCGACGGGGCCGAGGGCCGCGCATTGGGTTCGTCGAAAAAGGGCATGTCTTCGGAAAAGCCGGACATCGCCCCGAATGTAGTGATTCGGGGGCGAAAGACCAGAAGTGTCTACGTTTTGTTCCGGTAAAGTGCCTGATATCGCCGTTCAGGCCTTGCGGTAACCGAGAGCGACGAAAACCGAACGAGCGCGCCTCGTCGGTCGTCATGGCGCCGAGACTGCTGGAAACCCTGATACAGGCAAGACGGATTGCCACCATGGCGTGTGGCCAACTTGACAGGCGCGGCGGTCAGGAGAAAGTTGTGTCTGGGGCAGGAACGATTGCGTCGGGCTGTCCTTGGCGTCGCAAAGCGCAACAGTCGAAGGAGTATCATCTTGGCTGTCACCATCACCTCCCTCGTCCTCTTGCTCATAGGCCTGGCGCTCGGCGGCGGCGGTATCCGCTTAGCTTCGCTGGGCGGCAGCTGGTATTATATCGTCGCCGGCCTCGCCTTCCTTATCGCCGCCTGGCTGCTCTACCGACGCAGATCGACCGCGCTGTGGCTCTACGCGGCGATCGTGCTCGGAACGCTGGCCTGGGCCGTCTGGGAGACCGGCTTCGACTGGTGGGAACTTGGGCCCCGCGGCGGCATCATCGTGCTTGTGGCGCTATGGCTGCTGACGCCCTGGGCGAGGCGAGGTCTTGTCGGCTCCGACGCGCGCGCGCCGCTCATCCTTGCCGTGCTGGCATCGCTTGCCGTCGCTGGTTATTCGATGACCGCCGATCCCAAGGACATTGCCGGCGAACTCGGCACCGACAAGGTGGTCACCAACGCCAACCTCGGCAACGATGTGCCGGCCGGCGAATGGCACTATTACGGCCGAACGCAGTTCGGCCAGCGCTATTCGCCGCTCGACCAGATCACGCCGGACAATGTCGCCAAGCTGCAGCCCGCCTGGACCTATCGCACCGGCGACGTCAAGGGACCGGACGATGTCGGTGAGACCACCTATCAGGTGACGCCGCTGAAGATCGGCGACACGCTCTACATCTGCACGCCGCACAATTTCGCCATCGCCATCGACACCGCGAGCGGCAAGGAGAAATGGCGCTACGATCCCAAGGTCAAGCTCGACAAGGACCGCCAGCACCAGACCTGCCGCGGCGTGTCCTATTATGCCGATGCGGCCATCGCCGCCGGCCAGCCATGCGCTGCCCGCGTCTACCTGCCGACCTCGGACGCGCGGCTGATCGCGCTCGACGCCGCCAACGGCCAGGTCTGCCCCAGCTTCGCCGAGGCCGGCACGCTGAACCTTCTGACCAACATGCCCTATCCGAAGTCGGGCTATTATTACTCGACCTCGGCGCCGCTGATATCAGGCGGCAAGATCATCGTCGGCGGCGCGGTCAACGACAATTATTCGACCCAGGAGCCGTCCGGCGTCATCCGCGCCTACGACGCTGCCACCGGCAAGCTGCTATGGAACTGGGATTCCGGCAATCCGGACCAGACGACGCCGCTGGCGGCCGACCAGACTTACACCGCCAACTCGCCCAACATGTGGTCGACGCCGAGTGCCGACGAGAAGCTCGGCCTGCTCTATGTGCCGCTCGGCAACCAGACGCCGGATCAACTCGGCGCCGGGCGCAGCGCCAATGTCGAGAAGTTCTCGTCGTCGATCACCGCGCTCGATCTCAACACCGGGCAGTTGCGCTGGGTGCGGCAGACCGTGCACCACGATCTCTGGGACATGGACGTGCCGGCGCAGCCGAGCCTGATCGACATCACCAAGGCCGACGGCACGGTGGTGCCGGCACTGGTCGGGCCGACCAAGCAGGGCGACCTCTATGTGCTCGACCGCCGAACCGGCGAGCCGGTCATCGCGGTCAACGAAGTGCCGGCGCCCGGCGGCGCCATCGAGGGCGACCACACATCGCCGACGCAGCCGGTCTCGGATCTTACCTTCATGCCGAAGCCGCTCACCGGCGCCGACATGTGGGGTCTCACCATGTTCGACCAGTTGGCTTGCCGGATCGAATTCCAGGGCCTGCGCTATGAGGGCCGCTACACACCGCCTTCCGTCCAGGGCTCGCTGATCTATCCCGGCAATTTCGGCACCTTCAACTGGGGTGGCGTCGCCGTCGATCCGGTCCGGCAGGTGCTGTTCGGCATGCCGACCTATCTGGCGTTCAAGTCGCAGCTCATTCCGCGCGATCAGGTACCGCCGCCGGACGAGGGGCGCGGCAGCGAGCAGGGACTGAACCGCAACGAGGGCGCGCCCTATGCGGTGGTGATGGGACCATTCCTGTCGCCACTCGGCATTCCTTGCCAGGCGCCGCCCTGGGGCTATGTCGCGGGCGCCGATCTCAGGACCGGCACCATCGCCTACAAGCACCGCAACGGCACCGTCTACGACATGACGCCGCTGCCGCTGCCGCTGAAGGTCGGCGTGCCCGGCATCGGCGGGCCGATGATCACCGCCGGCGGC
This sequence comes from Mesorhizobium sp. M1406, assembly GCF_040317555.1. NCBI lineage: Bacteria > Pseudomonadati > Pseudomonadota > Alphaproteobacteria > Hyphomicrobiales > Phyllobacteriaceae > Mesorhizobium > Mesorhizobium sp. M1406. The sequence goes on along the minus strand of NZ_JAMYKW010000008.1, from coordinate 127,904 downwards.
GTCGCCTTCCTGGGGGCCGCGGTCGACGACTATCTGCGCGCCTATGACCTGACATCGGGCAAGCAGCTCTGGCAGGCGCGGCTGCCGGCCGGCGGACAATCGACGCCGATGACCTATACGGTCGCCGACGGCCGCCAGTTCGTGGTCATCGTCGCCGGCGGCCACGGTTCGGTGGGCACCAAGCCAGGAGACTATGTGATGGCCTACGCGCTGCCGAAGTAGGGGATTGTTTATGGGAGGTCAGCTTTTGCACGGGCGATCTTTCGGAACATCGCGCCGCCCCTCATCCGGCTGCCGCCACCTTCTCCCCGTATAGTGACGGGGAGAAGGGGCAATTCCTGCGGCGCTGGCGATTGGAGAAATGCTCGGCAGATACAAGGGGCAGCGCTACATGGCGTCAGCAGCGAAACGATCAGCCGAGCCCGAGATGGCTCTTCAGGCTGGGCACCGACCCGAGCACCTTGTTGGTCAGGTCGGGGCCGGCGGCTGTTTCGGCCTGCTGGACCAGCGTTTCGCCGGCCTTCTGGATCTGCGCCAAATCGAGGCCGGATGCCTTGAGCGCCGCGAGGCCGTTGACCAGCGCGCCGGCTTTTTCACCCAAAACGCCGCCAATTGCGCCCTGCAGCGATGACAGGAAGCCGCCCCCGGCCGGAGCGGCGGCCATGACGTCATATTGGTGGGCGAGATCATCAGCGCCGGGGATCTTGGCGAAAAACGCCGAGGCGCTTGTGCCTTCCGCCTCATGTTCGAGCACAGAGAAAATGGTGCCGACGACTTTTTCAGTCGTCGCCTGGTCGAGGCCCGCTTTCCGCGAGACGGTGTTGACGATGTCCTGGACGTTCATGGGCTGACCTCAACCTTGGGTTTTCTTGGATGCAGGCTGGCGCTGGTTACCGCGGACCCTGACCATCGATCGCCTGGCAGAGGCGGCCGAGCGCAGCGCCAGCAGGGCGGCAGCGGCGAGCACCAAAGTGGTTGCAAGGACCGGGGTGAAGAAGGTCATGGGTGTTGTTCCTTCTGGTCAGATCGAGCGCACAGAGGCCGCTACAGGCAGCTATCCCTAATATTATGGCAGCAGCATCAAGATTGTCGAAAATGACCAAAATGTGATTGCAGCGGGTTCTGCCGCATCACGGCTTTCGGGTGAGCACCGTCACCCAACCGTGACTGGACCATGCAAGTCTTGACCCTATCTTGCGCCGCAACGAGACTTTCCGAAGCAGAGGAGCGCATCCATGACGAAAGCCGAAGCCAACACCAAGCCCGCCATCACTCAGGCGATGATCGATGCCTATGACGAATACACGCATCTGACGCTCGATCGCCGCCGCTTCATGGAGCAGTTGACCAGGCTTGCCGGATCGGGCGCGGCGGCGGCGGCGATCGCGCCGCTTCTGGGGGCGAATTCCGCCCAGGCGGCACTCGTCGCCGACAACGATCCGCGGGTGAAGGGTGAGGACATCAGCTATCCCGGCAGCGCTGGCGAGATGAAGGGCTATCTGGTCAAGCCGGCGGATCAGGCGGGCAAGCTCGGCACGGTCATCGTCGTGCATGAGAACAGGGGACTCAATCCGCATATCCGCGACGTAGCGCGACGCGTGGCGCTGGAAGGATTCGTGGCGCTGGCGCCGGATTTTCTGTCGCCGCTCGGCGGCACGCCGGCCGATGAGGACAAAGCGCGCGACATGTTCACCAAGCTCGATTCGGCGCAGACCATCGCCAATGGTGTAGCGACCGTCGCTTTCCTCAAGGGCGACAAGGACGGCAACGGCAAGGTCGGTGCCATCGGCTTCTGCTGGGGTGGCGGCACGGTCAACATGCTTGCCGTCAACGCGCCCGATCTCAATGCCGCCGTCGCTTATTACGGCATGCAGCCGAACGCCGCCGATGTGTCTGACATCAAGGCGGCCTTGCTGCTGCACTATGGCGGACTGGACGAGCGCATCAATGCCGGCATCGATGCCTTCAAGAAGGAACTTGATGCAGCGCATGTCGAATACACGGTCTATGTCTATGAAGGCGCCAACCATGCCTTCAACAACGACACCTCGGCCGCCCGCTACGACAAGAAGGCGGCCGATCTCGCCTGGGGACGCACGATCGCCTTCCTGAAGGAGAAGCTGGCGTAGCTTCCGGCGTTGTTTCAGCGCGCCGGTTTGTGGAAGGCGACGCCGGCGACCACCAGCGCAATGCCGAGGCAATCGGTGAGGCCTGGAATCTGGCGCAGCACGATGACGCCGATCAGCGTCGCGGTGACCGGCAGCAGCGACAGCATCAGCGCGAAGCTGGCGCGCGGCAGCCGCGACATGGCGAGTTGATCGCAGATGTAGGGGATAACCGACGAGCAGATGCCGACGCCGATGGCGGCGAGCAGCAGCGGCGGTGAGAAAAAGGCCGGCAGCGCATCTCTGAAGCCGATCGGCAGCACGATGATGAAAGCGATCGCCATCGCGGCACCAAGGCCGGCGATGCCGCCGCCCGCGCCTGAGCGGGCCACGCGGTGCCCGAGCACGATGTAGCCGACAAACAGCGTGCCGTTGAGGAAGGCCCAGAACAGCCCAAGAGGATCGCTCGACCATTTGACGTCGATGAGCAGCAAGGTGCCGGCGACGGCGATAGCAAGCGCGGCGAGATTGCGCGGGGTCTTGAGGCCGATCACCGCGACACCGATGGTGCCGACGAATTCGATCGCCGCCACCAGCGAGATCGGCAAGCGGTCGAGCGCCAGATAGAACGAACAGTTCATCACCGCCAGACAGGCGCCGAAGGCCAGCAACAGCAGCCGGCTCGAGCGCTCGGCGCGGGATAAGGTTCGCCATGGATGGGTCAATGGTGCGAAGATCAGCGCGGCGGTGGCGATGCGCAGCCAAGCCATGCCAAGCACGCCGACATGCGGGAAGAGCAGCACGGCGAATGCCGGCCCGAGATAGTGGAAGACGGCGCTGACGCCGAACCAGACATGCGGCGGCAGTTTTTCCGTCAGCCTGCCGAGGGTTGAGCCGGCAGCGGCAGGGTCCGCCGCTAGAGCTTGCGTTTGATCATCCATCGGATCAGTATCGCAGGCAAATTTGCCTGTTTATATGGGTGATGATTGGCTCTTCATGCCGTGTTCCTCCCGGAAGCAAGGATTTTTTCATGAAACGCCTTCGGACTGAAAGCGCCGATCTCGATGCCGCAGATATGAAAATCCTGCGCTTGCTGGAAAAGGACGCGCGCATCAGCACGGCGGAGCTTGCGCGCTCGGTCGGCCTGTCGGCGCCGAGCGTGGCCGAGCGCATCAAGCGGTTGCAGGAGAGCGGCGTCATCGAGGCCTATTCGGTCAGGATCAACCCTACAGCACTCGGCCTGCCGCTGTCGGCATGGCTGCGCATCCGTCCGGTACCCGGGCAACTGGCTGTCGTGGCCGAAATCATCCGTGAGCTGCCGGAGATCGCGCAATGCGATCGAGTGACCGGCGAGGACTGTTTCATCGCGCTGGCTCATGTCGGCTCGGTGGCCGACCTTGAACGGGTGATCGATCGGATCATTCCCTATGCGATGACCAACACGGCAATCATCCAGTCATCGCCGGTGGTGGCCCGCTCGCCATTGGCGGCGGTGAAACGCACGGTTTGAGGGCGAAGGAATCATCGGTTCGAGGGTTTTAAGCGTGGCCGCGCTTCAGGCGGGCGCGCTTCAGAATGGTGCGCCAGCGGATCATGTCGAACGGGATCGGTTCGTTGTTGTTGGCAATGTGGAATATCTCGTTGTCGACGTTCTTGAGCGAGCGCCAGAAATCATAGTCGGTGATGCGCGGATCGGCGGCCAGCCTGTCCACCTCGACCTTGATGTCGGTTTTCATGCACTTCCCTCGAACCGGCTTCGCCGCGCCGCCCGCATCGCAACCCTGTGCGGACCGTTTTCAACCGCTCCGCTGAGTCGTTCAACGGCTCAATTGGCTTTGTTCCCGTTAAAACCTCGGTAAGGTTAACGCGGGCGCGGGGCCGCTTCAAGCACCGCTGCCAGCCGATTTGAAGGTTCTGCGATTTTAAATTGTCGGTGTGCTTTGAAGCCCGGAACGGGATGGGTGTCGGCTTCGCCCCTATTTGCGTTTGATGCCGATCGAGCGGCCGGCGCGCTCTGGCATCGGCAGTGCCGAGTGGGCGGCGCGCATGGTTTCGACCTTGGCAAGCACATCGGCGGGGAAAGGCGCTACCTTCGGTCCGGACATGTCGACATGCAGGGAAAGCGATTCGGAGGTGGCGGCGAGCCAACCGTCGACATGGCGGATTTCCTGGTAAACCCGCAGCCGCTTGTCGTCATGGTCTATGAGTTGGAAGGAGACCGTGACCTTGTGCTCGAGATGCAACTCCTGCACGTAGCAAACATGGACTTCGGCCGTATAGATCGTGAGGCGGCGGTCCCTGGCATAGTTCGCCCCCATGCCCATTACGTCGAAGGCGTCGTCCGAGCAGCGGTCGAACAGCACGTTGTAATAGGCCATGTTGAGATGGCCGTTGTAATCGATCCAATCCTTCTCGATGTCCATCGGTCGGGAGACGAAGGGGGCGGAAATGGGCATCGAAACTTCCTTATGCTGGCGCTGGACAGAGCATGGCGGGTAAGACTACGCATCCATAATCGCACAACAAGGGTGGACGCTGGTCCATTCGCGGAGGAATTCATGGCTCTGAGCGACCTCAATCCGGTCGAACGCAACGAGGAAGGCATCGCCGCGGTGCTCGGCATCCTCAAGCAGCGGCTGGGCGAACGCTTCCAGACCGGCGAGGCCATCCGCTCCCAGCACGCGCACACCACCACCTATATTCCGACCCAGGCGCCGGACGGCGTGGCCTTTCCCGAGACGACCGCCGAGGTGCAGGAGATCGTGCGCGCCTGCGCCGCGCACCGCGTGCCGGTCATCGCCTTCGGCGTCGGCTCGTCGCTGGAAGGTCACACCAACGCACCGGGCGGCGGCATATCGATCGACACGTCGCGCATGAACCGCATCCTGGCGGTCAATCCGCAGGATCTCGACTGCACGGTCGAACCCGGCGTCACCCGCGAGGATCTGAACCGGCATCTGCGCGACACCGGCCTGTTCTTTCCGATCGATCCGGGCGCCAATGCCTCACTCGGCGGCATGGCGGCGACGCGGGCGTCCGGCACCAACGCGGTGCGTTACGGCACGATGCGCGAGAACGTGCTGTCGCTGACGGCAGTCATGGCCGACGGCGAAACGGTGACGACCGGCAAGCGCGCGAAAAAGAGTTCGGCCGGGTATGATTTGACGCGACTGCTGATCGGCTCGGAAGGCACGCTCGGCATCATCACCTCGCTGACGCTCAGGCTACAAGGCATTCCGCAAGCGATCTCCGGCGGAGTCTGCCCGTTTCCGAGCGTCGAGGCGGCCTGCAACGCGGTCATCGCGACGATCCAGATGGGCATTCCGGTGGCGCGCATCGAACTGGTCAATGCGCTGCAGATGCGGGCGATGAAGAATTATTCGAAGCTCGACTATCCCGAGAGCCCGTGCCTGTTCGTCGAGTTTCACGGCAGCGATGCCGGGGTTGCCGAGCAGGCCGAGACTTTTGGCATGATCGCCGAGGAGAATGGCGGCGGGCCGTTCCTGTGGACCAGTGTCGCCGAGGAACGGACGAAACTGTGGAAGGCAAGGCACGACGCCTACTGGTCGTCGCTGACGCTGCGGCCGGGCGCCAAGGGCCTGTCGACCGACGTCTGCGTGCCGATTTCGCGCTTTGCCGAGTGCGTCATGGAAACCGAAGCCGACATCGCCGAGATGGGCCTGATCGCACCGATCGTCGGCCATGCCGGTGACGGCAATTTTCACGTGCTGGTGCTGATGGACGTGAACGATCCGAAGGAGATCGCGCTGTCGGAAAAATTCGTCGCGCGGCTCAACATGCGGGCAATCGCCATGGATGGCACCTGCACCGGCGAGCACGGCATCGGCCAGGGCAAGATCGGCTTCCTGCGTCATGAGCTTGGCCACGGCGTCGACATCATGCGCACCATCAAGCAGGCGCTCGATCCCTTGAACATCATGAATCCGGGCAAGATATTGCCGGGAAACTAGGCGAGTCCTCCGACGCAAGGTTCACATACGGCTCATTTCGACCGAGCCACGATTGGAACTGAGATCGGCCGCACTGCGAGGTCTGAAACGGTCCGCCACCTTCGGAACCGATTCATAGCTTTCACGTTGCGGCAACCAACGGAACATCGTCTAGCGGAGCGGTCGCCCATGAACTGGAAAGGCGTCTGGAAGAATCAATACGGGTCCATTGTCGAAATCACCGATGATGCGGACAATCGCATATCGGGATCGTTTCGAACCGCGCTGACGGATAGCGGATTCCATGGCCAGGAAATTCCGATTTTGGGCGTCCACTGCGGTGACTGCATTAGCTTTGCCGGCAGCGGGAAAACGCCAGTCGGCGATGCAATCGTCTCTTATACCGGCCTCCTTCGGGAGGGAAAAATGGAGACGTTGTGGTTTGTCGTCTCGGATGCGGCGATTAAGGCCAGCGGCGAGGGCCAACCTGCGAAAATCGAAAAACTGAATTGGTGGAGTTCGATGTCGACCAGCGCGGACACGTTCCAAAGAAGCTAGTCCCAATGGCCAGCGAAGCCATTTGGCCTCGCACGACGCCGCTCTGGTCATCGCGGTAAGGCCAGCAGCGGGTGTCGACTATGTTCGCATGCGCCCAAAGCGGAAGTAAATCCGGAGCGTTAGCGTGCGGCCGCAAGCTTCTCCTACACGCCCTGAACAAGGGTTTGCAGCATGGGGCGAGTTGGCGCGAAGAATGTCGTGCCGGTGTGCGGCGTCGAGAAATCAAGCAGGCGGTCGTAAGCGCCCGGCGGCTCACCGATGTACATGCGCTGAAGCATCTTCTCGATCACCCAGAGATATCTGGAATAGCCGATAAAGTAGGTGCCGAACTCTTGCTGCCCCGGCCGGCCGAAGGGCATGTTGTCGCGCAGGATGTCGTATTCGTTGCCATCGGCATCCTCGATGGTGGCGAGCGATTTGTGCGACTTGCGCGGCGCGGCGTCATCGTCGATTTCGATGTTGTCGATCTTGGTGCGGCCGATGATCTCTTCCTGAAGGGGTGTCGGGGTCCGTGCCCACGCCTGGAGATCGTGCAGATATTTCTGCACGACGACATAGCTGCCCCCGGCGAATTCGGCGTCTTCATCGCCGACGAGTGCCGACGCCGGCAGATCGAGGCCGGTCGGGTTGGCGGTTCCGTCGACAAAGCCGAGCAGGTCACGTGCATCGAAATAGCGAAAGCCCGAGACTTCATCGACGACGGTCACGCCGTCACCGAGACTGTCGAGCAAAATGCGTTCGAACTCGAAGCACATGTCAGGGCGTTCGGACCGGATATGGAAGAGAAGATCGCCCGCTGTCGATGGCGCCGAATGAACGGGTCCCTTGATCGGCGCGAACGGTTTCAATTCGAGCGGGCGCCGATCGGGAGAGAAACGGTCCCAGAGATCGCGGCCGATGCCCGCTATGCACGACAGTCGCCCGGAGAGGTCGCGGAACCCGACGGTCTTCACCAGGTCATCAAGTTCGCCGAGCACCGAGGCGACCTTGGCGAGCGCGCTCTGTTCGCTGGCGACAGTGACGACAAGAAAGACCGCCGAAAGCGACAGCGGAGCGTCGACGCTCTGCGCATCGATCGGCACCCGGTCCCAGTTCTTCCCAGACATTCGAATCTCCGCTTTGCCGGGATTTGTTTCAGATCACCGGACATCAGGCAACACTGGATGATTTGCCTCTTTATCGACACGCGGATGCGGGTAGAGTGCGGCAGGATTTCAATCAACCCGTTCGGAGCTGATGCTCGCTCGCCTGTTCGTGATCTTCGGTGGCCTTTTTGTGCTTGTGCTGTGTGCGGCGCTGGTGGTGCCGTATTTTGTCGACTGGACCGGCTACCGCGCCGATTTCGAACGCGAGGCGAGCGCCATTCTCGGCCGCAAGGTGACCGTGCGGGGCGACGCCACGGCTAGGCTGTTGCCGTTCCCGTCGGTGACCTTCGCGAATGTCGCCGTCGCCGGTGGCCCCAACGGCCAGCCGGCCATGACCGTCGAGACGTTTTCGATGGATGCGGAACTGGCGCCCTTCCTGCGCGGTGAAGTGCTGATCTTCGACATGCGGCTGGTGCGGCCGAAAGCGACCATCGATATTGCCAATGACGGCACGGTCGACTGGGCGATGCGGCCGTCCTCGCCCTTCGACCTCAACCAGATCTCGATCGAAAAGCTGACAGTGACCGAAGGTCAGGTCGAACTGCGCCATGCCGCCGGCGGCCGCAGCCATCTGATGTCCGAGATAAATTCGACCATTTCGGCCAAGTCGCTGGCCGGCCCGTGGCGCATGGACGGCACGCTGCGGCTGGACGGTCTTCGCACCACGGTCGCGGCGTCCACCGGCAAGGCCGAAGGCACAGGGCAGATGCGGCTTCGGCTGAAGGCCGATCCGGACGCCTATCCGCTGGTCATCGAGACCGACGGCAATGCCGGCATCGTCAATGGGGCTGCCGTCTATTCCGGCCAGTTCAAGATCTCAAATCCGGACAAGAATGGCGCCGACAAGAACAGCGCGGAGCTGCGCGGCACCGATGGCGAGACGAAGGTCAGCGCCGGCAAGCCCGATCCGGGCTTTCGGCTGAACGGCAAGTTTTCGCTCGACCACCAGAAGTTGGGCGTCGACGAATTTCGATTCGAGACCGGGCCGCTCGACAACCCCTACACCGCCGACGGCAAGGCCTCGGTCGATCTCGGGCTAGAGCCCAGCTTTGCCATCGAAGCCAGTGGCGCTCAGGTGCAGCTCGACGAGGCGGTGGGTGCGCAGGCTGGTGCCGGGCTGACATTGGATCAGCGCATTGCGGGGCTGGAGCAGGCATTGCTCGATATGCCGAAGCCGACCATTCCCGGTACCGTCGAGGTCAAGCTGCCAGCGGTGGTGGCCGGCGACACCACGGTGCGCGACGTTCATCTGTCCGCCGAGCCGGTCGATGGGGGCTGGTCGGTGAAATCGCTTGCCGCGACCTTGCCCGGTCGCACCACGCTGGAAGCAGATGGCATGCTCTTGCTCAACGTGGAGGGCCATTTCGGCTTCAACGGCTCGTTGCTGCTCGCCGTGGCGCAACCTTCGGGTTTTGCAGCGTGGCTGTCGAAGGACGTCGACGAGGCGATCCGCCGTTTGCCCGCCGCCGGCTTCAAGGCCAAGGTCGACCTCTCGGAAAAGCGGCAGGCCTTCAGTGATCTCGAACTGATCCTGGGCAAGGCGAAGTTTTCCGGCCGCATCGATGCTAGCCAGCCTGACGATGCCAAGCCGTCGGTGCTGATGCGACTCGAAGGCGGCGAACTCGATGTCGACGGGCTGGCGGCCTTTGCCTCGATCTTCGTCAGCGACAAGGGTGCCAATCGCTTTGCCGACCGCGACCTCGATTTCCAGATCAAGGCCGGTCCGGTCAGCGCCGGCGGGCTGACCGCCGACACGGTCGATACCGCACTGAGGCTGCGCGACGGGCTGCTCGAAATCGACCGGCTGTCGGTGGGCGGGCTGGCCGGCGCCTCGATCAGCGCCACCGGCAGGATCAAGGATTTCCCGGCACGCCCGACCGGCAAGCTCGACGCCTCGGTGGTTGCCGTCGACCTGAAGCCACTGATGGATGTCGCCGCCCAGCATTATCCCGACAGCGCCGTGCTCAAAGGACTGGCAAGCCGTGCCGCCGCCTATCCGGAGCTGTTCCAGGATGCGCGCGTCGACCTGGTGGCGAGTGCGGCGGACAATGGCGACGGCACCTCGGGCCTGGCGGTGAGCGGGCAAGGCAAGGCCGGCGGCTCGGCTTTTTCCGCGTCGCTGTCGGGGAAGGGGGCGGTGGACAAGCTTCTCGAAGCTCCGGTGGCGCTGACCTTCAACGCTAAAAATCCTGACGCCACCGCGCTGCTGGCGCTCTACGGCCTGCCGGCGCTGCCGCTTGGCATGCTGGGCGAGGCAAGCACGGACATCCAGGCCAAGGGCACGCTTGGCGGCGGCCTGGCGACGAGTTTCAGCCTTGCCGGCGATGACTTCAAGGCCGGTTTTGAGGGAACGATCGCCGATACCCCGCAAGGCCTCGCCGCCAAGGGCAAGCTTAGCCTCGACGCCGCCGACATCGAACCATGGCTGATGACATCAGGCATCGGCCTGCCAGGCATGGGTGCCGGCATGTCGACGTCGCTCTCGGCGCAGGGCGACTATGGCAACGGTCTGCTGGTGCTGGACGAACTCAGCGGCGCCATCAACGAAGCGGCGGTGTCCGGCGACGTCGATGTCGACGTCAAGGACGGCGTGCCGCATCTGGCCGGCGCGCTGGCGCTCGACGAACTCGACCTCGATCCGATGGCGGTGACGCTGTTTGGCGATTCCGCCTTTCTTGCCGACAAGGAAGGAACCGATAAGAGTGGGGCGTGGCCGGCCACACCGTTCAGCCAGAAATCCAATCTGCCGTTCACCGCCGATCTCGACCTGACGACGGCAGCGCTTGCCGCCGGCCGGTTCACGACCGCCTATGATGCCGCCTTTTCGCTCAAGCTCGACCAGGAAGGCATCCGCGTTTCGGATCTGAAGGCGAAATTGCTGGGCGGGGCGCTGACCGGCCTGTTCGAGCTGAAGAACAATGACGGCACCGGACTTTTCACCGGCCAGATGAAACTGGCTGGCGCCGATTTGGCGACCATGCTGCCGGATGCCGGCATCAGCGGCAATGGCGATTTCTCGGCGGCGCTGTCAAGCAGCGGCAAATCGGTCGAAGGGATGGTGGCCGCCTTGTCAGGCTCCGGTACGGCGGCGTTGAGGGGCTTGCAGGTCGCCGGTGTCAATCCCGATGCGTTCAGTGCATTCCTCGCCAAGGCGGATGCGATCGGGCGTGACATCGATGCGGCCAAGACCGCCGGCTTTGCGCCTGAAATTGCCGCCGATGGCAGTCTTGCCGCCAAGGACACCGATATCGCCTTCACGGTTGCTGGCGGTATGCTCAGGGCACCGCCGGTCAACCTCGAAAATCCGGCGGCGACCTTGTCCGCCGACATCACGGCCGATCTCAATACCAGCATGATTTCCGCCAAGGGGACGATCGCCTATCGGCCGGGCGATGACGCCCTGGTCGGCTCCGAGCCGACGGTGAATTTCACCGCCGAGGGGCCCTTCGGCGCGGTGAAACGAGAGTTCGACAGCGAGCCGCTGGCGCAGTTCCTGACTCAGCGCGCGCTGGAAAGGGAGCAGCAGCGGGTCGAGGCAATGCAGGCCGAACTGCTCGAAAAGCAGCGGCTGCGGCGCGAGGTACGCTACTACGCGGCGCTGCAGGACGAGCGTGACAAGGCGGCCGAGGAATTGCGCAAGCAGGAGGAAGCAGCGCGGCTGAAGGCCGAAGCTGACGCCAAGGCGAAGGCCGAAGCGGACGCTCAGGCGAAAGCCGAGGCCGACGCCAAAGCTCAGGCCGACGCGGAGGCGAAGGCCAAGGCGGATGCCGACGCCAAAGCCAAGGCGGATGCGGACGCCAAGGCCGCTGTTGAACGGCAGGCCGCCGACGAGGCGGCCAAGGCGCAGGCCGAGCAGGAGCGGCAGAAGATTGAAGAGGCGATGCGTGTGGTCTCGCAGGAAAAGGCAAGGCTCGAGGCCGAACGCAAAGCCGCGCAGCAGCCTCCCAAGGTGGAGCGTGCGCCACTGCCGGAGGCCAACGGCAATCCGCCGCCGGCCAAGCCGAAATCCAATCCGTTCACGATCGACAATCTGCTGAAGTCACTGCAGTAGGCAGTAGGCAGTAGGCAGTAGGCAGTAGGTAAGGCCTTTCCGCCCCAAAATCGTTTCAAAGCACGAACAGTTCGGCACTGTCGGCGGCGTAGCGGGCGTGGCGGAAATCCCGAACGGTCAAGAGTTTACCGTCCTGCCAGGCCAGCAGGATGAAATAGGATGGCCGCGCCGCTGGATCATCGCTGTCACGGACGAGGACTGCCGGCCTGTCTTCGACGAAGCCCGGCACGAAGCGCCAATCCCGCACCTGGGAATAATTGTGGAAATAGGTGCCGACCTCCTGGCGACCATTCAGCCGCGTCCTTGCCACCAATTCCAGCCGCACCTCATCGGCCAGCATGTCGCGCACAGCGTCGAAGTCTCGGGCGTTGAATCGATCGATATAGGCGTCGAGCAACAGACGCTCAGCCGCGCTCAGCTTGGGGAGAGGGCGGTCGTCAGGTTCGTCCGCGAACTGACGCAGCCGGCCGCGGCCGCGATGCAGGGCCGCCTTGATGGCGGGGATGCTGGTGTCGAGCGTGGCGCTGATCTCCTGCAGTGAATAGCCCAGAACGTCCATCATGATGACGCTGCTTCGCTGCGCGAGAGGGAGGCGCATGAAGGTATGGAGGCCGGCCGCCGCGGCCTGACGGTCGACGGTGGGGTTTGCCGGGTCGACGATCATGTCCGGGTCCTCATCGGAAAAAGTCTTTTCACGGGCTCGCCGGCGCAGGAAGTCGAGCGCCGCATTGTGGGCGATGCGGAACAGCCAGCCCTCAGGATTGGCGATCGGGCCGGCATTCGGCAGCGCCTCGAATGCCTTGGCCAGGGCGTCCTGCAGCACGTCCTCACCGTCGATGACCGAGCCCGTCATGCGGGCGCAGTAGCGGTGCAGCTTTGGACGCAGTTCGCCGAACAGGCGGCTGAAGAGTTCGCGTTGTTCGACGTCAATGATGATATTCATGCGCCTGCCATGAGTGCCGTGTTCCACCTACTGGTCGAGCATACGATAACTGCCCACCACGGTCATTTCCTCGCGCTGCGGACGTTCGATCAAGCGATCCCTGATGCCATTCTGAAAGGCCTCGAATGCCGCCAACCCGGTGATGATGTCGGCATGGGCCTCGGTTTCCGTCTCGACCAGATGGACAAAGGTCCCGTCGTCGGAACGCCATGTCATGTAGCGAACGCCTTCCGGCGATTTTTCCCGCAGCTCGTGGAACACGGCCTTGACCAGCCGTTCATTCTCGTCGGCCCGTTCCGGTTTCGTCTTGTAGCGTATCAGGTGGCGTTTCATCGAAGTTGTTCCTCTTGATTGCCCGCGCCCAGCAGGCCGCTCATGTCCGAGACGTTGCGGCGAAGCCAAAGGATTCGGGATGCCCGGGAAAATAATTGCGGGTGCGCCTGCCTGGGAACGCCCTGCCGCAGTTAGACGTCTGCGCTGCGTTTCGCCCAGCCCAGGACATAGAGCCTCAGCGCCGAGGACAGGTTGGTGTCGCGGGGCCGCGTCTCGTCGACCTCGGCGACAAGGGCGGCGAGCGTCAGCTTTCTGGTAGCCGCGATCGCGACGAGGTCGTCATAAAAAGGTTTTTCAAGGGAATAGCTGGTGCGGTGGCCGCGAATGGTCACCGAGCGCTTTTCGACCGCGTTCACGGCAGAGCGCTCATTGTTCGTTTTCGCCGCCGGATGGCTCGCGGCGGTGGCCAGCGACGAATTTTTCGGCCTTGTCGGCGATCAGGTGGTCGCGTTGCTTCTCACCTTTGGAACGGCCGTACAACGCCCGGTTCTGGTCGGCAACGCGCACCTTTTCGCCCCGCGCCTTCTGCTTGCGGGCCTGGCGGAGGTTGATGATTTCGGCCATGGCGAGCTTGGCTTATTTCTTGCGGAAGGCGTCGAGCGAGACCACTTCGGCGCCCTTGGTGGCGGCGTCCGCTGCCGCGGGCTTCTTCTCCGCCTCGGCGGCGGCCTTCTTCTCGGCCTTCGGCTTTTTCTCGGAGACGATGGTCAATGGCTCGGGCGAGGCTTGAGCGGCTGGTTCCTCGGCCGCACCGTCCGTCTTGACGTCGAATTCGAGCTCGAAATTGACCGAGGGATCATAGAAGCCGCGCACGGCCGAGAACGGGATTTCGAGTTTCTCCGGCACATCGGAGAAGGACAGGCCGACCTCGAAGCCGGTGTCGGTCACCTTCAGGTCCCAGTACTGAAACTGGATGACGATGGTCATCTGCTCGGGATAGCGCTCGCGCAGACGCGACGACACGCGCACGCCCGGCGCGCCGGTCAGGAAGGTGATGAAGAAGTGGTGGTTGCCGGGGAGGCCGGTGCGCGCGACTTCGGCCAGGACCTTGCGCATGACGCCGCGCAACGCCTCCTGGGCCAGAATGTCATAGCGGATGTGGTCGTCGGCCATGTGACGGTAGGGTTCCATTGAATCGTCCGCATAGCTGTAATCAAGCTTTAGGGCGGCGTAAACCTGATATAGACCGCCACCGCACCGAGACGAGGACTATTGCCAACGATTTGATCGCTCAGGCGCTGGCGAGCGCGGTCTGCTTTTCAGCCGGTGTCGTGGAGCGGCGCTTGCCAAAGGCGCGCAGGAAGGTGCGCACGCCATTCGTCGCGGATTGCACAACTTCGTCCTCGCTCGGCGAGCCGCCAAGCATGAAGGTCGTCTGCAGTTCGGCATTGACGAGGCCAAGGAACTGGCGTGCCGCCACATCGGGGTCCTCGATCGCGAGGTAACCGCCATAGGCGAGGCGGGCAAAGCGGGCGGCGATCGCCGGCCATGTCCTGCCCGGTCCCTGTTCGCGCCACTCCGCAAACAGTTCGGGATAGCGCTCGCCTTCGGTCTGGATCAGCTTGCGCAGGAATTTTCCGTCGCGGCTGCAGATGCAGTTCTGGTTCAAGCGCACGGCAAAGCCGATCAGATCCGCTTCGAGATCCTTGGGCTGATCGGGGAAGGTGGCGATGGTGGCGAAGATGCCGGCATTGCAGCGCTCGGTCAGATCACGAACCACCGCGACGAACAATTTCTCCTTGTCACCATGATGATTGTAGATGGTCTGGCGCGAGACGCCGGCCTCGGCGGCGATCAGATCGATGTTGGCGCCGGCGAACCCTTCGCGGCAAAACACGGCAGCCGCGGAATCGACGATCGACAAACGCTTGGCCTCATGGCCGCGTGGCGGGAAAGTGTCAGGAGAAACGTGCAGCTTCATAAAAATCTATATAGAGGTGATTGACGAATTAGACAAGACTGTCTAAATTTGTGGACATAACATAAAGAGATTTCGCCCGCTGAGACGAATAAAATTCGCTCTTGGGTGTCGGAATCTCATGGGATGGAACGTCCTAAGGTTAGACGTCGCCCGCGGCGGCAACCAGACTTGAAAGAAGCCTATATCATGAGTCCCAAATTCCTCCGCATAGCGGTCGTGCTCGGCCTGTTGTCCGCCATCGGCCCGTTCGCCATCGACATGTATCTGCCCGCATTGCCGTCGATCGGCGCCGATCTC
The DNA here is from genome assembly GCF_040317555.1 of Mesorhizobium sp. M1406. Taxonomy (NCBI): domain Bacteria; kingdom Pseudomonadati; phylum Pseudomonadota; class Alphaproteobacteria; order Hyphomicrobiales; family Phyllobacteriaceae; genus Mesorhizobium; species Mesorhizobium sp. M1406. Next base: position 112,601 of record NZ_JAMYKW010000008.1, on the reverse strand, counting down.
AACGCCGGCACCGCTTCCGTGCAGATGAGCCTGCTGATCTTCTTCCTGTCGATGGGCTTCGGCCAGATCGTCGTCGGGCCGATCTCGGACATGGTCGGCCGCAAGCTGCCGCTTTATGGCGGCCTTGCGCTGTTCATGGTCGGCGGCATCGGGTCGGCAATGGCGCCGACCATCGAATGGCTGATCGCCTTCCGCTTCCTGCAAGGGCTTGGCGCCAGCGCCGGCATGGCCGTTCCGCGTGCCATCGTTCGCGACCTGCACACCGGCAATGAGGCCGCCAAGCTGATGTCCTTGCTGATGCTGGTGTTTTCGGTGTCGCCGATCCTGGCGCCGCTGACCGGCAGCCAGATCATCGAGAATTTCGGCTGGCGCGCCGTGTTCTGGACGGTGACGGGTGCGGCACTGCTGGCCACCATCCTTTTGGCAACCTCGCTCAAGGAGACGCGGCCGGTGGAAGACCGCGCCGGATCCTCCTTCGGCACCGCGCTGTCGGGCTACCGCTTGCTGATGGGTGATCGCAACTTCCTCGGCCTGACGGCGATCGCCGGCTTCGGCATCGCGAGCTTCTTCGTCTATCTGTCGAGTTCGTCATTCATCCTGATCGATCATTACGGGCTGTCGCCCTCGGTCTACAGCGTATTCTTCTCGATCAATGCGGTTGCCTTCATCGGCATGTCGCAGATGACGGGATTGCTGGCCGAGCGGTTCGGCCTGCGGCGCGTGGTGCGCGTCGCGGTGACCGGCTATGCAACGACGATGGTGGTGCTGTTCGCGGTGATGGCGACCGGCATCGACCGGCTCGACGTGATGGCGGCACTGCTGTTCGTCGGCTACGGCTTCCTCGGTCTGGTCATCCCGACCACTTCGGTGCTGGCCATGGAAGAACATGGCGAGATCGCCGGTACGGCTTCGGCGCTGATGGGCACGCTGCATTTCGCCATCGGCGCACTCGCCATGGGCGTTGCCGGCGTGTTCTTCGACGGCACGCCGCTGCCGATGGTGGCCGGCATCACGCTGTGCGCGGTGATCTCGTTCACGCTGGCCAAGGTCACGCTCGGCCGTTCGCGCGAAACCGTCCAGGCCCCGGCGGAATAAACACTCGCCATCCCAAACAAAAGGCCGGGTTCTCCCCAGGTTTCTCCTCGGCCTTTTTCATATCGATCCTGCCTCGGCGAGCACGAAGCGCAACCGCTCCTCGACCGGTGCCAAAGGTAGCGGGACCAGTTCGTAGCCAAGTTCCGTATAGACGCCGACCAGTGCATGATAGCTGCGTTCGGCCTCATCAGGCGTCTGCCTGCGCTCCTCATCCTGCGCGAAGATCTCCGGCCATGGCGGGGCGGCGAAGACGCGCGGGCTGGAGCGGAAACGTTTCGCTGCGCAACTGACATGCTGGGGCACCGGCAGGCCGCTCAGCCTGAGATAGCCAAGCGTGTCCGGCACGCCGCGATCGAAAAAAACAGGGCGCCCGGTCTGTTCTCGCGCAATTTGATACGAGCGCATCTCCCATGACAGCATCAACTCGGCGAATAGCGTGCGATCATGCCAGGGCAAAGCGGGTCCGCCAATGGCGGACTGGTCGCGGATGATGCCGCGCCCGGCTTCGACGGAGGTGGCGAAGCCGGCCCGGCGCAAGGCCGCGATCAAGATGGTTTTGCCGGAGCCGGGACCTCCGGTCAGCATGAAGAATCGATCGGAATCGCTTCCGCATGTTTTATCCATGGAGAGGCGCGCGAGGTGCCGCGCCTTGGCTGCTGACAGGTCGCACAAGGATTTGCCTGGACTGGGAGCTGCCGTTGCGCGTGACGCATATCGAAGGAGGAGGGAGAAGTGGAGGTTTCTGTTGCCAGGTACCTCCGAACCCCGCCTAGAAGTGCGAACCCCTAGGGCTTGAATTGAAGCTATCGCACCGCTTACGCGGCGAGACGTGCTTCCGCATAGTTGTCATTTGCAACTACAGGTTTAGCCCGATAACGGTGGTACCATGCCGGGCAAAAGTACGATCTTTACACCTTCGTCGATCCTATTTCGCCCCCAGCAAAAGCCGCTGTCGCCGACAGCGGCTTTTGGTGGAGGCGCCGGGTACCGCCCCCGGGTCCGAACGGCTTATTTCATCGCCCATTTATCGCCATAGTCGGTCAAGCCGACAAGATGAATATAGTGACCCATCGCAAGAAATGAAAGGCCGCAATGGCACTTTGTTCCCGTCAAAACCGCATCTCCAAAGGGTTGACTTGGGCGCGGTCTCCACCGAAGCTTTGCCACGGTGAGGAGTAGCCGACCTAAAGGCACAAGTTGCAGCAGCGCCACAGCCTCATCGATCGGATCCGTGGCGCCGACGAGGGGAATTTTGATGGCCGACTATCTTGCAGACGTGAAGAAATACGACGCTGGCGCCAGTGCGGATGCGGTCGAGAAGATCGTAAAGCACCTGGGCATCGCGCTCAGAAACCGTGATTCCTCGCTGGTATCCTGCACCGACCCGAAGGAGCTTGGGCGCGTCAGGGACAACTGGGTCGCCAAGAAACTCGGCATCAGCGACGCGGCGAAGGCCGATGCGGCAATCGAGAAGACTTGCAAGGCAATGGCTGACGACAACACCAAGAGCCGGGTGACTTTTTACTACCTGGTCGCGAAAGATCTGGGCAAGCTCGGCTCCCTCTGAGACCTTTTGATAATTCTACTCTGGCAGCCGACTAGCGCGGTTTTCTGCGCTTCCGGTGCTCACGTACTTTAAGTACGCTCCGCTCCGGTTCTCGAAAACCACGCCATTCGACTCGCCAGAGCGAATTCTGAAAAGGTCTCCACGCACCCGGCCCCGTCCGCCAAGATGGGGATGACTTCAGACAAGCGTGGCGTCAGCGCGCACATGAGCTATTATTGGTGAAATTTCGAATCGAGCCGGAACCGATGCGCCAATATCTCGACCTCCTGCAGCACGTGTTGGACAACGGCGCCGATCGCGGCGACCGCACCGGCACCGGAACACGCTCAGTCTTCGGCTACCAGATGCGTTTCGACCTGGCGCGCGGCTTTCCCGTCACCACCACCAAGAAGCTGCATCTCAAGTCGATCGTCCATGAACTTCTGTGGTTCCTGGCCGGCGACACCAACATCAAATACCTGACCGACCACGGCGTTTCGATCTGGGACGAATGGGCCGACGAGAATGGCGATCTCGGCCCGGTCTACGGCAAGCAATGGCGCTCCTGGCCGGATGGTCATGGTGGCTCGATCGACCAGATTGCAAATATTCTCAATGAGATACGCAAAAATCCTCAATCGCGGCGGCTGATCGTTTCTGCTTGGAACCCCGCCGAGGTCGAGGCGATGGCGCTGCCGCCCTGCCATTGCCTGTTCCAGTTCTACGTTTCGGAAGGCCGACTTTCCTGCCAGCTTTATCAGCGCTCCGCCGATATCTTCCTCGGCGTGCCGTTCAACATCGCTTCCTACGCCTTGCTGACGCTTATGGTGGCGCAGGTAACCGGGCTGAAACCCGGCGACTTCGTTCACACGCTTGGTGACGCGCATCTCTATTCCAACCATTTCGAGCAGGCGCGCGAACAACTGCGGCGCACGCCTAGGGCGCTGCCCACGATGTGGATCAATCCGGAGGTGAAGGACCTCTTCGCCTTCCGCTTCGAGGATTTCCGGCTGGAAAACTACGTCGCCGATGCAAGCATCAAGGCGCCGATCGCCGTCTGAACCCCTGCGCCTTACTCAACCCTGAAATCAGGCGCCGGTCAGTCGATGCCGACCATCACGTCCCAGGCCTTGATCACGGCATCGGCCTGCTTGCCCTGACGCGCGAAGTGGTGGCGCCAGGTCTTCCCTTGTTATATTCATGCGGATATATCGGTGGGCAGGCTTCGAGCCGATCGGTTTCGAACCAGGGAGAGTTTTCCATGACGCGCAAGGGTTTTGGATTGAGGGCGATCGCCATTGGCGGTTTGGCGACGGCGTTGATGGCGGAGGTGCCAGCAGCACACGCGGAAGACAAGGTGGTGGTGTTTGCCGCGGCCAGCCTCAAGGACGCGCTGGATGCGGTGAACAAGGCCTGCGAGGCCGATGTCGGCGAGGCGGCGACCGTCTCCTATGCCGCAAGCTCGGCGCTGGCCAAGCAGATCGAGGGCGGGGCACCAGCCGACGTCTTCATCTCGGCCGACCTCGACTGGATGAAATATCTCTCCGACAAGAAGCTGACCAAGCCGGACACCGAAGTGAAGCTTCTCGGCAACGAGATCGTGCTGGTGGCGCCGAAGGACTCGGCGGTTGAAACCAAGATCGAGAAAGGTTTTGACCTCGCCAAGCTGATTGGCGACGGCAGGCTGGCCATGGGCGACTTCAAGGCGGTGCCGGCCGGCAAATACGGCAAGGCCGCACTCGAATCGCTCGGCGTCTGGGCCTCGGTCGAGGGCAAGGTGGCGCAGGCCGAGAATGTGCGCGCGGCGCTGAAACTGGTTTCGACGGGCGAAGCAGCCCTTGGCATCGTCTACGCCACCGACGCGCATGCCGAAAAAGGCGTCAAGGTGGTCGGCACCTTCCCGGAGGATTCGCATCCGCCGATCATCTATCCGGTTGCCCAGACCGCCGATTCGAAGGACAAGGATACGCCGGCTTTCCTGAAATGCCTGCGGTCGGCAAAGGCCGGCGCACTGTTCAAGGATCAGGGTTTTACCGTGCTCGCGCCGAGCAACTGAGTTCCAAGGGGCTTCATCTCGCACTATGAACTGGCTGCTGGACCTCACTCCCGACGAATGGAATGCGGTCCGGCTGTCGATCAAGGTGGCAACGGTGGCGATGCTCGCCAGCCTGCCGCCGGGCATATTGATCGCGTTGCTGCTTGCCCGGGGACAGTTCTGGGGCAAGACGCTGCTCAACGGACTGGTGCATCTGCCGCTGATCCTGCCGCCCGTGGTGACTGGTTATCTGCTGCTGCTGACCTTCGGCCGGCGTGGCCCGGCCGGCGCGTTCCTGGCCGAGCATTTCGGCATTGTTTTCTCCTTCCGCTGGACGGGTGCGGCGCTGGCTTGCGGCGTCATGGGCTTTCCCCTGATGGTGCGGGCGATCCGCCTGTCGATCGAGGCGGTGGACCGCAAGATGGAGGCGGCGGCGGGAACGCTCGGCGCCAATCCATCCTGGGTCTTCGCAACCATTACTTTGCCGCTGATCCTGCCTGGGCTGATCGCCGGCGCCATACTGTCCTTCGCCAAGGCGATGGGCGAGTTCGGCGCGACCATCACCTTCGTCTCCAACATTCCCAACGAGACGCAGACATTGCCGTCGGCAATCTACACCTTCACGCAGGTGCCGGGTGGCGATGAAGGGGCGCTGCGGCTGACGCTGATTTCCATCGTCATTTCCATGGCAGCACTTGTCGCCTCGGAAGTGTTGGCGCGGCGTCTCGGCCGGCGGATGGACATCGAATGAGCGTTCTCGTCGATATCGGCCATCGGCTGGGCGGTTTTGCCATCGGCGCCCGCTTCGAAAGCGCCGGACGGCTGACAGCCCTGTTCGGACCGTCGGGGTCGGGCAAGACGACGCTGATCAACATGATCGCCGGGCTGATCCGGCCCGACAAGGGGCGCATCGAGGTCGACGGCCGCGTGATGGTCGATACGGATGCTGGCATTTTCGTGCCGAAGCACAAGCGCCGCATCGGCATGGTGTTCCAGGATGCGCGGCTGTTTCCGCATATGAGTGTTGCCGGCAATCTGCGTTACGGCCGCTGGTTCACGCCGCCAGCGGAGCGCTATGCCGATATGGATGCCGTCGTCGACCTGCTCGGCATCGGCCCGCTCATGGATAGGCGACCGGCAAAGCTCTCGGGCGGCGAGAAGCAGCGTGTGGCAATTGGCCGAGCGCTGCTAGCCAGCCCCGGATTGCTGCTCATGGACGAGCCGCTGGCCTCGCTCGATGAGGCGCGCAAGGCCGAGATCCTGCCCTATATCGAGCGGCTGCGCGACGAGACGAAAATCCCGATCGTCTATGTCAGCCATTCCGTCGCCGAGGTGGCACGACTGGCCAGCGACGTGGTGATGCTGGCGCAAGGCCATGTCATCGCCAGCGGTCCGACCGAGGCGGTGATGCAAAGGCTCGACCTGCTGCCGGCGGAGGAACGCGGCGAGGGCGGTGCCGTGCTGGACACCAGGGTGCTGTGTCACGACGAGACTTTCGGCATGACCGTGCTCGGTTCGGCTGCCGGTGAGATCCGTGTACCGCGGCTGGCGATGAAGGCGGGGGCGTCGGTGCGCATCCGTATACGCGCCCGCGATGTGATGATCGCCACCGAACATCCGGCAGGCCTCAGCGCGCTCAACATCCTGCCGGGAACCATTACCGCGATGAGCCCCGGTGAGGGCCCGGCGGTCGAGGTCGGCATCGACTGCAACGGCGCAACCGTGCTTGCCCGCATCACCGAACAGTCGCGGCACACGCTGAAGCTTCATCTCGGCGGCAAGGTTTTCGCGGTGGTCAAGACGGTGAGCTTCGACCGGGCCAACACCAGCGCCGGGCTGCCAGGTGAGGTGGATGGATGATCATCGCTATGTCTTTTTGGAATAGCGGTTTCGCCAAGGAGATTCTAGTATGGGATCAGGCGTGATCGCGGAGGAGCAAAAATGCCGTCGCTGAGCTTGCGGATAAATCTCGATCCCGACGGGCGCATCGGACCGGGCAAGATCGAACTCCTCGAGCAGATCGCCGCCTTCGGCTCGATCTCGGCCGCCGCGCGCGGCATGGAAATGTCCTACAAGCACGCCTGGGACCTCGTCGAGGACATGAACCGGGTGTTCGGCAAGCCACTGGTGGCGGCGCAGACCGGTGGCCGCAAAGGCGGCGGCGCGCAACTGACGGCCGCGGGGCTTGCGGTGGTCAGCCGCTTCCGCGCCATCGAGCGTGCGGCGGCTGCAGCGGCCGCGACGCATATGGAGGAATTGCAGGCGGAGATTGATGCGGGGTGAGGGCAAGGCAGTAGGCAGTAGGGCTTAATCCTCTCTACTGGGCTTGCGCAGCAGGTAGGTGTCCATGATCCAGCCCTTCTGCCGGCGGGCTTCCTCGCGGACTCGTTCGATCTCGGCGCCGACATCACCGAGACGGCCCGAAATGAGAATCTCGTCCGGCGTGCCGAGATAGGCGCCCCAATGGATGACGACATCCTTGTCGTCCAGCGTGTTGAAGGCGCATTTGCCGTCGAGCAGGACGACTGTGCTGTCGGCATTGTCGGCCAAGCCTTCCTGCGTCAGGCGCCGCCCGGTGGTGATCAGCACGGAATCGCCGATCCGGTTCAGCGCCATTTTGTGACTGGCGGCAAGCGACTGGACAGCGGTGATGCCGGGTATGACTTCCAGTTCGAACGCGACATTGCCTCTCAAGCGCACGCGCTCGAGGATGCGCAAGGCGCTGTCATAGAGCGAAGGATCGCCCCAGATCAGAAAGGCGCCGCAGCCATCCCCTGCAATCTCGTCGCGGATCAGGTTCTCGTAGATCGCGGCGATGGCTTCATGCCAGTCATCGACGGTCGAACGATAGGACGGTGCAGGCCCATCTTCTACTGGCAGGTCGCGCACCGGCACGTCGAATTCGACGCGGCGTGACTTCGGGTTGGTGACGAAGCGGTCGCAGATCTGGCGGCGCAGCTCGGCAAGCTCGTCTTTTTTCGTGCCCTTGTCGGGGATGAACAGTACATCAGCCCGGTTCAGGCCTGATATGGCCTGAACCGTCATATGGTCGGGATTGCCGGCGCCGATGCCGATGACGAGAAGCTTGCGCATGGGGCGAACTCCTGCCCGATCGGAACCTGTTAGTCCAGACCGCGCTGGTGCGTGTCCAGACCGCGCTGACACGCCCGCAGGGTCGGAAGGCTTTGAAACGCTGGATTGAAACAGCTAGGGTCATGCAGGCATTCCAGTAGAGGGAGCTTCGATGTTGCGATTTGTTCTGACTGCAGCGCTGGTGCTTTCAGCCGCGCCCGCATTCGCCAATGATTCGATTGCCGAACTTGGCACCGGCGGCCTGATCCTGTCGCGCAGCGATGCCGTGGCAATGCAAAGCGAGGACCTCTTCATCTCGCCGGAAAAAGTGACGGTCGACTACGTCTTCCACAACAACACCGATCGGGATGTCGACGCCATCGTCGCCTTCCCGATGCCCGACATCGAAGGCGATCCTGAAGAGAGGCCGGCGCTTCCCAACGACCAGAGCGACAATTTCCTCGGCTTCGAGGTGACGATCGATGGCGCACCGGCAAAGCCGCGGCTCGAGCAGAAGGTGTTGGCGCTCGGCATCGACATCGGCGCCGATCTGAAGGCGCAGAACGTGCCGTTTTATCCTTTCGGCGACGCGGCGAAGGCGGCGCTGGCCAAGCTGCCTCAAGCGGTTACCGATGACTGGGTCAACCGCGGCATCATCATCGAGGATAACGGCGGCGATGGCACCGAGACGAAGAAGATCTACACGCCGTTCTGGCAATTGCGTTCGACCTATTGGTGGCGCTCAACCTTTCCAGCCAACAAGGACGTCCACGTTTCCCACCGCTACAAGCCGAGCGTCGGGGGCACCTCTTCGGTCAGCTTTTTCTACGACGGCAAGTTCCAAGGGCAGTACGCGACCTACAAGACGCGCTACTGCATGGACGACACATTTGAGAATGCGGTGCGCAAGGCAGCCAAGGACGACCCCGACGGCTATTCAAAATATTATGAAGATCGGATCGCCTATATCCTGGCGGCGGGTTCGATCGGCAAGTTCAAACTGACGGTCGACAAGGGCAATCCGAAAGCCCTGGTCTCGTTCTGCGGCGACAGTGTCAAAAAGGTCGGGCCGACGACATTCGAGATGACGGCGAATGACCCGGAGCACGACATCGACATCCTGCTGCTGGTGCCGTCTGACAGAAATGGGGGGAATGCCAACTGATGCACGTCGCAATCTACGTTGCCATTGCCGAGAACGGCGTGATCGGGCGAGACGGCGGGTTGCCGTGGCGGCTGTCCACCGATCTCAAGCGATTCAAGGCCGATACGATGGGCAAACCCATAATCATGGGCCGCAAGACCTATGAAGGCATCGGCCGGCCGCTGCCTGGCAGGCTGAACATCGTGGTTACCCGCGACAAGGCCTGGCGCGCCGAGGGCGTCGAGGTCGCGCATTCGCTCGAAGCCGCGATCCAGCTGGCAACGGTGCGCGTGCGCTGCATGGCCGGTGTGGACGAAGTCTGCGTTATCGGCGGCGGCGAAATCTATGCCCAGGCGCTGCTGCTGGCCGACCGGCTGCACGTCACCCATGTGCTGGCAGCGGTCGACGGCGATGCGCATTTCCCGCTCATCGATCCGGATTCCTGGCTTGTCGTCACCTCCCAGGACGTTCCAGCCGGAGAAAAGGACAGCCACGCGACGCGCTATACGATTTACGAGCGCCGCGCGAGACATTGAATGCCAAAAAGGGCATTGAAGGAAGACAAAGGGTCGCGACCGGACCAAATCGGACGAACTGGCAGCGCATCGCGTTGAAAGCGCCTCGCGGCGTCCCTATAGAAGAACATACTGGATTTTGCGCCGTAATGCCGGCGTTTGAGGGAATTCCAAGCGAAAGGACATTTATGCCCTGGAACGATAAAAGCGGCGGTGGCGGCGGCCCGTGGGGCGGCGGCGGCAACAATCAGGGACCCTGGGGGCAGGGACCCAAGGGACCGAGCGGCCCACAGGGCTCGCCTCCCGATCTTGAAGACATCATCCGCCGCGGCCAGGACCGGCTGCGGCGCGCTCTGCCGGGTGGCGGTGGCGCAAGCCCAGCCATTTTCGCGCTGATCGCGGCGGCACTTGTGGTGCTGTGGGCGTTCAAGGCGGTTTATACCGTGCAGCCCGACGAGGTCGCGGTCGAACTGCGCTTCGGCAAGCCAAAGACCGAGCTGTCGCAGCCCGGCCTGCATTTCCATTGGTGGCCGCTCGAAACGGTCGAAACGGCCAAGATTTCCGAGCAGCTCGTCGACATCGGCGGCGGCGGCGCGACGAGTGGCAACACGTCCGGGCTGATGCTCACCGGCGACCAGAACATCGTCAACGTCCAGTTCTCGGTGGCCTATCAGGTCTCCGACCCGAGCGCGTATCTGTTCGACGTGTCCGATCCCGACGGCATGCTGCGGCAGGTTGCCGAAAGCGCCATGCGTGAAGCCGTCGGCCGCCGGCCGGCGCAGGACATCTTCCGCGACGATCGCCAGGGCATTGCCGCCTCGGTGCGTGAAATCATCCAGACGACGCTGGACGGCTACAAGGCCGGCCTCAACGTCAACGCCGTCTCGATCGAGGATGCGGCACCGCCACGCGAAGTGGCCGATGCGTTCGACGAGGTGCAACGCGCCGAGCAAGACGAAGACAAGTTCGTCGAGCAGGCCAACCAGTACTCCAACCAGAAGCTCGGCCAGGCGCGCGGCGAGGCCGCACAGGTCCGCGAAGACGCGGCCGCCTACAAGAACCGGGTCGTGCAGGAAGCCGAAGGTGAGGCACAGCGCTTCATCTCGGTCTATGACGAATACGCCAAGGCGCCCGACGTGACACGCAAGCGCCTCTATCTGGAAACCATGGAGAGGGTTCTGAAGGATTCCAACAAGGTCATCGTCGAGCAGGGCAACGGGCAAGGGGTCCTTCCTTATCTGCCGCTGCCGGCATTGCAGCCGAAAACCCCGGCACCGGCCGCCCCTGGTGGCGTCACGGGAGGTAACCAGTGATGGCCAACCGTCTTCCCATCATCGTCGTCGCAGCAGTGGTCATCCTGTTCCTGCTCTATTCGTCGGTCTTCGTGGTCAATGCGCGCCAGCAGGCGCTGGTGCTCAGGTTCGGCGAGATCGTCGACGTCAAGAGCGAGCCCGGCATCTACTTCAAGGCGCCGTTCTCGTTCTTCGACGCGGATACGGTGCAGTTGATCGAGAATCGGGTGCTGCGCTTCGATCTCGACAACATCCGCGTCCAGGTGTCGGGCGGCAAGTTCTATGAGGTCGACGCCTTCATCGCCTATCGCATCTCGGATCCGCGCGTCTTCCGCTCCGCCGTGTCCGGTCAGATCGAACTGGCCGAAGCTCGGCTCAGGACGCGTCTCGACGCTGCCTTGCGCCGCGTCTACGGTCTGCGCGATTTCGAGGCCGCACTCTCCGAACAGCGCGCCGTGATGATGCGCGAGGTCCGCGATCAGCTCAGGCCCGACGCCACCTCGCTCGGCCTGCAGATCGAGGATGTCCGCATTCGCCGCACCGATCTCACCGCCGAGGTTTCGCAACAGACCTACGATCGCATGAAGGCGGAACGCCTGGCGGAGGCCGCGCGGCTGAGGGCACGCGGCAATGAAGCGGCACAGCGCATCACGGCCCGAGCCGATCGCGAAGTGGTCGAGATCGTTGCCGAAGCACAGAAAGAGTCGGAAATCCTGCGCGGCGAGGGCGAAGCCCAGCGCAGTGCCACCTTCGCGGGAGCGTATCAGCGCGATCCAGCCTTCTTCGACTTCTACCGGTCGATGAATGCGTATGGAGCCGCGCTGGACAACACCGGGACGACGATGGTGCTGTCGCCGAGCTCGGAGTTCTTCCGCTTCTTCCGCGATCCCGACGGTAAGGAAGGGCCGGCAAAGCCGACTTCGCCCGCGCCTGCTCCAACCGCTCCGGCGACGGCACCTGCCGCGCCGGCGGCACAACCCAGCACCGGCCAGTAGCGGCCGGTGCAGGATTTTCTCGCCGCCATGGGTCTCGTCCTTGTCATAGAAGGCCTGGTCTATGGCGGCTTTCCCGGCCTTGCCAGGAAGCTTGCCACCGAAGTGCTGTCGCTGCCCGAGAACGCGTTGCGGATTGCCGGGCTGGCGGCGATCGCCATCGGCGTCGGGATCGTCTGGCTGGTGCGAGGCATATGAGGCCGGTGAGCTTCGGTTTTTGGGATACGAGCATCGATCCGGGATACGAGCATCGATCCCGGGGATAACGGATGATTTATCCTCTGCCGATGGTCATAGCCGCAAACGTGCCGTATTTTTTGCCAACATGGCGCGACGCGGCGTTTTCGTCGAAGCGCTTTTCTTTTCAGGAATACCGGGAGGCTTCTCGATGACATCCAATACAATCTTGCGCGCGGCACGGCGGACGTTCATCGCCGGCGCGGCGGCAGTTCTTGTCAGCGCCGTCGCTGTCCCGTCCTCCGTGACGCCGACATTTGCCGCGGATGGGCCGGCTTCCGTCGCCGACCTGGCGCAAGGCCTGCTCGGCGCGGTGGTCAACATCTCGACCTCGCAGACGGTGAAGGGCACCGAAGGTCCGGGCGCCGTGCCGATGCCGCAACTACCCGAGGGGTCGCCCTTCCAGGATTTCTTCGACGATTTCTTCAAGAACCGTGGCGGCGACAAGGACAACGGCGCACAGAAAGTGCAGTCGCTGGGTTCCGGATTCGTCGTCGACGCCGAGCAAGGCATCGTCGTCACCAACAACCACGTGATCGCCGACGCCGACGACATCGAGGTCAATTTTTCCGACGGCGCCACCTTGAAGGCAACGCTGGTCGGTACCGACACCAAGACAGATGTCGCGGTGCTGAAGGTCGATCCGAAAGGACACAAGCTGACGGCGGTGAAGTTCGGCGATTCCACCAAGATGCGTGTCGGCGACTGGGTGATGGCGATCGGCAATCCGTTCGGCCTCGGCGGCACGGTGACGGTCGGTATCGTCTCGGCCCGCAACCGCGATATCAATTCCGGCCCCTATGACGACTTCATCCAGACCGATGCCGCGATCAATCGCGGCAATTCCGGCGGCCCGCTGTTCAACAGCGCTGGTGAGGTCATAGGCATCAACACCGCCATCATTTCGCCCTCTGGAGGCTCGATCGGCATCGGCTTCTCCATTCCCTCGCAGCTCGCCTCGGGCGTCGTCGACCAGTTGCGCCAGTTCGGCGAGACGCGGCGTGGCTGGCTCGGCGTGCGCATCCAGCCGGTCACCGACGACATCGCCGAGAGCCTCGGCATGGCGACCGCCAAGGGCGCGCTGGTCGCCGGCGTCATCAAGGGCGGACCGGTCGACAATGGCACCATCCAGGCCGGCGATGTCATCATCAAGTTCGACGGCAAGGACATCCATGAAATGCGCGACCTGCCGCGCGTCGTCGCCGAAAGCCCGGTCGGCAAGGCGGTCGATGTGCTGATCGTGCGTAAGGGCGTCGAGCAGACCGTGAAAGTGACGCTCGGCCGGCTCGAGGATGGCGAGAAGCTCACCAGCGGCGAGGAGGGTGGCAATACCGACCAGGACAAGGGTGACAAGGCCCCGGCCGTTTCCACGGCTTCGGTGCTCGGCATGACGGTCGGCGAACTGAATGAGGAGACGCGCAAGAAATTCAGCATTGCGGCCGATGTTTCCGGCGTCGTCATCACCGACGTCACCAAGGATTCTGCTGCCGCCGAGCGCGGCATCCAGCCAGGCGAGGTGATCACCGAGATCGCGCAGGAATCGGTCGCCACGCCCAAGGACGTCATGGACCGGATCGGCGCCTTGAAGGAACAGGGACGCAAGAATGCGCTGCTGATGCTGGCGTCGAAGACCGGCGAGCTCAGGTTCGTGACGATCCGGATGGACTGAAGCCCGGAAGATCCGGCAGAATTCTCATCTTGAGTGGACAGGGCGGCTAGGGGCCGCCCTTTTTTCTTTGTTCCCAGTTGGCGCGGGAGAGCCTGTAGAGGACATGCCGCTTGAGCGCCGGGTGACTGTCCGGGACGTCGGGATGGTCGAAGTCGCTGGCCGGGTCGGCACTCATGCCGAGGCGTTCCATCACGGCGATGGAGCGCCTGTTGTCGGCGACGGCGAAGGAGATAATCTCGCCGAGGCCAAGCCTTTCGAAACCGTAGGCAAGCCATGCCTCGGCCGCTTCGGTGACATAGCCCTTGCCCCAGAATTCAGTGGCCAGTCGCCAACCGATCTCGAAGGTGCCAGCCGGAAGGAATGGCAAATGATCTGTGTCGAAGAGGCCGATGAAGCCGATGCATTCTCCAGTGACGACAATCTCGGCGGCGGTGAAACCGTAGCCATCCCTGGCGATCGAGGTCCGGAACTCGTCCATCTTGGCATCCGCGGCGGCCCGATCGCGGCGGAACGGAAAGAATTCCATCACCTGTTCATCGGAATTGATCCGGTGAAACAGCGCGCGGTCGCGATCCTCCCAGTTGCGCAGGATCAGGCGCTCGGTACGCATTGGTTTCATTGCACAAACTCTTCCTGCCTGTAGCCTTGCGCATAGAGCAGCGCGGTCAGGTCGCCATGGTCGATGCGGACCTTTGCCTGTGCCGCCACCGTCGGCTTGGCATGCAGCGCGACACCGGTGCCGGCCAGGCGAATCATGTCGAGATCGTTGGCGCCGTCGCCGACGGCGATGGCGTCGGCGGGCGTCAGGCCGAGGCGCGCTGAAATTTCGAGCAGCGCGTCGGCCTTGGCGGCACGGCCGAGGATCGGCTCGCCGACCAGTCCGGTGAAGCGGCCATCCTGTTCGAGCAGGCGATTGGCGCGATTCTCCTGGAAGCCGAGCATGGCCGCGATGCGCGTCGTGAAGACCTCGAATCCGCCAGACACGAGTGCCGTCCAGGCGCCGTTGGCGCGCATGGTCTGAACCAGCGCGCGAGCGCCCGAGGCCAGGGTCAGGCGATTGGCGACGATGCGATCGACCACGGCCGCATCGAGTCCCTTCAGCAACGCCACCCGCTCGCGCAAGGCCGGTTCGAAGGCGATCTCGCCATTCATCGATCGCGCGGTAATTATGGCAACCCGATCCTTGAGGCCGATCTCGTCGGCCAGTTCGTCGATGCATTCCTGGTCGATCATGGTCGAATCCATATCGGCGATCAGGATCTTCTTGCGCCGGGTTTCCGCCTGCTGGACGATCACGTCGACCGCCTCGGTGGCGAGTACCGTGCGCAAGACGGCACTCGCATCGGCGGCGTCGGCTGCCTCAGGCAAGACAAGATCGCAGGCAATCCCTTCGGTCAGCCAGACAACAGCGCTTGCGCCGGCCGACCGTGACGCCATATTCGCAAGCGACAGCGACAAAGCGCGGTCGGCGGGATGGGATACAAGCGTGGCGATGAGCGGCATGGAACATTCCGGCGGACAGGCGGGCGAGGGCCGCGTGAAGAACGCGATCCTGATAGCCGGGCCGACCGCCAGCGGCAAGTCGGCGCTGGCGCTCGATCTGGCCGAGCGCAAGGGCGGCGTGATCGTCAACGCTGATGCCATGCAGGGCTATTCGGTGCTCGATGTGCTGACCGCCCGGCCGGAGGCGGCCGACCTCGCCCGCGCACCACATTTCCTCTACGGCCATGTCCACCCGGCCGTAGCCTATTCCACCGGCGCATGGCTGCGCGACGTGATGAAGCTGATCGACGACGGTGCGCTCTCCGAACGGCCCGTAATTTTTGTCGGCGGCACCGGGCTCTATTTTCGCGCGCTTGCCGAGGGCATTTCGGAAATGCCCGACATTCCGCAGCGGGTCCGGGACCGTTGGCGCTACGAACTGAAGGAGCAGGGCGCCGTCAAGCTGCACAGCCTGCTGCTGCGCGAGGATTCGGCGGCCGCCATGATGCTCAAGCCAACCGACAGCCAGCGCATCGTGCGGGCATTGGAGGTGCTCGACGCGTCGGGCCGTTCGATTCGGGAATGGCAGGCAGAACGCGGCCGGCCGCTCATCGACAGGGAGACCGCGCGTTTCTTGGTGATCGAGCCGGATCGGGCGGCGCTGGTCGGCCGCATCGAAAAACGCTTCGACCAGATGCTGGACAAGGGCGCGCTGGACGAGGTCAAGCTTCTATCGGCGCTTGGCCTCGATCCCGAATTGCCGGCGATGAAGGCGATCGGCGTTCGCGAACTGCAGGCCGCGGTCGCCGGAGAGATTGGCTTTCCCGAGGCGATCGAACGCGCCAAGATCGCGACCAGGCAATATGCCAAGCGGCAGACGACCTGGTTCAGGCATCAGCTGGGGCCGGAATGGCAAAGGGTGCGCCCCGGTGATGATGTGGAAACCACGACCTGATTGCTTATTTCCATTGCAACCTGAAAAGTTTACTTGCAAAGAAAGGTTCTCGTTGCGGTTGTCCAAATTAACCCTCCGTAAGCCCGCCCATGCCATAAGGTCAGTGGGCACTTTTCCAACGGGGAGCAGATGCGTTTTCACAAGGCGGAATCAGCATTTTTCGTCTTTATATTCGTGATCCTGGCCGCCGGCCTGGTGACGCTGCATGCTTATGGACTTCTGCAATCCTTCGCCAACGAGCTGCATACGGCTTCGGGTCTGGACAAGGTCATCTATCTCAACAAGCTTTTGTTCGCGACCGGCGTGCTATTGGCTACCGCGCTGTTCTTCGGCATTTTCTTCATCTATCCGCTGATCCGAAAACAGGCGACGGAAGAAGGCAAGCTGCGCGCCATGACGGTCTCGCTCAGCGCGCGCTCGGAAACACTCGAGCATGCGGCGCTGACCGACGGCCTGACCGGCATGCAGAACCGGCGCTATTTCGATGATGCGCTGAAGGAGTATCTCGAGGAGTTCAGGCGCATCGAAAAGCCGGTCGGGCTGATGATCCTCGATCTCGACCATTTCAAACAGGTCAACGATACCCATGGCCACGACGTCGGCGACGAGGTGCTCAAGGCCGTCGCGAACTGCCTCAAGGATATGACACGCTACCACGATGTGGTGGCGCGATTAGGCGGCGAGGAGTTCGCGGTGGTCACGCCCAACATGGACGCCGACCTTCTGGGCAAGTTTGCCGAGCGCATCCGCAAGGCGATCGCCAACATGTCGGTGCTGTCAGGCAATGTCCGCCTCAAGATCACCACCAGCGTCGGGCTTGCCGTCTGGGATAGCAAGGAGACAGCGGAGGATTTCTATCGCCGCGCCGACCGCCAGCTCTACGAGGCGAAGAGGCAAGGCCGCAACCGCGTCTGCGCCTAAAATCCCGTCGCTGAATTCGTGAGGCTGGCCGTCTGCCGCCATTTTCTGCGCTTCCGATGCTCTCGGACTCAAACGTCCGCTCCGCTCCGGTTCTCGAAAACAGCACCAGCCGACTCAGCCTGACGAATTCCCTGACGGGATTTACCCAAGCGGTCCGGGCAGAGCGCAAGCTTGGCGCGGTTTCTCAATCAGCGGGCAGATCAACCAGGCCGCAAACTCAATCGTTTTGCGGGCGCAGGCCGAAGGTTGCGGGCTTGAGGCCGTAGCGCATGTCGAAGTCGTCGTCCGATGGCGCGCGCGCGGCGGGGGGCTTGCGGTAGTCGGGGTCGCCGGCCTGGCGGCCTGAATCGACGACTTCGGCGAAGGCCATCGACTGCTGCGTTGATTTCGGCACGTTGCGCAGTCGTTCGACGATCGCCACCAGATCGACATCGTCGGCTGACTTCGAAGAGGCGGCCTCTGCGCGCTTGGCCGTGCCGGGAAGCAGGTGGCTCGGCAGTTTTTCGAACTTGAGCCGCATTGTCGCCGCCACGCCTTCGCCGAAGGCGATGGCTTCGCGCTGGCCCATGGAGGACAGGAAGGCAAGCGTCGAGGCGGAAGAGTCGGCAATCGCCGAGCGGATGATCGCCTGGTCCTGCTCATTGGCAAGCCGCATGGCGAAGAAGGTCGAGCATTGCGACAGGATGGTCGGGTCGAGCTCGCCCGGGCGCTGGGTGACCACGCCGAGATAGCAGCCATACTTGCGGCCTTCCTTGGCAATGCGCGACAGCGCATGCCTGGTAGGCGCGAAGCCGAGGCGCGGATCGGCCGGCATATAGCGGTGCGCTTCTTCGCACAAAAACAGAAGCTGCAGCTTGCCTTCACTCCACAGAGCGAGGTCGAAGGCCAGGCGCGCCAGCACCGAACAGACGGAATTGACCACTTCGGACGGCATGCCGGCCATCTCGAAGCAGGTCACCGGGCGGCCATGATGCGGCACGCGGAAGATGTTGCCGATCGTTTCGTGGATGGTGTCCTCGATCAGGCGCGAGTTGAACATGAAGCGGTAGCGCGGGTCGGCCGCCGCCGATTCGATGCGCGTCTTCAGCGATCTGAGCGTCGGGCGATCGGTCTTGCTTTCGAGCATGCCCATGCGCTCGTCGATCTGCTTGAGGAGGTCGGCGATGCGGTAAGGAACCGGCGTATCGGCGGTCAGCGCATCGCCGCCGCGCCTGATATAGGCGCCGGAATTGGGATTGCGGTAAAGGTTCTTGGCGGCCGGAATGAGGTCGCGCAAGGCATCGATTTCTTCCGGCTCGGTCTCGCGGCCCCGGAACAGCACTTCGGCGAATTCCTCCAGCGTGAACATCCAGAACGGAAGATCCAAGGTTTTGGAATCGACCCTGACGCAGTATTCGGGCAGCGACGCCGCGAACTCGTTGTGCGGGTCGAGGATCAGGATGCGCAGGTCGGGTCTTGCCGCGATCGACTTGCGCAGCAGCAGCGAAACGGCGGTGGATTTGCCGACACCGGTGGTGCCGACAATGGCGAAGTGACGCGCCAGCGTATCGTCGATGGCGATATTGGCGGCGATCGCTTCGTCCTGCGCGAGCGTTCCGATGGCGATCGAATGACGCCCGGCGAGGTCATAGACCGCCTGCAGGTCACGGGTGCGGATGCGGTGCGCAACGGCGCCGATATGCGGATAGGCGGTGATGCCGCGGTCGAAGACCGGTTTGGCGCCCGGCTCTGCTCCGTCACGCACTTCGCCGATCAGCTCGATGCTGACCTCGATCGCGTTCTGGCCCTCATTGCTCCAGGCACGATCCGACTTGCCGATCCCGTAGACCAAGCCGACGGTTCGCGTGGATCCGAGATTGATGGAAATCATCTTGCCGACCGTCCACAGGCCGGTCACCGCGCCGTCGACATCATTCGCATAGGCACCGATGGTCGCGCGTGCGCCGTCGCATTGCACGACATTGCCCAGGATGCGCCTGTCGTTCTGCTCGGCGTCGCGGCGCTCCTGCGATGTCGGTTCTCCAACGGAGGTTTCGCGTTCGACATACATGGACAGGCCAATCCCCATTTCCCCTGGAGCAGCGATCCTACAGGAATGGGGTTAAGGCCCGATGAGGTCGGATGGTGTAGAGAGGATTAAGGGGTCCGTGAAAATTGTCGCGAGACGGCTCTTTTCCGGTGTCGATATTTCGCTATAATAGACATATGGATGATATAGCGAACGATATTTCCTCGACGATCGGTCGAAGGATACACGCCGAAAGGATCATGCGGGACTGGTCCTTGGCCGAACTCGCGGAGCGTTCAGGCGTCTCGAAGGCGATGCTAAGCACGATCGAGCGCGGCAAGACCAGTCCGACGGCGGCCCTTCTCGTTCGCATCGCGGCGGCCTTCGGCCTGACCCTGTCGACCTTGATAGCGCGCGCGGAGTTGCATGGCGGCGGGCTGCTGCGCGAGGCCGATCAGCCGGTGTGGCGCGATCCCGATACCGGCTATGTGAGACGGCACCTTTCGCCGGCGTCCGACGTGCCGCTCGAGCTGATCAGGGTGCAGCTGCCGGCGAACGCCAAAGTCAGCTTTCCGGCCGCCTCCTACGCCTTCATCAAGCAGCAGATATGGCTGATTTCCGGGCGACTCGAATTCATCGAAGGCGAGGTGGTGCACAGGCTCGAACCCGGCGATTGCCTGGCGCTCGGCGCGCCGTCGGACTGCACCTTCCACGCCCTGGAGCTCGGCGCCGACTATCTCGTCGCGCTGGTCAGGGGCTGACATCATGGCGAGAAGACCCAAGCGCTCCCACAATGGGGGGCCGCCTCTTAATGAGTATAAGGGGCCGCCATGGGGCAAGGGCGATCCCTACATCTTCCTTGCCTGGCAGGCCGCCCATGCCAAGGCGTGGAAGGCGCCGAGCCGCGACGTCATGCTGCTGCGCATGGACAAGGCCGAGCGGCTGGGCCTGACCTATGAGGAGTACACGCTCGAGATTCTGGAGCGCGGGCGGCATCTCAGGGCGGAAGACACCGAACGCATCAGCGCCATCAAGGCGGCGCGAAAGCGACGCCGCGTACGCCATCTGGACTGATGGCAATGCCCGCGTCTATCGCAAATCACAGGACATCCTGCACATGAACTTGATCGAGATCGGAACCCTGACCCCGTCTGCTCAGACGCAGGACATGCTGGCCGAATTGCTGGTCGCAACGGTGGCGTCCGGCGGATCTGTCAGCTTCATGCATCCGCTGGCGCCGCAGACGGCAAGGGCATTCTGGGAGAAATCGCTGGCCGCGGCGGAAAGAGGGGAAAGAGCGGTGCTTGGCGCCTGGGACGGCGAGGTCCTGGTCGGCACCGTGACCTTGCTGCTCGACTTCCCGCCCAACCAGCCGCACCGGGCCGAGATCGCCAAGTTGATGACGCGGGTCGATTGCCGGGGCAGAGGTGTGGGAACGCGCCTGATGCGGTCCGCCGAGAGCCTCGCCGTCGAGAAGGGGCGGACGCTGCTGGTCCTGGATACCGCCGCTGACGAGGGCGCTTCAGGCCTCTACGAAAAGCTCGGCTTCACGCTGACCGGCGAGATACCGGACTATGCCCTGAAGCCGCATGGCGGGCTGACGGGTACGCTCATCTACTGGAAGCGTATCGGGCCAATCTCGTAAGGTCATCCAATCGGGGAAGGAGGCAGGGTGCAAGCCGTGCCTCCTTCATGCTGCTCGGCCGGAATGGCGATCGACTATCCCTTATGGTGGACCTGCTGCAGGCCGTAGACCGGCGTCGCGATGCCTTCGTGCCGTGCCTTCAATTGCAGCGACAGGAACTGCGAATAGTGGCGTGACTGGTGCAGATTGCCGCCATGGAACCACAGCGCCTCCTGTTGCGTCGGCTTCCACATGTTGCGCAACTCGCCTTCCCAAGGACCGGGATCCTTGGTGGTGTTCGAGCCGAGGCCCCAGCATTTGCCAACCTTGTCGGCGACATCCCTGGAGATCAGATCGGCGGCCCAGCCATTCATCGATCCGTAGCCGGTGGCATAGACGATGAGGTCCGCGGGCAGTTCCGACCCGTCGCTGAGCAGAACCGAATGCTGCTTGATCTCTTCGACGTCGACGCCGCTCTTCAGCTTGATCGAACCATCGATGATCAGCTGTGAGGCGCCGACATCGATATAATAGCCAGAGCCGCGCCTCAGGTACTTCATGAACAGGCCGGACTCATCGTCGCCCCAGTCAAGCATGAAACCGGCGTTTTCCAATCCCTTGTAGAACGCCGCGTCGCGTTTCTTCATCTCGGCATAGGCCGGGATCTGGAACTCGTGCAGGATCTTGTAGGGCAGCGAAGCAAAGATCAGGTCGGCCTTGGCCGTGGTGATGCCGTTCTGGACCGCCTGCTCCGAATAGAGCGAACCCAGTCCGATTTCCATCAGCGTGTCGGATCTGGAGATGTGGGTACTCGAGCGCTGCACCATGGTGACGTCGGCGCCGGCTTCCCAAAGTGCCGCGGCGATGTCATGGGCGGAATTGTTGGATCCGATGACAACGGCCTTCTTGCCGACATAAGCGTCGGGTCCGAGGTGCTGCGAGGAGTGATGCTGATCGCCCTTGAAGTCTTCCATGCCCTTGAATTTCGGCATGTTGGCCTTACCGGATTGTCCAGTGGCCAGCACCAGTTGCTTGGGTTTCAGGACGATGTCCTTGCCGTCGCGCCGGACGACGACGGTCCATTCCTTGTTCTTGTCGTCATAGGAAGCGCTTTTTGCCTCGGTCGAGGACCAGTAATTCAGCTCCAGCACCTTGGTGTACATTTCCAGCCAGTCGCCGATCTTGTCCTTGGGCGAGAAGACCGGCCAGTTCCTGGGGAAGTCGATATAGGGCAGATGGTCGTACCAGACCGGGTCATGCAGGCAGAGCGACTTGTAGCGCTTGCGCCAGCTGTCGCCGGCCCGCTCGTTCTTCTCGATGATGATGGTCGGCACGCCCAGTTGCCGCAGCCGCGCGCCGAGCGCGATGCCGCCCTGGCCGCCGCCGATGATGACCGTGTAGGGCTGCGTCTTGAAGCCGAGTTCGGCGGCTTCCTTCTCGCGTTCTTCCTTCCATGTCGGACGGTTCTTGCCCGAGCCGTGTTTGGCGCCCATCGGCCGCGCGAAACCCGCCGGCTCCTCGTGGCCTTTCAATTCGACCATGGTGGTCAGCAGCGTCCAGATCTTGCCGTCCTTCAGCCTGACATGACCGAAACCGCGTGCCACCTCCGTCTCGAAGCTGATCCAGCCCTCGATCAACCCGCCGCTCTTGGTCGCATCCTCGCCCTTGGCGATGGCAAAGTGTGACGGCCTGGTTTTCGACAACTGGCTTTTCAGCATGTCGCGAACCTGGTCGCGGCCTTCCATGGTCTTGATGTTCCAGGTGAAGGTGACGAGGTCGCGCCAATAGCAATCCTCCTGAAAGCAATCGACCGCTTTCTCGATGTCATTGGCGGCCAGGGCGGCGCCGAATTGGTCGAGCAGGTCGGACAGTTTCTTGCTAGGGGCCTTGTCGAGCATCAGGTTTCCTCCCGTGAAATCCAGATCGTCATGGTGGCTCCGCCGGACGTGCCGGCCGGACGATCAAGTATCGGCAAAGATAGCGGCCCTCGTCACGCCCCACCATAGTTTTCAGCGGTTTCAACGGCTTATCCGAAGCCGCGATTTCCAAAATACGTTGCGGCGGCGGCTGAACACAGCTCATGCCTCAGAAACGGCGGCAGCAAAGACAGTACCCACGCTCCGTCGTGGCACCGAGCCATGGAACGCCTTCATTGCCGGCGCGATTTTTCCCGTTGACAGGCCGTCTTTCCCGCCCTTAGTGTCCGCCACCATGAAAACGGCACTCATTCTCGTAGGAAAGCGCGTGGGCAAGGCGGTGTAACCGCCGGGCGAAAACCCCCCATGCGCAGACACAGGCTCCCTCGGGGGCCTTTTTTATTGCCTGAAACACGACTAAACGACCAGCAATCGCCAGATGGCGGACAGTACGGGACCAGACCGATGAGCAACGGACAGAACGAACGGCGCGAGATGACGGGCGCCGAAATGGTGGTGCAGGCGCTGAAGGACAATGGCGTCAAGCATGTCTTCGGCTATCCGGGCGGCGCCGTCCTTCCGATCTATGACGAGATCTTCCAGCAGGACGAGGTCGAGCACATCCTGGTGCGCCACGAACAGGGCGCCGGCCATGCGGCGGAAGGCTATGCGCGCTCGACCGGCAAGGCCGGCGTCATGCTGGTGACCTCCGGCCCCGGCGCCACCAATGCGGTGACGCCGCTGCAGGACGCGCTGATGGATTCGATCCCGCTGGTGTGCCTGACCGGGCAGGTGCCGACCTCGCTGATCGGCTCCGACGCTTTTCAAGAATGCGATACGGTCGGCATCACGCGTCCCTGCACCAAGCACAACTGGCTGGTGAAGGACGTCAACGAGCTTGCCGCGACCATCCACGAGGCCTTCCATGTCGCGACCACCGGCCGTCCCGGTCCGGTCGTCGTCGACATCCCGAAGGATGTGCAGTTCGCCAAGGGATTCTACGTCCCGCCGCAGATCGCGCCGCGCACCAGCTACCAGCCCAAGGTCCAGGGCGACCTGGAAAAGATCAAGGCGGCGGTCGAGCTGATGGCCGGCGCCAGGAAGCCGATAATCTATAGCGGCGGCGGCGTCATCAATTCCGGCCCGGAAGCAAGCCACCTGCTGCGCGAGCTGGTCGATCTCACCGGTTTCCCGATCACCTCGACGCTGATGGGCCTCGGCGCCTATCCGGCATCGGGCAAGAACTGGATGGGCATGCTGGGCATGCACGGCACCTATGAAGCCAATATGGCCATGCATGATTGCGACGTGATGATCTGCATCGGCGCGCGTTTCGACGACCGCATCACCGGGCGGCTGACCGCGTTTTCGCCGAACTCGAAGAAGATCCACATCGACATCGATCCGTCGTCGATCAACAAGAACGTCCACACCGAGGTGCCGATCATCGGCGATGTCGGCCGGGTGCTGGAGGATATGGTACGCCTGTGGCGGGCGAGCGCCAAAGCCGACAAGAAGGCGCTCTATCCCTGGTGGGAGCAGATCGCCAAATGGCGCGCGCGCGACTCGCTGGCCTACAAGATGAACAACGACGTCATCATGCCGCAATACGCCATCGAGCGGCTCTACGAACTGACCAAGGGCATGGACACCTACATCACGACCGAGGTCGGCCAGCACCAGATGTGGGCGGCGCAGCACTATCACTTCGAAAAGCCGAACCGCTGGATGACGTCGGGCGGGCTGGGCACGATGGGTTACGGCCTGCCGGCGGCACTCGGCGTCCAGATCGCGCATCCCGACGCGCTGGTCATCGACATCGCCGGCGATGCCTCGGTGCAGATGACGATGCAGGAGATGAGCGCCGCCGTGCAGCACGACGCACCGATCAAGATCTTCATCCTGAACAACCAGTATATGGGCATGGTGCGGCAGTGGCAGCAGCTGCTGCACGGCAATCGGCTGTCGCATTCCTATACCGAGGCGATGCCGGACTTCGTCAAGCTGGCGGAGGCCTATGGCGGCCATGGCATTCGCTGCGAGAAGCCGGACGAGTTGGACGACGCCATCAAGGAGATGATCTCGGTCAGGAAACCGGTGCTGTTCGATTGCCGGGTCGCGACGCTCGCCAACTGCTTCCCGATGATCCCGTCGGGCAAGGCGCACAACGAGATGCTGCTGCCCGACGAGGCGACCGACGAGGCGGTGGCCAACGCCATCGACGCCAGGGGCAGGGAACTGGTGTAGCCGTCAGAACGGGGCAGGGCTGTCGCGAGAAGCCGTGCGCAAACAGAGAGTTAGATCAAGAGTTTGAAATCGAGATTCATGTCATGAACGCACAGCTACAGCCGACCGGTTCCGCTTATTTCATCGCCAAGGAAACCGAAAAGCCGGAAAACCACACGCTTTCCGTGCTGGTCGACAACGAGCCGGGCGTGCTTGCCCGGGTCATCGGCCTGTTTTCCGGGCGCGGCTACAACATCGAGAGCCTGACCGTCTCCGAGACCGAACATGAAAAGCACCTGTCACGCATCACCATCGTGACGCGCGGCACGCCGCATGTGCTGGAGCAGATCAAGCATCAGCTCGAGCGCATCGTGCCGGTGCACCGCGTCGTCGACCTGACCGTGCGTTCGCACGAATCCGGCCAGGAGCGGCCGCTGGAGCGGGAACTGGCGCTGGTCAAGGTGGGCGGCACCGGCGAGGCCCGCGTCGAGGCACTGCGGCTGGCCGACGCCTTTCGCGCCAGCGTCATCGACGCCAACACCGAGCATTTCATCTTCGAGATCACCGGCAAGGGCTCCAAGATCGACCAGTTCATCGCCATCATGAAGCCGCTCGGCCTGGTCGAAATCTGCCGCACCGGCGTGGCGGCGTTGAATCGCGGCCCACAGGCGATGTAAGTCCGCCGCACCGACAGTCTTGGCGGGGCGCGCCTGGTCCGGCCACGAGCCGGCCGCTGGCCTTTGCGCGGACCTCACGAAGCGACAATAATGCTGACATATCTGGGAGGATATCATGTCGCTTGACGCATTCCTTGCCCTGCTTGTCTACGCTTTCGTGACCTCGATCACGCCGGGGCCGAACAACCTCACGCTTCTGGCATCGGGTGTGAATTTCGGCCTCGTCAGATCGGTTCCACACATGCTGGGCATCAGCATCGGTTTCCTGGTGCTGCTGGTTGCCGTGGGTCTTGGCCTGGGTGCGGTGCTTACGGCTTTCCCGGCGCTGCACACCGGATTGAAGATCGCCGGCGGTGCCTATCTGCTCTATCTCGCCTGGAAGATCGCCATGTCGCGCTCACTCAGCGGCAAGGGCGAGGTGAAGGCACAGCCGATGCGCTTCATCGATGCGGCGGCATTCCAGTGGGTCAATCCGAAGGCATGGGTGATGGCGATCACCGCCATGGCCG
Source organism: Mesorhizobium sp. M1406 (assembly GCF_040317555.1). Classification (NCBI taxonomy): domain Bacteria; kingdom Pseudomonadati; phylum Pseudomonadota; class Alphaproteobacteria; order Hyphomicrobiales; family Phyllobacteriaceae; genus Mesorhizobium; species Mesorhizobium sp. M1406. The sequence goes on along the minus strand of NZ_JAMYKW010000008.1, from coordinate 86,686 downwards.
TCTACGCCAATCCGGAGCGTCCGTTCCTGTCGGTGGTGTTGATCTCGATAGCCTTCACTGTCGTCAATCTGCCGAGCGTTTCGGTATGGGCGGGGTTCGGCACCGCACTGCGCGGTTTCCTGTCGGACCCGGTGCGGCTGAAATGGTTCAACATCGCCATGGGCGTGCTGCTGGCGGCGACGCTTTGGCCGATGCTGAGATAGGTCGTGGGGCGCACCATCTGATCGTCGCGAAACGGGATCCCGACTCTCGGCGGACCGTCCAGATTGGGAGCCAAGCCGTGTTGCACATCCATTGTGCAGTGCACATTAAATCTTCGTAATGCCGTGTTTTGGCCCTTTTCCAACAAAGGCGTGTCCTATGTATTCGGCGTAATCGCGGCAACGGCCGTGATTTGCGTTAGAATAAGAACCATCGGACCACGGCGCGTTGGGTGGAGAGGGCCTTTTGACCATGCGTGGAAAAGCCGTTCTTTCGTTGCTTGCCCTCGCCTGCCTGGCAGCGGCCTGGCTCTATCTTTCGCCTGATGCGCTGGGCAGGGTTCGACAGCTCGTCGGCGCAAGGCAGGTGGCCGCGCCGTCGGACAAACCGGCCGCGGGTTTGGACAAGAAAGCCGCTGGCGCGTCGCGCTCCGTATCCATCCTCTCAGCCGTCGCCTCGACCGCCGATTTCCCGATCCGGCGCTATGCGATCGGTTTTGTCTCCTCTCCGGCCGTCGTCAGCATCAATGCGCGGGTCTCCAGCCAGATCGTCTCGATCGATGTCAAGGACGGGCAGATGGTCAGGGTTGGCGACGTTCTGATTTCGCTCGATGACCGGGCGCTGAGGGCGCAACTGGCCAAGGACCAGGCGGCGCTCGCCAAGGACCAGGCGATGCTCGCCAGCTCGCGGTCGGATCTCCAGCGCGCCAAGGACCTGGTCGCCAAGCAGGCTGGCACGCAGCAAACCTACGACCAGGCCGTCGCCGCGGAGAAGGCTGCCGCGGCGACTGTCGATGCCGACAAGGCGACGATCGACGCCGACAATGTCCAGCTTGGCTTTGCCACGATCACGGCGCCGATTGCCGGCAGGCTGGGTGCGGTCAATGTCGCCGTCGGCGACCTCGTCACCACCAGCAATGGCAACAGCAGCACGGCCACTCCGCTGGTGACTATCACCCAGATGGACCCGCTGCAGGTCAACTTCAATCTGCCGGAAAGCAACCTGGCGCTGCTGCACAAGGCGCTCGCCAACCCGCGGCAAGGGGCAGTGACGCTGACCAAGGACGGCGACCCGACGCCGATCGGCAAGGGCACGCTCGATTTCGTCGACTCCAGCGTCGACACCGCGTCGGGCACGATCGCCACGCGGGCAAGCATTCCGAATGCCGATCTTTCGTTGTGGCCGGGCCAGTATGTGAATGTCGTGCTCGACGCCGGCATCATGCCGCGGATGACCTCCGTTCCCACGGTAGCGGTCCAGCCCAGCCAGAAGGGGCCGTTCGTCTATGTGGTCAAGCCGGACAACACCGTCGAGATGCGCCCGGTGCAGGTGGCGCTGACCGACGGCGAGAACAGCGCCATCAGCCAAGGGCTGAAAAGCGGTGAGAAAGTTGTCACCGAAGGCCAGACAAAGCTGAAGGACGGCGCCGCCGTGCATGAAGGCAAGGCCGCGGCGGGTGCTGCCGCGCCCAAGGTGGCCGAGGCAGCCAACGCCGGCGAGGCGGCTCGATGATCTCCGAATTTTGCATACGCAGGCCTGTCGCCACCCTTCTGATGTCATTCGCGCTGGTGCTGGGCGGACTGTTCGCTTACAAATTCCTGCCGGTGGCCGCACTGCCCAGCGCCGAATTCCCGGTGGTCAATGTCTCGGCCTCGCTGCCCGGCGCCTCGCCGGAGACCATGGCGACCTCGGTGGCGACGCCACTGATCAAGCAGTTCGCCACCATTGCCGGCATCGATTCGATCTCGACAACCAACTCGCTTGGCCAGACCTCGATCGCCATCCAGTTCGTGCTCAACCGGGACATCGACGCCGCCGCCGCGGATGTACAGGCGGCGATCGCGCGCACGCAAAGATCGCTGCCGCCGCAGATGACGGCGCCGCCGAGCTATCGCAAGGTCAATCCGGCCGACGCGCCCATTCTTTTGATGTCGCTGGTCAGCGACACGGTTCCGCTGACCGATCTCGATGCTTTCGCGGAAAACGTCATCTCGCCGTCGCTGTCGACCATCGACGGGGTGGCGCAGGTCTCGATCTTCGGCCAGCAGAAATACGCGGTGCGCATCCAGATCGACCCGACCGCGCTTGCCGCGCGCGGCATCTCGATCGATCAGTTGCAGGCGGCGATCGCGTCCGCCAACAGCAACACGCCGCTTGGTGTGCTCCAGAACGACAAGCAGCAGCTCACGATCACCGCCAACACGCAGCTCAATGACGCGGCCGGCTTCTCCAACATCATCATCGCCACCAAAAACGGTCACCCGGTGCGGCTGGGCGAGGTGACCCGCGTCGTCGATTCGGTGCAGACGACCACGACCGCAAGTTGGTACGATGGTACCCGCGCGATCATCATGGCGGTGCAGCGCCAGCCCGACGCCAACACGGTCGACGTCGTCGACAAGGTCAAGGCGATGCTGCCGTCCTTCCAGGACCAGATGCCGGCCGCTGCCTCGATCAAGCTGCTCAACGATCGCTCGACCTCGATCCGCCAGGCCGTCGACGATGTGCAGTTCACGCTGCTGTTGACCATCGCGCTGGTGGTGATGGTGATCTTCGTGTTCCTGCGCCGGGTGACGGCGACGATCATTCCGGCCGTGGCGGTGCCGATCTCGCTGATCGCCACGCTCGGCGCGATGTTCCTGTTCGGCTTTTCCATCGACAACATATCGCTGATGGGCCTGACGCTCGCCGTCGGCCTCGTCGTCGACGACGCCATCGTGATGCTGGAAAACATCTTCCGCCACATGGAGGAGGATGGGCTGTCGGCCTTCGATGCGTCGCTGAAGGGCGCGCGCGAAATTGGCTTCACCATCATCTCGATCTCGATCTCGCTGGTGGCCGTGTTCATCCCGGTGCTGCTGATGGGCGGCGTTATCGGCCGCATCTTCAACGAGTTCGCTGTCGTGGTGACGGTCGCCATCCTGGCGTCGATGTTCGTATCGCTGACGCTGACGCCGATGCTGTGCTCGCGCCTGCTGTCGGTCAGCAAGACGGACCGCGCCAAGCATGACCCTGGCCATAAACGGGACCTCGTTACACGCGGCTACGACCGGGTCTTGAGTTTCTGCCTGCGGCACACCTTCCTGGTGTTCCTCGTATTCATGGGAACCGCGGCAGCCTCGGTGTGGCTGATCGAGGTCTCGCCGAAGGGCTTCTTCCCGCAGGAGGATATCGGCCAGATATCGGTGACCACCATCGCGCGCCAGGACATCTCGTTCGACGCCATGTCCAAGCTGCAAGGGCAGGTCGCCAGCGTCTTCTCGCATTCGCCCTATGTCGACCATGTGGCGTGGTCGGCGGGCAGCGGCAACAATGCACTCAACCAAGGGCAGCTCTTCGTCCAACTCAAGGGCAAGGACCAGCGTCCCGATATCGACAAGGTGCTTTCGGATCTGCGCAAGCAACTGGCAGGCGTGGCGGGTATCGAGACCTACATGCAGCCGGTGCAGAACCTGAGGCTGGGCTCACGGTCGTCGGCCAGCGCCTACCAACTCGTGGTTCAAGGGCTCGATACCGGAATGACCGACACCTGGGCGCAGAAACTGAATGACGCGATGGCGGCCGACCATACGAACTTCACCGATGTCACCAGCGACCTGCAGAACAATGCGCTGCAGGCGACGCTGGTGGTGGATCGCGACAAGGCGGCGCAGCTCGGCATCGATACCGACACGCTGCGCTCCGCCCTTTATGGCGGTTTCGGCACAGACCAGGTTTCGACAATCTTCGGTTCGGCCGACAGCTACGAAGTCATCACGGAGCTCGATCCCAAGATCGAATGGTCGCCCGAGCGGATGCTCGCCATCCAGATGAGGACGGCGAGCGGCAGTCTGGTTCCGCTCGGCGCCTTCGCCCGGGTCGAGCGCACGGCAGGCGCCCTGACGGTCAACCAGCTCGGCCAGCTTCCGGCGGTGACGATCTCCTACAATTTGCCGCGGGGCGTCGCGCTGGGTGACAGCGTGACCCGCATCAACGCGCTCAAAGAGCAGATCGGCATGCCGACGGCTATCTCGACCACCTTCGCCGGCACGGCCAAGACCTTCCAGGATTCGCTGGCCAACCAGGGTCTTCTGGTCGGCGGCGCGATCCTGACCATCTATATCGTGCTCGGCATCCTCTATGAGAGCTTCATCCACCCGCTCACGATCCTCACCGGCCTGCCGTCGGCTGTGCTCGGGGCGGTCGTTGCCCTTCGCTTTGCCGGCATGGATCTGTCTGTCATCGCGGTGATCGGCATCCTGATGCTGATCGGCATCGTCAAGAAGAACGGCATCATGATGGTCGATGTCGCGCTCGAACTGCGACGAGAAGGCATGTCGGCCAAGGAATCGATCCACAAGGCCTGCCTGATGCGTTTCCGGCCGATCATGATGACGACGCTGGCGGCGCTGATGGGCACGTTCCCGATCGCGCTCGGCGCCGGCGCCAGCGCCGAATTGCGCCAGCCGCTCGGCGTTGCCGTTGTCGGCGGTCTGCTTGCGTCGCAGGCACTGACGCTGTTCGTGACCCCGGTGATCTATGTCTACATGGAGAATTTCTCGGGCTGGCTAGTCGGGCTTTGGTCGAAGCGCAAGGGCGAGCCGAGCGCGGTCGAAGACGTCGACCAGCCCTCGCTGTTCAAGGCCAGGGAAGAAATGCTGCCCGAACCGCAGCGGGCAGCCGCCGAATGATGTAACAGGGCCAGCGCCATGTGCCGCTGGCCCAAGGCGTTGCGCTTGCGGCGGCATCACCGGAAACGTAATTTGGCGCCATGTCACACGATCATGACCACGACAACGAACTGGACCCGTTTGCCGCCCGCGTGCGTGCGCTGGAGACCATCCTCACCCGCAAGGGGCTGATCGATCCGGCGGCGATCGACGTCATCGTCGATACTTACGAGACGAAAATCGGGCCGCGCAACGGTGCCAGGGTGGTGGCGAAGGCCTGGGCCGACGCGGAGTTTGCCGACTGGCTGAAACGCGATGCGACCGCGGCGATCGGATCGCTCGGCTATACCGGCCGGCAGGGCGAGCATATGCAGGCGGTGTTCAACACCGAGGAGACGCACAACCTCGTCGTCTGCACGCTGTGCTCCTGCTATCCGTGGTCGGTGCTCGGCCTGCCGCCGGTCTGGTACAAGGCCCCGCCCTATCGGTCGCGCGCCGTCATCGATCCGCGCGGGGTGCTGGAGGAATTCGGGCTGACGCTGCCGGCGGACAAGAAGATCCGCGTCTGGGATTCGACCGCGGAACTGCGCTATCTCGTCGTGCCGATGCGGCCGGAGGGCACCGAGGGCTGGAGCGAGGAGCGGCTAGCGGAACTGGTGAGCCGCGATGCGATGATCGGCACCGGCCTGGCGAGGCAGCCGGCATGAACGGGCCGCACGATCTCGGCGGACAGATGGGGTTCGGCCCGGTCGCGCCGGAAAAGGACGAACCGTATTTTCATGCCGCCTGGGAAAGGCGAGCGCTCGGCGTGACGCTGACTGCCGGCGCGATGGGAGCGTGGAACATCGACGAAAGCCGGCATGCGCGGGAATCGCTGCATCCCGCCGATTATTATGCCTCCAGCTACTACGAGATCTGGATCAAGGCGCTGGAGATCCTGCTCAAGCGCCATGGCTTCGTCACGGAGCGCGATCTCGAGGCAGGCACGGCGGTCGATCCGGCAGCGGTGCCGAAGCGGGTATTGAAGGCTGAAAGCGTGCCTGATGTGCTGGCCAAGGGCGGTCCCTGCGACCGGCCGGTGGCGCAGCCGGCGCGGTTCAAGGCCGGCGACCTCGTGCGGACCAAGAACTTCAACCCGACCGGCCACACGCGGCTGCCGCGCTACGCACGCGGCAGGCAGTGTACAATCGAGGCGGTGCGCGACGGGTTCGCGTTTCCCGACAGCAACGCGCATGGGCACGGTGAAAACCCGCAATGGGTCTACACCGTGGTTTTCGAAGGGGCGGAAATCTGGGGCGAGGGGGCCGACCCGACGCTGAGCGTTTCGATCGACGCCTGGGAGAGCTATCTTGAGCCGGCGTGAGGGCCTCGTCGCCGATCTGCCACCGGGCGTCGATGCTCCGGTCTTTGCCGAGCCATGGCAGGCCGAAGCCTTCGCCATGACGGTAGCGTTGCACGACAAGGGCCTGTTTTCGTGGAGTGAATGGGCGCAGGCGCTGTCGGCGCAGGTGAAGAAGCCAGGTGCCGCGGCTGATGGCCATGACTATTACGAACATTGGCTGGCGGCACTCGAAAGCCTGCTTGTCTCGAAAGGGCTGGCCGCCAAGGCGGATGTCGACGCAATGGCTGAGGCCTGGGAACGCGCAGCGCACGCCACCCCGCACGGCAAGCCGATCCTGCTGGAGAACGATCCCAGTCCGACCCGACAGGGTCGTGGCGGCCCGAGCCGATAGGTCGGCAACCCGCCCTAAGGACGTCGAGCGAGATCGTGCGTTCTCTTTACGTTCTGATTTGCCCCTGATAGCCTAGCCTGTCGGCGGCACTGAGGCGCCCGACCCGTCGATGGTGGTGATGGCTGTCTTGTCTTTCCCTTGCGAATCCGGTCTCTCGCGCTGATGGAATTCTCTCCCCAACAGGACGAGGCGCTGCAAGCGGTTGCCCGCTGGCTCAAGACCGGCAAGCCGCAGCTGTTCCGGCTGTTCGGCTATGCCGGCACCGGCAAGACGACGCTGGCGCGCTATTTCGCCGAACATGTCGACGGCCAGGTGCAGTTCGCCGCCTTCACCGGAAAGGCGGCACAGGTTCTGCGCTCCAAGGGCGCGGTCAATGCGCGCACCATCCATTCGCTGATCTACAGGCCGAAGGGCGAGGAGTCGGTGTCGGACGAGGTCACCGGCAAGACGTCGATGTCGCCGACCTTTTCGCTCAACCGGCAGAGCCCGATCACGCGGGCGAAACTGGTCGTCATCGACGAATGTTCGATGGTCGACGAGCAGCTTGGCCGCGACCTGATGAGCTTCGGCACGCCAATCCTGGTGCTCGGCGACCCCGGCCAGTTGCCGCCGATCTCGGGGGGCGGCTTCTTCACCGACCACGAGCCGGATTTCCTGCTTACTGAAATCCATAGGCAGGCGCGCGACAATCCGATCCTGCGGCTGGCGCTCGATGTGCGCGAGGGCCGTGAATTCATGCGTGGCGACTACGGTACGGCGCAGGTGATCGGCAAGGAAGACGTCACCCAGGAACTGGTGCTGAAGGCCGACCAGGTCTTGGTCGGAACCAACCGCACGCGGCGCCGCTACAATCAGCGGCTGCGCGAACTCAAAGGCTTCAATGCCGACTATCCGCAGGCCGGCGACAAGCTGGTATGCCTGCGCAACGATCCTGCCAAGGGCCTGCTCAACGGCTCGCTGTGGAAGGTGATGACCTCATCGCGCGAGACGGTGAAGCCCGGTATCAACCTGCTGGTCTCGCCGGAAGAGGACGATCCGGACCGCGGCGTCGCCAAGATCAAGCTGCTCAAGGCGGCGTTCGAGGATCCCGACGCCGATATTCCGTGGCAGCAGAAGAAGCGCTTCGACGATTTCGACTATGGTTACGCGCTGACCGTGCACAAGGCACAGGGCTCGCAGTGGAACGAGATCGTGCTGTTCGATGAAAGCTGGGCCTTCAAGGAAACCCGCCAGCGCTGGCTCTACACGGCAATCACGCGGGCGGCAGAGCGGCTGACGATCGTCAGGTAGAGGCAATCGGACGCTATCGCTCCCCGACAGGCTGCGCAGCAAGCCATTGCCAGGCGGCGGCTTCGTCTTCCGCCTTGAAGTGTCTGAATTCGATAGGCGGTGAGGGTGGCAGGAAGCGTTTTGCGTCCGCTATCCAGTCCGGTTCGCCTATCGCCGCGCAACGGCCGACATGTTCCAATGCATGAATGGCGCCCTGCTTCAGGGTCTCGTCCGCGATATCGGCCCAGTCGACGCCCTCGTGGTCGATGAGGCGCACCAGTACGTCGATGCGCTGGTGGAGGGCATAGGCAGCCTCCAGCAACCCGAAAAGGTTTTCGCCATCGGCCGCGGAAACGTGCCCGACGACGTCGATGGCGAAAAGGTCATCACGGTTGGTCTCGACACGGCGAATCGCCGGCACGGCATCGAGAAAATTCATGGGTGCGTCCTTTCCCGGACTCATTCTTCAGTTCTTGGAACACCCGAAACCCCCTGTCTGTTCCCGTCAAAGGCATTATAGGTGGCGCATCGAATGATTTCCGAGGCCATCGCCATGCCCGCAAAACTCTCCGTCAATCTCAATGCCATCGCCATGCTGCGCAACCGGCGCGACCTGCCGTGGCCCAGCGTCACCGGCCTCGGCCGCATTGCGCTCGCGGCCGGGGCGCACGGACTGACGGTGCATCCGCGCCCCGACGAGCGGCACACAAGACACTCCGACCTGCCCGAGATCCGGTCGCTGATCGACGACGAGTTTCCGCGCGCGGAATTCAACATCGAGGGCTATCCGACCGAGGAGTTCCTGGCACTTGTGGAAAAGCATCAGCCCGAACAGGTGACGCTGGTGCCGGACGATCCGGCCCAGGCAACCTCCGACCACGGCTGGAACTTCGCGGCACAGGCCGCGTTCCTCACTCCGATCGTCAAACGCCTGAAGAAGGGAGGCTTTCGCGTGTCGCTGTTTGCCGATCCGGACCCCGATTGCGTGGCCGCCGCGCGCGATACCGGGGCCGACCGCATCGAGCTCTATACGGGTCCGTATGGAAGCTATCATTCGGATTCCGCCAAAGCAGCCAAGGAATTGGAAAGGTTGGGAAAAACCGCCGATGCCGCGCTTGCCGCCGGGCTTCAGGTCAATGCCGGGCATGACCTGGTGGTCAGCAATCTGCCTGCGCTTGCCAAGCGCATTCCGGCATTGGCCGAAGTGTCGATCGGACATGGGTTGACAGCCGACGCATTGGAGTATGGCATGGCCGGCACGGTGGGGCGATTTCTCAAGGCCTGCGGGTGGTAGCGATGGCAGACTCGCGCGACAGAGATGGCAGCCATTACCCAACGGCACTTGATATTGCATCGCAGCAAGCGTAGAGCACCGCGCGCTTATCGGAGTGTCGTCCATGGCCCTTACCAATGCTGGTACTGAGGCAGAATCTGTCGAACAATCGAGCCATCCAGAGGTCGAACAGCACAGCACCAAGATTCTGATGCTGGGCGCGCTCGGTGTCGTCTATGGTGATATCGGCACCAGCCCGATCTACGCCTTTCGCGAAGCATTGCACGCCTCGTCCGGCGGCGATGTCGCCGAACGTGGCGACATCCTTGGCGTGTTGTCGCTGATCATCTGGTCGCTCACGATCACGGTTACAGTAAAATATATCATGTTCGTGCTGCGCGCCGACAACCGCGGCGAGGGCGGCGTGCTGTCGCTGATGGCGCTGGCGCGCGGCAGCTTCCCGACGCGCTCGGCGATCATTCTCGCCATCGGCATTGTCGGGGCCTCGCTGTTTTTCGGCGATGCCGTCATCACGCCGGCCATCTCGGTGCTGTCGGCGGTCGAGGGCATGAATGTCGTCACGCCTGCTTTCCAACCTTATGTGGTACCGCTGACATTGGTCATTCTGGCCATACTGTTCGCGGTGCAGCGGTTCGGCACGGGTGGTGTCGGCTTGGTGTTTGGCCCGGTGACCGCCGTGTGGTTCCTGGCCATTGGCCTTTCCGGTCTCAATCACATCGTCGCCGATCCGGAAATCCTGTGGGCAATCAGTCCGCACTATATCGCCGCCTTCCTGATCAATTCGCCCGACGTCGCTTTCGTCACCGTCGGCGCCGTCTTCCTTGCGGTCACCGGTGCCGAGGCGCTCTATGCCGATCTCGGTCATTTCGGCCGCAAGCCGATCGTGCTGGCTTGGCTGGCGATCGTGTTTCCTTGCCTGCTGCTCAACTATGCCGGGCAGGGCGCATTCGTGTTGGCCAATGGCGGAGTCGTCGGCCATCCATTCTTCGAGATGAACGGAGGCTGGACGCTGATCCCGATGGTCGTGCTGGCGACCGCCGCGACCGTCATCGCCAGCCAAGCGGTCATATCAGGCGCTTTCTCGCTGACCCGGCAGGCGGTGCAGCTCAACATGTTGCCGCGCCTCGAAATCCTGCACACGTCGGAGAGACAGTCCGGCCAGATCTACATGCCGCGCGTCAACCTCTTGTTGGCGTTGGTGGTGATGATGCTGGTCGTCGGCTTCGGCGAGTCCAGCAGGCTGGCCTCGGCCTATGGCATCTCGGTGACCGGCAACATGCTGGTGACGACGACCCTGCTCTTCGTCATCATGACACGCATCTGGAAATGGAACCTCTGGCCGGCAATCGCGCTGACGGCGCTGTTCATGTTCATCGATATAGGCTTCTTTGCCTCCAACATCGTCAAGGTATTCGAGGGTGGTTGGGCCTCGTTGGCGGTGGCCTTCGCTATAATCATGGCCATGTGGACCTGGGTGCGCGGCAGTCGCTACCTGTTCGACAAGACCCGCCGCAACGAGATCCCGCTCGATTTCCTCGCCGGCAATTTGTTGAAGAAAAAGCCGCAGCTGGTCTCCGGCACCGCCGTGTTCCTGACCAGCGATCCGCTCAGCGCGCCAACCGCGCTGATGCACAGCCTGAAGCACTACAAGGTGCTGCATGAGCAGAACGTCATTCTTTCGGTGGTGACGGCGCCGCAGCCAGTGGTGCCTGACAGCGACCGGGTCAAGATGGAGACGGTCAACGAGCTGTTCATGCGGGTGACGCTGACCTTCGGCTACATGGAGCAGCCCAACATCCCGCGCGCGCTGGCGATCTGCCGCAAGCAAGGCTGGAAGTTCGACATCATGACGACCTCGTTCTTCCTGTCGCGGCGTTCGCTCAAGGCCTCGCCCAATTCCGGAATGCCTGTGTGGCAGGATCGGTTGTTCATCGGCCTGGCGCGCACGGCGGCCGATGCGACCGAGTATTTCCAGATCCCGACCGGTCGTGTGGTGGAGATCGGTACACAGGTGGCGATCTGACCGGCTCGGAATAAAAGCGGCTCTGCCGCGATCCTTCGCGCCCCCCTCTGTCCTGCCGGACATCCCCCACGAGGGCAGGGCTATCGCATATGGATTCTTGCGAAGAAGACCCCACCCTAACCCTCCCCACAAGGGGGAGGGAACGCTGCCGCGTGCCTTTAATTCTTCTTTGGCGCCGAAAAGACAGGCGATTCGCCTAGGTCAGCACCAACGGAAGTCTCCCTCCCCCTTGTGGGGAGGGGTTAGGGGTGGGGGTCCGTGCCGCGCAGGCATCTCAGGACTATGCCCGGCGAAAACGCCGCCTCAGCCGGCCAATGCGGTTTTGTTCGCCTCGAGAAATTGCTTCAACGTCTTTGGCGTTCTGCCGGAAAGTTTCTCGATCGCGTCGGTCACCATGGCGATGCGGCCGGAGCGCGTGTTGGCGTCGAAGGACACGACGACGTCAGCGAAATCCTCGGGGACACCGGCCGCCTTCACGCCTTCGGTCAAGGCTTCATCCGGAACCTGCACGACATCGAGCGGCTTGCCGGTGACCTCGCTCACCAGGGCGGCGATTTCGGCCGTGGTGTAGGCGTGCGGGCCGGTCAACGTGTAGGTCTTGCTTTCGTTTGAGGCGCCAGCGAGGCCGGCGGCGATCGCCGCGGCCATGTCATCGCGTGCGCCGTGCGCAATGCGGCCTTCGCCGGCGGACGTATACCAGTGTCCCGAGGCGATCGCGTGCGGCAGTGCCATGAACAGATTCTCCTGGTACCAGCCGTTGCGGAAGATCGTGTAGGGGATGCCGCTCGCCTTGATCGCCTGCTCGGTGCTGTAGTGATCGTTGGCGAACAGCACGGGCGAAACTGGCTCGGGATTGGGCATCGAAGTGTAGAGCAGATGCGAAATGCCGGCGTTCTTGGCCGCGGCGACTGCATTTTCGTGCTGCTTCAGGCGTTTGCCGCTTTTGAGATCGAGATCGCCGGTCGAAATGATCAGCACCTTGTCGGCGCCCTTGAATGCGGTTTCCAGCGAAGCCGCGTCGTTGAAATCGGCGGCCCTGACGACAACGCCGCGTGCCGCCAAATCGGCCACGTTTTCTGGATTGCGTGTTGTGGCGATGATCTTTGCCGGCGGAACTTTGTGCGTGTCCAGGAGATAGTGGATGACGCCGCGGCCAAGCTGGCCGGAGGCGCCGGTGACGAGAAGGGTTTCGGTCATGGGGGATCCTGACGTTGCGCCGCAAGGGCGGATCGAGTGGTAGTCTCGGAAAGAGACCAGCACTAAAATAGGAATTGACCCACCGCCGTAAAGAAGGCAGTTTTTCGGGAGGTAGGCACAGGCAGGGAACCACCCATGGACGGCAAGGTCATCAATCTGAAATCGAAGATGGAGATCTATAAGGCGATGAGCGGGGACGGCAATTTCGCCAATTGTCCGGTCCGCGATGTCATCCAGGGCGTCAGCGGCAAATGGAGATCGCTGCTGATGATGGCGCTGGCTGAAAGACCCTATCGCTTCGGCGAGTTGAGGCGCCTGGTGCCCGATATTTCGCAACGCATGCTGACCCAGACGCTGCACGATTTGCAGCGCGATGGCTATGTCCATCGTGAGGTGTTCCCGACCAAACCACCGAGTGTTGAATACAGCCTGACCGATCTCGGGCGCTCGATGTTCGGCGCCTTTCATCAATTGATTCTGTGGGCCGAACTCAACCACGATGCGGTGCGGATAGCGCGCGCCGATTTTGATGCCGCCCAGGCGTAAGCCTCTGGACGGCGCCGCGGCTTGATTTCGCCCGGCGGCTGAAGGATTGTCCTCGCCAATCAGGCTTGGGGCATCGACATTTCCTACGATATCGCAATTGTCGGCGCCGGACCGGCGGGGCTGGCCATGGCGCTCTATCTCAAGCGCGCCGGGCATCGGGTCGTCGTCTTCGAGCGCTTCGACGAACCGAAGCCGGTCGGCTCCGGACTGATCCTGCAACCGACCGGGCTGACGGTCTTGGCCGATCTTGGCCTGCTCGATGACATACTGGCGCTGGGCAGTCGCATCGACCGCCTGCATGGTGCCGACGCTAACACAGGTCGTACCGTGCTCGATGTACGCTATGATGCGCAACGAGGCCATCGTTTTGGGTTGGCGGTACACCGGGCGGCCCTATTCGGCGTGCTCTTTCGCGCCACGCAGCGCGAAGCGATCGCGATCGAGACCGGCGTCGAGATCGAGTCTCTGGAGGCAGGCGAACGGGCGACGCTGATCCGTGGCAACGGACGAAGAGCGGGGCCTTTCGATCTGGTCGTCGACGCCAGCGGTTCGCGCTCGAAACTGCGACGCGCAAGCGCTCCAGGCGAGCCACGACCACTTACCTATGGCGCGTTCTGGGCCTCGCTCGGTTGGCGCGGCGAAGGTTTTGACGAGCATGCGCTGCTGCAACGCTACGACAAAGCGAGCGTGATGATCGGCGTGCTGCCGATCGGCCGGCCGGAGCCGGGCGCTGAAAAGATGGTGGCATTCTTCTGGAGCCTCAAGCCGGCCGATGCCGAGCGGGTGCGGGCAGTGGGTCTCGACGCCTGGAAGGAGAGGCTGGTCGCGCTGTGGCCCGAATGCGAGGCGTTCACCAGCCAGGTCGAGGATTTCGACCAGCTCTCGCTGGCGCGCTATGGCCACCACACGATGAAATGGCCGGCCGGCCGGCGGCTGGCCATCATCGGCGATGCGGCACACTCGACCAGCCCGCAGCTCGGGCAAGGGGCCAATATGGCACTGCTCGACGCGGCGGCGCTCAGCCATGCGCTGGCGAGGACGGCGAGTGTCGAGGCAGCGCTTGAAGCCTATGCGAAGGCGCGCCGCTGGCATGTACGGATCTTCCAGGCGCTGTCGCTGGCGTTCACGCCGTTCTACCAGTCGGATTCCGTGACGCTTCCCTTTATCCGCGACAGGCTGGTGGCGACGGTGGCAAAAATTCCGCCGGCACCGCAGTTCCTCGCCTCGATGGTGGCAGGCACGGTAATCGATCCGTTCAGGCGGATCGGGCTTGCAGAGGCGAAATGGCCGGATCGCTTCGGTGGATGAGGCTCGAAAGGTATGATCCCTTCGCCCGCAGGAAGGCATGCAGGCCTTGCGGGTAGCCCGGCGCCACGGCGTGCTTGATCGACGGGCGTTCACTCAACGCCTGGCGCCAGGCGCGGACGAGCGGTTTACCGTCAAGGATGCCGAAATCACCGATCCGGTCGAAGGCGTCCAGATAGCGGAAGACCGGACCGTAAACGGCGTCGACCAGCGAAAAGCGCTCGCCGGCGAACCACGGTCCGCCAGTCTCGTCCGCCAGCTCGGTTTCGAGACGATCGAACATGGCTGACAGCGCGCTGGATTCGGCAAGGAAGCCGGCCTCGGTCGAGGCTGAATAGAACCGGCCGATGGCGTTGAGCGTGGCCGAGCCGAACTCGATCCAGGCACGGTGCCGGGCGCGGGTATAGGGGTCGGTGGGGTGGAGGGGATTGGCCTGCGTCTCTTCGAGGAGTTCGAGGATGACCGCGGATTCGAAGATCACCGTTTCCTCGCCATTTCGCTGCACGCGCAGCAACGGCACCTTGCCGAGCGGTGAAATCGCCTTGAACCAGTCCGGCTTGTTGGCCAGGTCGATATCGATGCGCTCGAACGGCATCCCCTTTTCAGCCAGTGAAATCGCGGCGCGCTGAACATAGGGGCAGAGATGGTGGCTGACGAGAATGAGCTTGTCGGTCATTTTACTCGCCCCAATGCCGGCGAGTTTGCGGATTTCGTGTTTCATTGGATTGGCTTTCCATAATTTAATGCAGTTGCATCTATGTAGATGCAAACGCATCGATCGTCAAGCTTGATGCAATTGCATCTATTGGCTATGCTGGGCCATGACCGAGACAGCCATGCCTTCGCCCGAAGCCATCAAGGCCTGGGCCCGCCTGATGCGCGTTTCGCGCCAGCTGGTGGAAAGCGCTGAAGAGGCGTTAAAGGCCGCCGGCCTGCCGCCGCTTGCCTGGTATGACGTGCTGCATGAGATCGCCGAGGCGGGCGAGGGCGGGCTGCGGCCGTTTCAGCTGATCGAGCGCACTCTATTCGCGCAATACAACATATCGCGGCTGCTGGCGCGGCTCGAGGCCGATGGGCTGGTGGAGAAGCTGCCGGTGGCCGATGACGGCCGTGGCCAGACCATCCGCATCACCACCAAAGGCCGCGAGACGCGCCGTCGAATGTGGGCTGTCTACGGACTGTCGATCGCCGAACTGGTCGGCGCCAAGCTCTCGGGAGATGAGTTGACCATGGTCTCGGCACTGCTTGGCCGACTGCGCCATCCGCCCATCGCGGACTGATGCCACGGCGCCGAGCCGGCTCGGCGAGGTCAAGCCGGATGGCTGCCCCAGAGAAACGCCAGCGTCGACAAAACACCGAGCACCGTGCGAACCAGATGCAGATTGCCCCATTTGATGATCAGGGGCCTGGCTTGCGGATTGACGGCGCCTGCATCCATCGCCTCCAGCACCCTGTTGGTCGGCATCATCGCGATCAGCGTCCACGGCCAGGGCAGGATGATCAACACCGCGCCAACCAGGAAGGCGAGACCGCCGGTCTGCCACCAGGCAATCAGGCCAAGAACGCAGGCGAAAATGGCAATCGACGCCTGCATGGCGGCGCCGCGTTTGTAGGAAGGCTGCCATTCCTGCAGCAGTGCCTTGTCGTCGAGACGAAGCCGCGCCGGCTGTTCCGCGACGCCGACGTAAATCGCGGCGCCGGAGAATACGGCGGCAACCGTCAAGGCGAGCAATCCGATCAGCATCTTCTTTCCCCGCGCAAGCCGCCGCCGTCCAGAAAGAAAATAGGGCTTGCAAGGCCCAAAACAATACGCCATAGATCAGGCGAACCGTAACGTACGGTACGGCTTGCCGAAATAACCGGCCGGCCTTACCTGCCGAGAGAAGAGCGTGTTGCACATCGTACCCGAGATCGACACCAGCCAAGCGCTGACAGAGCGGCAGAAGGCCGTGCTCGACGCGGCGTTGCGGCTGCTGGTCGAGGAGGGCGATCAGCTGACCATGACCGCCGTGGCGCGCCGTGCGAGCTGTTCCAAGGAAACGCTCTACAAATGGTTCGGCGATCGTGATGGGCTGCTGACGGCGACAGTGCAATGGCAGGCCTCGAAGGTGCGGGTGGCGCAGGTCGATGGCAAGGGGCTCGATCTGGCCTCGCTGACGGCAAGCCTGGAACGCTTTGCTTCCGACTGGCTGAAAGTGATTTCGAGCGATACCTCGATCGCGCTCAACCGGGTGGCGGTTGGCCATGCGGGGTCGGGCAAGGACGATCTCGGCGCTGTCGTGCTGGAGAATGGACGTTTCGCGCTGGCCAAGCGGTTGAAGCCTGTCCTTGAGGCGGGTCGCCAAGCCGGGCTGCTCGACTTTGCGGATGCCGAGACGGCGTTCCGCACCTTTTTCGGGCTGGTCGCCCGCGATGTGCAGATCCGTCTGCTGCTCGGCGACCGGCTGGAATTGACTGAGGCGGCGATCGGCGGCGATGCCGCGCGGGCGACGCAGCAGTTTCTCGCTCTTTTCGGAGCAAAAACCGGCCGTAAGGCTGATTCATAAAACGGGAAGGAAGACAAAATGCGCGTCTATTACGATCGTGATGCCGATCTCAATCTGATCAAGGGCAAGAAGGTCGCCATCATCGGCTATGGCAGCCAGGGCAGGGCGCATGCGCTCAACCTCAAGGATTCCGGCGCCAAGGAGATCGCCATCGGCCTGAAAGCCGGCTCGGCGACCGCCAAGAAGGTCGAGGCCGATGGGCTCAAGGTGATGAGCGTGGCGGACGCCGCCAAATGGGCCGACCTGATGATGATGGCAACGCCCGACGAACTGCAGGCCGACATCTACAAGAACGAGATCGCGCCGAACATCCGCGATGGTGCGGCGATCGCTTTCGCTCACGGCCTCAACGTGCATTTCGGCCTCATCGAGCCGAAGTCGACGGTCGACGTCGTCATGATCGCGCCCAAGGGCCCCGGCCACACGGTGCGCGGCGAATACCAGAAGGGCGGCGGCGTGCCGTGCCTGGTCGCGGTCAACCAGGACGCCTCGGGCAATGCGCTCGATCTCGCTTTGTCCTACGCCTGCGGCGTCGGCGGTGGCCGTTCGGGCATCATCGAGACCAATTTCCGCGAGGAATGCGAGACCGATCTGTTCGGCGAGCAGGTCGTGCTGTGCGGCGGTCTGGTCGAGCTGATCCGCGCCGGTTTCGAGACGCTGGTGGAAGCTGGTTATGCGCCTGAGATGGCCTATTTCGAGTGCCTGCACGAGGTCAAGCTGATCGTCGACCTGATCTACGAAGGCGGCATCGCCAACATGAACTACTCGATCTCGAACACCGCCGAATGGGGCGAATACGTCTCGGGTCCGCGCATCATCACCGCCGAGACCAAGGCCGAGATGAAGCGCGTGCTGAAGGATATCCAGACCGGCAAGTTCACCTCGGAGTGGATGCAGGAATACCGCGCCGGCATGTCGCGCTTCAAGGGCATCCGCCGTATGAACGACAGCCACCAGATCGAGGAAGTCGGCGCCAAGCTGCGCGCGATGATGCCCTGGATTTCGAAGAACAAGCTGGTCGACAAGGCGAAAAACTGAGCGAAATCAGAAACATTCCAAGACAGACAGCGTTTACAGCTGAATCGGAAACGGCGCCTCGTGGCGCCGTTTCCTTATTCTGTCGGTAAGTGGCTGCAGATCAGCTATAGGGCGACCAGCACTGCTGGCGCGGGCCGTTATAAGGCTGGAACGTGTTGTCCCAGGCGCGATACGACCGGTAACGGTTGTAGCACCATTGGACATGGGCGCTCGAAAGCCGTCCTGCGCGGTAATAGCGGCGCGGCGCCGGCCTGTCATAGTAGTTGTAGTTGTTGTACATGCTGCCGAGGCTGAGCCCCAGCCCTAGGCCCAGGAGCGCGGCCGCTCCATCATCGTAATAGCGGCCGCCGCGATAATGATGGCGACCGTGACGCCAACGCCAGTCATCTCCGCCATTCCAGTTGCCGCGGCGCCAGTTGTCATGGTTCCAGTAGCGACGGCCGTCATGGCGGCGCCACCTCCAATTGTCACCGTAGAACTGACGGTCATTACCGCCCGCCCATTCGTCGCGGATCGGGGTGACCGTCGGCGCCGCCGTGCTGGTGGGAATCGACAATGTCGGCTGCATGATCGGGCCGGCAGCGGACGGTGCCGTGATGCCGGAGACGATACCGAGCGCTATTAGCCCGGATTTTACCGTGGACGAAAAGAGCGAATTCATTGCACTCTCCAAGGGGTACAGGCCCTACGCCAAGCCGAGGAATGGGCCTAATGTGGACGTTTGCATCTGAACGGCGGATGAACGGAAAGGTTCCGTCAACCATGGCGCGAAGGCGCCTAGGACCCAACCGGTCTCCGCTGGCGGTCCTGCGATCTTGTTTTCCGCGGCACTTGCGGGCAAAGGTCATGGCATGTCACTGCGCCTTGCCACCTTCAACGTCGAGAACCTGATGAACAGGTTCGATTTTTCCGGCTACCGCAACCAGCTCAACGAGGATCGCACGCTGGCGCTGTTCGATATCCAGAGCGAGGTGGAATACAAGATGCTGGAGCAGGCCCGCGCCATCGCACAGTCCGACGATACGCGCCAGCTGACGGCGCTGGCGATCGCCGCCACCCGCGCCGACATCGTCTGCATGCAGGAAGTCGACAACATCGAGGCGCTGAAGGCGTTCGAACACGGCTACCTGTTCAAGATGGTGGGGCAAGGCTACCGGCAGAAATACACCACATCGGGCAATGATACGCGCGGCATCGACGTTGCCGTGATGATGCGCAACGAAACCGCGCAGGGCCAGCCGATCGAATTCGTGCGCATGACCAGCCACGCCTATGTCACCTACGAACAGTTCGGGCTGCACACGCCGGAACTGGCGGCACTCGGCAACCAGGCCAATGAGCGCATCTTCCGGCGCGATTGCCTGGAAATCGACATCACGGTGGGCAGCGTGCCGCTGACGCTTTACCTCGTGCATTTCAAATCGATGGGCTCGCCGCGCAATGGGCTCGACGGGCGCGAGGCGACCATGCCGATCCGCATCGCCGAGGCGCAGGCCGTGCGGCGGATCATCGAGGAGCGTTTCGGCAAGGACCACGCCGCCGACAAACGCTGGGCGATCTGCGGCGACATGAACGATTACCGCCAGCGCGTGACGGTCGCCGGCGATGCGATCGACGGCTACCGCTTCGAGGTGGTCGACGAGACCCTATCCTGCATCAACGTGCTGACGGCCGGCGGTTTCTGCGAAAACCTCGTCGAGCGGCGGCCCGAGATAGATCGCTGGAGTTTTTATCACACGCGCGGACCAGAAGAGCGGCATCTGTGCCAACTCGACTATATCCTGTTGTCGAAGGGGCTCGCTGCCAGCAACGCGACGGCCGTTCCCGACATCATCCGCAACGGCCAGCCCTGGCGCACGATTTTCCCGCCCGGCCAGGAGGTCGACCGCTTTCCGCGCGCCGGCTGGGATCGGCCGAAGGCGTCGGACCATTGTCCGGTGGCCATCACCCTGGACATCGTTTGATACGCCCATGAGTTTCGACCTGCCGCGCAATGTCATCCTGCCCGTCGATGCCGTCGACGTCAGGCTCGATCCCCGTCCGCATCCCTTCGCCTGGGACAATTCAGAGGCCATCGCCGAGAATTGGCAGCGCGAAGTCGCCGCCAATCCGGCGCTGTTCGATGGCATGGTGGTGCTGCTGTCGCAACTCGCGTACCGCGACAACCGTCTCGTCGGCCGCTGCCATGCGGTCAATTACTCGACTTTCCTGCTGTGGCGAAAACGGCGTGAGAATTCGGGCGCCGAGCATGCCTATGCCCATGCCATGCTGGTGGCCGGCGACAATGCGCTGGTGGCGATCCGCATGGGACCGCACACGGTCAACGCAGGCAGCGTCTATTTCGCCGCCGGCTCGTTCGAGCCGATCGACTTTCGCGATGGTCTGGTCGATGTCGATTTCAACATGATCCGCGAGGTGCGCGAGGAAACCGGGCTCGACCTGTCGGGTGCCGAACGCGGCAAGCGCTACCACGCCCTGTCGACCAATAGCGGCACGGTGATCTTCCGGCGTTATCACGCGACAGCGCCCGCCGACGAGATCGCCCGGCGCATCTCGGCTTTCGTCGCCACCGAAACCGATCCGGAGATCGAGGGCCCGGTGATCATCCGCCATGCCGCCGACCTGCCGGTCGGGCTGTCGCCGCATATGAAGCCGCTGATCGAGTGGCATTTTGCGGGCAAGGACTCTCTGTTTTGACGCAATTCCGGACGGAAAACCGCTTCACACTTTTCCTGGAATTGCTCTAACCGCGCGTCTTGTTCTGCGCGTCCTTGCGATCGTTGCGAGCAGCGACGTGGAACAGGATAAAGCCGATGCCCAGCAAGCCGCCCATCGCCATTCCCATGGTCTGGCCGACGACTGCCTGAAAATCCGATGTGACGCGATCGGGATTGGCAAGGCCGTAGCGGGCGAGATACCACCAGATGCCCGCCAGAAAGGCCTCGATGATGACCATCGCCAGGATCAGCCGCGCCTTCTTGCTCATCCGCTATTCCTCCGCCCAAGGCGAGTGCCCTAGCATCGCGAACGGTGCGGCGACAGTGGCGGAGCAAGGTGGAGCTGTCGAAGACTGTGCAAAAGCCGGTCGGAGCGCTGGGAGCGTTTCCGACTGCGTTGCCCCTATTCGTGCCTAAGCGCGTCGATCGGGTCGAGCCTGGCGCCACGCAGCGCCGGGAAGAAACCGAAGACCATGCCGATCAGCGCGGAGAAGCCGACGGCGAGCAGGATGACCGCCGGGCTTGGCGCGAAGGGGATGGTCAGCGTCACCGCGGCGAGGCCGGCCAGCGCCAGGCCGATCAGGATGCCGATGATGCCGCCGAGCAGCGACAGCACCGTCGCCTCGACTAGGAACTGAATCAGGATGTGCTTTTCATGCGCGCCGATGGCGAGCCTGATGCCGATCTCGCGCGTGCGCTCGGTGACCGACACCAGCATGATGTTCATGATGCCGATGCCGCCGACCAGCAGGCTGACGCCGGCGACCGCGCCCAGCATGCCGGTCATGGTGGTGGTGGCGCTGGCCATGGCGTCGGCGATCTGGGTCATGTCGCGGATGGCGAAATCGCTCTCGCGCTCGGGCGTGATGCGGCGTGCATCGCGCAAGATGTCCTCGACGCGCGGCTGCAACTCGCTGGTCGGCGTGCGGTCGTCGGCGGCGATGTAGATGTTGTCGATGTCGCGGTTGCCGGCGATGCGGCGCTGGTAGGCATGCAGCGGCATCAAGACGACATTGTCCTGGTCCTGGCCGAAGCCTGTATAGCCCTTGGGCTCGAGCAGGCCGATGATCTTGCAGGAGGTGCGGTTGACGCGGATGATCTCGCCTTCGGGATCGCCGGCGCCGAAGAATTGCTGGCGCACCGTCTCGCCGATCAGGCACACGCCGGTGCCCGAGCGGGTTTCGGAATCGCTGAACGGGCGGCCCGACACCAGTTTCCAGTCGCGCGCATCGAGATAGGCGCTGTCGGTTCCGGTGACGCCCGAGGTCAGGCTCTCGGTGCCGAAGATGACGCGGACCTGCTTTTGCGAGGCCGGCGAAATGGCGCGAGCGCCGGTCAGGTGCGCAACGAGCGCCGCCAGGTCCTTTTCGGCCAGCGGACGCGCCACCTGATCGAGCCCTCCCGGACCGCCGGGACCGGCCGGGCGGCCGGAACGGACGACCAGCAGATTGCTGCCGAGCTTGGAGATGTCGGCCTTGACCTTTTCGGTGGTGCCCGAGCCGATGGTGAGCATGGCGATGACGGCTGCAACGCCGATGACGATGCCGAGCAATGTCAGGAACGAGCGCAGCACGTTGCGGCGGATCGAGCGGAGCGAGAGGCGGACGGTTTCCCAGATCATGGCTACGCCGTCTCCAGCTTTATTGTATCGGAGGCGACGTGGCCGTCGAGGAAGCGAATGGTGCGCTCGGCATAAGCGGCGACGTCGGCTTCATGCGTGACCATGGCGATGGTCAGCCCAAGCTCGGTGTTCAGCCGGGTCAGCAACTCCATGATCTCGTGCGTGCGGGCGGTGTCGAGATTGCCGGTCGGCTCGTCGGCGACGAGTAAGGTTGGGCGGGTAACGATGGCGCGCGCGATCGCCACGCGCTGCTGCTGGCCGCCGGAGAGTTCCGCCGGGGTGTGGTGTTCGCGGCCGACAAGGCCGACCTCCGCCAACGTCTGCATGGCAAGGTCGCGGCGCTGGCGGGCGGCAACGCCGCGGTAGATCAGCGGCAGTTCGACATTTTCGGCCGCCGTGGTGCGGGCCAGCAGATTGTAGCCCTGGAAGACGAAGCCGACATAGAGGTTGCGCAGCATGGCGCGGCGGTTGCGGTCGAGACGCCCGGCATCGATGCCCATGAAGGAATAGGTTCCGGCGGTCGGCGTGTCGAGGCAGCCGATAATGTTCATCGCCGTCGACTTGCCGGAGCCGGACGGCCCCATGATGGCGACGAATTCACTGCTGCGGATGGCAAGGTCGACGCCGGCCAGCGCATGAACCTTGGCTTCGCCCTGGCCGTAGCTCTTCCAGACCTTGTCGAAGGTGATGAGCGTCGCGCTCGGGGCCACGGTATCAGCTCCGCTGCTGCGACGCTGTGATAACCTGAGCGCCTTCGTCCAGGCCGGAGGTGATCTCGGTCAGTTCGCCGTCGGTGGAACCGATCTTGACGTTGACCGGGTGCGGACGCCCATTCTCCAGCACACAGAGCGTGCGCGAGCCATCGGTGGGCGCCGTCGCGGCCTGGCGCTGGCGGTTGCCGCCGGGGCGACCCATGCGGCCGGTGAACAGATCGCTCAGGCTCCACGCGCGGGTGGCAGGCGCCGTGGGCCGATAACGAAAGGCCGTGGCCGGCACGGTGAGCACGCCCTTGGCCTGTTTGGTGACGACCGAAACGGTGGCGGTCATGCCGGGCCGCAGCAACAGCTCGTTGTTGTCGACCTCGAGCCGCGCATTGTAGGTGACGACGCCGTCGGTGGTGACCGAGGCATAGGAGATGTCGCGGATCTCGGCATCGAACGGCCGCTCCGGGAAAGCATCGACGCTGAAGCGGGCATGCTGGCCTGTCTTGACCGCGCCGATGTCGGCCTCGTCGACCGCCGCCACCAGTTCCATGTTTCTGAGATCGGCGGCGATGATGAACAGCACCGGCGCCTGCAGCGAGGAAGCGACCGTCTGGCCGGGGTCGACCGAGCGCGTCAGCACGATGCCGTCTATCGGCGCATAGATGGTGCTGTTGGCAAGGTCGGTCTGCTGCGATTTCAGATCGGCATTGGCGATGGCGAGGTTGGCCTGGGCGCTGTCGAGCGCCGCCTTGGAGCGGTCGCGGGTCGCGGTCGCCGCCTCGAGCGACTGGTCGGTCGCCATGCCGCGCTTGGTCAAAGCCGCCGCGCGGACAGGCGCCTTTTCGTTCTCGGTCAGCGTTACCGTGGCGTCCTCAACATTGGCCGCCGCTGCCTTAGCGGAGGCTTCGGCGCGCTCGATCTGAACTTGCAGCTTGGTCGTGTCGAGCGCTGCCAGCACATCGCCCTTCTTGACCTGCTGGTTCTCCTCGACGGACACCGAGCGGATAATGCCGGAGAGCTGGCTGGAAATGTCGACCTGGGTGAGCGGCTGCAGCGTGCCGGTCGCCGACACCGCGACGGTGAGGTCGGCCCTGGCGGCAGGCACGGTGGTATAGTCAGTCCTGGCCGGCGAGCCGGCATACCACTGATAGACGCCAAGCCCGGCGGCGAGCACGATCAGCGCCAGCAGTGCATAGAGCCAGCCGCGCCGGCGCGACTTGCGCAGACCCGTCTTGTCGAGCCCGAGCGCCGTCTCGATGGCGGAATCCGATTCCGTCTTTGGCAGATTGACAATCTGGTCCACGCTGGACCCCTATAATGGGCAATGTCTCTATCTGTGCACAGATCAGGCTTGACGTTTCAAATATCAAATTAAATTTCGCCCATGTTGGGATTGAGGCAGGAATGAAAACCCGGAATTACTTGCTTTATGATGTGTTTACGACCGAGCGACTGGCCGGCAATCCTTTGGCCGTCGTGCTGGACAGCAAGGGATTGGATACCGCCGCGATGCAGGCCATCGCGCGCGAATTCAACCTGTCGGAATCGGTGTTCGTGCTGCCGCCGGACAATCCCAAGCATAAAAACCGCATCCGCATTTTCACGCCCGACTATGAAATGCCGTTCGCCGGCCACCCGACGGTGGGTTCGGCGATCGCGCTGGCCGAGCTGGCGGAGGAGGGCGGCGCCGGCATCTTCGTGCTGGAGGAAAACATCGGCCCGGTGCGTTGTGCCGTCAGCAAGCATGATGGAGCGACGTTCGCCGAGTTCGACCTGGCGAAGCTGCCGGAGCCGCTGAAGCTCGAGGCCGATCCGGAGGCTATCGGTGCGGCTCTTGGCCTGACGCCGCACGAAATCGGCTTCGAGAATCATCGCGTCGCGTTCTGGTCGGCGGGCGTGCCCTATGTGACCATTCCGGTCGCCAATCTCGAAGTGGCGGGCCGCATCCGTCTGGACAACCAGGCCTGGTCGGAACTGGCGCCACGCAAGAGCGAGTGGGCCTTCGCCAGTCCCTATGTCTATTGCCGCGAGACGGTGAACCACGAAAGCGCCTTCCATGTGCGCATGATCGTGCCCGGCACGCCTTCCTACGAGGATCCGGCAACCGGCTCGGCGGCAGCGGCTTTTGCCGGCGCCATCATGCATTTCGACGCGCCGACCGACGGCATTTGGCAGCTGTGGATCGAACAGGGGCTGGAGATGGGCAGGCCATCGCGAATTCGCCTCGAACTAACCGTGGAAGGCGGAAAACTGGCCTCGGCGCGCATCGGCGGTAATGCGGTCAAGGTCGCCGAAGGCAAGCTGTTCGTCTGACCATGTGCGGCACTTAAGCGATTTGTCGGGAAATGATTCCGGCAGGGCTGGACAGGACCGATGGTGGCGGCTATATGCCCGCCAACGCCGGTTTTTGCCGGCCGAGTGGGTGCGTAGCTCAGTTGGTAGAGCAGCTGACTCTTAATCAGCGGGTCCACAGTTCAATCCTGTGCGCACCCACCAAATTCTTCAAAGACTTGGTGGAAAGACCCTGGAATGCGAGATGCGTTTGACCGTGTCTCGGGCATGGCGCGGGCTTGCCGAGGCTGGCCTTGAACGTGACCTTCATGACGATCGGGCGGTCACAGGTATCTGCGATCCTGCGCTGCCTATGAGCGGCCCCTGGGCTGCGCTGCCTATGCGCGGTCCCTGGCGTTGACATTGGTGACCTTGGCTGCCGGCGAAGGTCTCGATGGACGATCATACTTATGTCGAGCAGATCGTTTCTTTCGAGTGTTGCAAAAAAATCACAGCTGGTATGCGCGCATCGTGGTAAAAAAGGGCGTTAACAAGGGGGATTGGTGCATGCGCGCTTTCATTTTTGTCGGCTCTGTATTCGTCACGGCTTTGATGGCCGGAACGGCACTTGCCGCCGATACAATGGTCGAGTTGCCGGTCGCATCGAATTACAACTGGACGGGCGGCTACGTAGGCGCGCAAATCGGCGGCGGATGGAGCAAAGTCGATCAGCCATGGGGCTTTTCAGAGGCCAGTCCGGACATCTTCGACCAGGACGATGCGGACGGCAGCGGTGTCCTTGGCGGCGTGCACGCAGGCTACAATTGGCAATCCGGTTCCTTCGTGTTCGGTGGCGAGGCAGATATCAACGCGACGAGCATTGATGGCGACGATGGCGGAAGCGGTGGGGACATCAATGGCTTTGAGGCGCAATGGATCGGTTCCGTCCGCGCTAGGGCAGGCGTCTCATTTGACCGAATGCTGATTTACGGCACGGGCGGCTACGCATACCTGCATGGAAAAGCGGACACTCGCGATCCGGGTCGAGAGGAAAGTCACTCGGCTTCATTCAACGGATGGACGGTCGGCGCCGGCGCTGAATACGCTATTACCGACAAGATCACGGTTCGCGGCGAATATCGGTACGCGGACTTCGGCTCGAAGACCATCGTCTTCAACAACTATGTTGAAGACATTAGCCCGACCCTGCAAACCGTTACGATAGGTTTTTCATACCGGTTCTGATCGCCCGAGGCGGCAAAACGTTCCCGGAGCAGGTGCGGCGAAATCCGCGCCTACTTCTCCGACACCCCAGCCTCGGCAAAACTCGCCATCCTTACATGGCACTCCAGCGCGGAGCGGACGATGTTGACGGCGAGGCAGGCGCCGGAGCCTTCGCCGAGCCGCATGCCGAGATCGAGCAGCGGCGGCAGGTTGAGGGCTTCGAGCAGGCGGCGATGGCCGGACTCAGCCGAGACATGCGCGGCGATCGTGTGGGCGAGGCCGGTCGGATGCAGCCTGGCCAGCGGGGCTGCGGCGGCGGTGCAGACGAAGCCGTCGAGCAGCACGGGTATGTGAAGATGGCGGGCGGCCAGCGTCGCGCCGAAGATGGCGGCCAGTTCACGGCCACCGAGTGCGGCAGCGACAGCAAGCGGATCGGCAAGGGCGGCGGCGTGACGCTTCAGACCGGCTTCGATGGCGACCACCTTGCGCTTCAGGCCGGCGTCGTCGACGCCGGTGCCGCGTCCGGTCCATTTTTCCGCGCCACCGCCGAACAGCGCCGCTGAAATAGCGGCGGCCGGCGTGGTGTTGCCGATGCCCATTTCGCCGAAGCAGACGAGGTCGAGGTCTTTCGTCACCGCGTCGTAGCCGGTCGACACGGCGGCGAGGAAGGCTTTCTCATCCATCGCCGGCGTTTGGGTGAAGTCGCCGGTCGGATGGTCGAGATCGAGCGGAATGACGTCGAGTTCGGCGCCAGCCATGCGGGCAAGCTGGTTGATGGCGGCACCGCCACCGGCGAAGTTCGCCACCATCTGCACGGTGACCTCGGATGGATAAGCCGACACGCCTTGCGCGGTGACGCCATGGTTGCCGGCGAAGACGAAGACTTTTACGCGGTCGAGCTTCGGCATGTCGCGGCCCTGCCAGCGCGCCAGCCATGCAGCGATGGTCTCCAGCCGGCCGAGGCTGCCTTGCGGCTTAGTCAGCGTGTCCTGGCGACGGGCGACCGCATTGGCGGCAGTATCGCTGCCAGCCGGCAGGTCGAGGCAAGCGGCGCGCAATTCATCGAGTGATTTGAAGGGCATGGGGGCAAAGTCTCCAAAAGGAAATCAGGTCAAAGGGGAATCAGGAAAGGGCTACTGAAGCGACGAGAAGCACCGCGATTTCGCCCGCCTGCTGCAAGGCGCCGATGGTGTCGCCGGTCTGGCCACCGATCTGGTTGAGGCAAAGAGCGCGGAACGCGGCAAACAGCAGGCCGAGCAGGATGAGCGCGAAGACGGCGCCGCCCAGCCCGAGCAGGAGGAGCGGGATCGCGCCGAGCACGGCGCTGGCTGTTGCCGTTTCGGCAAAGATGGTGCCGGCGTCGGCCGACAGGCCGTCGATCCGTGCCGGCGGCAAGAGATGCATGAAGGCGCCAAGCATGCCGCGCGAGGCAGCATGTGCGGCCACAAGGGCGAAGAGCGCCTGTGTGGGGTCGACGAATTCCGACAGCGCGCTCCAGCGGATGAGCAGCGACAGGGCCAGCGCCGCCGCACCGTAGGCGCCGATGCGGCTGTCGCGCATGATATCCAGTTTTTTGCCGCGCGATTTGCCGCCGCCAAAGCCGTCGGCAACATCCGACAGCCCGTCTTCATGCAGGCAGCCGGTGGTGAGCAGGGTAGCCGCAAGGGCAAGGGCGGCCGCCGGACCCATGGCAAGGCCAAACCGTTCCGCCGTGGCAAAGACGATTGCGCCGATCAGGCCGACGACGAGGCCGGCGACCGGAGCCGCCCAGATCGCCGCGGCAAGGCCGCGGCCGCGAAAATCGAACACGGGCAGCGGCAGGCGGGTGAAGAAGACCAGGCAAAGCGCGGTGTCGTCGAGGACCTGCCGCGGTGAAAGAGCCAAGTTCTTGAACTTCATCCGCTAGCCCCTCGCAATGGCGTGGAAAAAGGTGCCGCTGACATGGCCGCGCCGATAGCCCGAGGCGCCGATCGGATTGCCCTGGCCGTCGGCGAGGTCGGCCAGCGGCTCGTCGTTGCCGGTGGCGGTCATCTGCGCATAGTGGAATTCGTGGCCACGGATCAGCGCGCCAGCCAGGCCCAGCGGGCAGTCGGCGCGCAGTCGAGCCTCGCGATAGCCCAGGTTCATCTTGCGCTTGGCGAAGCTGGTGGAGTGACCGAGCAGGCCGAGCATCTTGTGCGTTTCGCCAGACGCGTCCTCCAGCGCCTCGCCAAGCACCATGAAGCCGCCGCACTCGCCATGGATCGGCTTCGTCGCAGCGAAACGCTCCATACCGGTGCGAAAAGTCGCGGCGGCGGCGAGCCGGCCGGCGTGAAGCTCGGGATAGCCACCGGGCAGCCAGCAGACATCGCAATCCTCGTCGGGTGCCTCGTCGGCGAGCGGCGAGAACGGGACAATTTCGGCACCAGCCTTGCGCCAGTAGGCGGCGACATGCGGATAGAGGAAGGTGAAGGCGGCATCCTCGGCCAACGCGATGCGCTGACCGGGCGGCACAAGCGCGTCGTCGAAGCCGCCGGGCGCCGGGGTGAGGGGTGTCGCCAGGGCCATGATGGCATCGAGGTCGAGCGACCTTTCCGCCATGTCGGCCAGCCGGTCGAGATGCGCCATCAGGTCGTCATATTCGCCGGCCTGGACGAGACCGAGATGGCGCTCGGGCAGGTTGAGCGAGGGATCACGCAGGATGGCGCCGACGACGGGCAGGCCGATCGCCTCGATGGCGTCGCCGGACAGCCGGCGGTGACGCTCGCTGCCCAGCCGGTTGAGCACGACGCCGGCCATGCGCACGTCCGGATCATAGGTGGCAAAGCCCTTGGCGACGGCTGCCGCAGTGGTCGACTGGCCGGAGACGTCGAGCACCAGCAGCACCGGCAGGCCGTAGAGCCGCGCCAGGTCGGCCGCCGAACCGCTGCGCCCCGGCGAAGCCGGAATGCCATCGAACAGGCCCATGGCGCTTTCAAGGATGACGAAATCGGTGTCGTCCGCTGCCTGCGCCGCCAGCGCGTTGAGCAGTGACGGCGGCATCGCCCAGCTGTCGAGATTGACACCGGAAAGCCCCGTGGCTGCGGTGTGGAAGCCGGGGTCGATATAGTCGGGACCGGATTTGGCGCCCCGCACTTTCAGCCCGCGCCGGGTGAGCGCGCGCAGGATGCCGATGGTGACGCTGGTCTTGCCCGAGCCGGAGCGCGGCGCGCCGATGATGATCGCGCGAGCGGTCATGCTTCGCCTGCCAGCGCCGCGCGCATGGCGACGATGCCGCCGACGACGATCAGTGCCGGCGAGGCAAGGCCTGCGGCGGCCGCTTCCTCGGCAATGGTGGCGAGCGTGGCGACGACAGTCCGCTCCCGCGGCGTCGTCGCGGCGACGATCACCGCCGCCGGGGTCGACGGCGCCAGCCCGCCGTCCAGCAGTGCCGCGGCGATCAGGGGCAGATTGGCCATGCCCATATAGACGACGACAGGCTGGCCTGTGCGGGCGATTGCCGCCCAGTCGAGATCGTCATCGGTGCCGGCGGCGTGGCCGGTGGCCAGGATCACAGCCTTGTTGATGCCGCGCATGGTGGCCGGGATGCCGGTCGCGGCCAGCGCGCTGAGCCCCGATGTCAGGCCGGGCAGGACGCGGAACGGGATAGCTTCCCGCGCGAGGGCGAGAGCCTCTTCGCCGCCACGGCCGAAAATATAGGGGTCGCCGCCCTTCAGCCTGACGACGCGGCGGCCGCCGCGCGCCAGCCGCACCAAAAGGGCGGTGATGTCGTCCTGTTTCATCGACGGTCTGCCGCCGCGCTTGCCGGCAAAGAAGAGTTCGGCGTTTTCG
The DNA here is from genome assembly GCF_040317555.1 of Mesorhizobium sp. M1406. Lineage (NCBI taxonomy): Bacteria > Pseudomonadati > Pseudomonadota > Alphaproteobacteria > Hyphomicrobiales > Phyllobacteriaceae > Mesorhizobium > Mesorhizobium sp. M1406. The sequence continues at coordinate 56,538 of NZ_JAMYKW010000008.1, read as the reverse complement.
GCAACGGCGACGACATCCGATGACACCAGCGCGTCGTAGACAACCGCATCCGCCTCGGCCAACGCTGCCAGCACTTCCAGCGTCAGGCAGCCGGGGTCGCCGGGGCCGGCGCCGGCCAGCCAGACATGGCCTGGCTCGAGCCGGCGCGGCTTGAAATTCAGCCGGGACAAAGCTTTTTCGAGCGTGGCGTTATCGCCGAAAATTTTAGTGCTGCCGCTCACAATCCGTCCCGTCCGCGAAAACGCCGCTGATAGTGGGCGTCGTACAATGAACTCTCGCCAAAGCCCTCCGCCGCCAGCGAGCGGCCGACGAAGATGATGGCCGTGCGCTCCATCGGGTCGGCGGCCAGCAGCGCCTCGATGGTCGCCAGCGTGCCGGTCAGCACGCGTTCGTCCGGCCAGGAGGCGCGGAAGACGATCGCCACCGGGCAATCGCCGCCATAGTGTGGGGTCAGCTCGGCGACGACGCGGTCGATGGCGTGGATGGCAAGATGAATGGCGAGCGTGGCGCCGGTGCGGCCGAAGCCGGCCAGCGTTTCGCCGGGCGGCATTTTTGATGCGCGGCCGGAAATGCGGGTCAGCACCAGGCTTTGCGCGACCTCGGGAATGGTCAGCTCACGGCGAAGTGCGGCGGCGGCGGCGGCGAAGGACGGCACACCCGGCGTCAGCGTGTAGGGAATACCATGCTTTTCCAGCCGGCGGATCTGCTCGGCCACGGCGCTCCATACCGACAGGTCGCCGGAATGCAGGCGGGCGACATCATGGCCGGCGTTATGAGCGTCCAGAAATGCGGCCTCGATCTCGTCGAGCGACATCGGCGCGGTGTCGATCAGTTTTGTCCCCGGCGCGCAGTGCTGCAAAAGCTCGGGCGCGACGATCGAACCGGCATGAAGGCAGACCGGGCAGCTTGCCAGCAGCCTTGCGCCGCGCAGCGTGATGAGGTCGGCGGCGCCAGGACCGGCGCCTATGAAATGGACGGTCATGGCGCGTCTCCGCTGATGGCGATGGCGCAAGTGACCGGGCCGAGCACCGTGCGGGGGCCGAGCAGTTTTGCACCGGCGCCGGCGACGGCAAGGGCTGATGCCTCGGAAACCGATGGCGTGCCGGCCAGATCCTGCGAGAGGTCGGAATGGCTGAGCGTGTCCGGCGAGGCGGCCTGGAGCGCTGAGTCATCGACGACGATGACCGGAAGACGCAGCGCGCGGCCAGCGGAAGGGATGGCTTCTTCATCCTTCTTCAGCGCGGCAGTCGCCAGCGCCGAAAGCGCCGTCATCGCCAGCCCATGCGCTTCCAGAGCGGTTTCTATCGCCGCAAGCACGTCCTCGACACTCACGCCCTTTCGGCTGCCGATGCCCGCGACCATCATGGCTTCAGCCAGCTCCATTGGGTGACAGGCATGGCCGGCCGCCAGGCCTGCATCGAGCCGACGGGCGAAGCGCGGGATATGGCGATCCGGGTAAGGTCACCGCCGAGCGAGACATGGCGGGCGAGAAGCAGGGTTTCCATCTCCAGCGTCACCGCATTGGCCACAAGACGGCCACCGGCGCGCAGGGCCTTGATGGCGGCGTTCAACACGCCGGCATCGCTGCCGCCGCCGCCGATGAAGATCGCGTCAGGCATGTCGAGCCTGGCAAGCGCCTTGGGCGCGCTGCCTACCACCACGACAAGGCCGGGAACGCCACAGGCGGTGGCGTTGCGGCCAATGCGGGCGGCGCGGATCGGATCGGCCTCAATGGCGATTGCGCGCATCAAGGGGTGGGCCAGCATCCATTCGATGCCGATGGAACCGGAGCCGGCGCCGATGTCCCACAGCAATTCGCCACGCCTCGGCGCCAGAGCCGACAGGGTGACGGCACGGATTTCGCGCTTAGTGATCTGGCCGTCATGGTCGAACAGATGATCGGCAAGGCCTGATGTGAGTGGCAGCACGCGCGCTTGCGGGCTAGAATCAATCTCGATGGCCAGCACGTTGAGTGGATTGATGTTTTCGAGGTCGAAGGCGTCGGCGCGGGCCGTGCGCCGATTCTCGTTTGGCCCGCCCAGCGCCTCGAGGACAGTCAGCCGCGACGCGCCGAAGTCGAGTTCGGTGAGCAGGCGAGCGATTGCCGCGGGTGCTTCGGCATCCGAGGTCAGCGCCAGGATGCGCGCGTTCGGCTGCAACAGCGGGCGGATCAGGTCGAGCGGCCGGCCATGCAGCGAGACGGTATCGATATCCTGCAGCGCCCAGCCAAGCCGCGCGGCCGCCAGCGAAACGGCCGATGGCGCCGGGATGACATGCATCTCCCGGGGCTTGACCTTGCGGGCGAGGGTGGCGCCGACGCCATGGAAGAAAGGGTCGCCGGAGGCGAGCACGCAGACGTTCTTGCCGGCAAGCGCCAGCACGTCGGCCATCTCGGCATCGAATGGAACCGGCCAAGGGCGCGCCTCGCCCTTGGCGAAGGAAGCGACAAGCGCCAGGTGCCGCTTGCCGCCGAAGATGACTTCCGCTTGGGCAATCCGCTGCTTGGCCTCGTCGCCGAGACCGGCTAAACCGTCCTCGCCGATACCGACGATGGTGAGCCATTTGGGTGTTTGCTGCTCGTTTTTTGACATGCCGCGCCGCCCCTCATCCGCCTGCCGGCACCTTCTCCCCGTATAGTGACGGGGAGAAGGGGGAAGCTCCGACGCTGACGCCTCCCTCTCCCCGTTCTTCACGGGGAGAGGATAAGGGTGAGGGGCAGCGCCGACGCGATTCAATGTGGTGCCTATGAAGAAAGTTCTGATCCTTGGCGGCACCACCGAAGCCCGGCAGTTGGCCGGAAAACTGGCCGCGCGCGCCGATTGCTCGGTCACGCTGTCGCTGGCTGGGCGCACCGAGAGCCCGGTTGCGCAGGGCGTGCCTGTACGAAGCGGAGGCTTTGGCGGTGCCGATGGGCTGGCCGCCTATCTCCGGGAGACGGGCGTCGACCTGATGATCGACGCCACGCATCCCTATGCGGCGCAAATCTCCGCCAATGCCGCGCAAGCCGCGCGCGCGGCCGGGGTGCCGATCCTTGCCCTGCGGCGCCCGGGCTGGGAGATTGTCGAGGGCGACCGCTGGACGCAGGTCGATACGGTCGGCGACGCCGTGCAAGCGCTGGGTCCCGCGCCGCGCCGCGTTTTCCTGGCGCTCGGCCGGCAAGAGGTCGCCGCCTTCGAAGCAGCGTCCCAGCACCACTATCTCGTTCGCAGCGTCGACCCGGTCGAGCCGAGGCTGGCGGTGCCGGATGCGCGCTATCTTCTGGCCCGAGGGCCGTTTCGCGAGCCCGACGAACGCGCTCTGCTCGAAGAGCATCGCATCGATGTCATCGTGTCCAAGAACAGCGGCGGTGAGGCGACCTATGGCAAGATCGCCGCGGCGCGGGCGCTTGGCATCGAGGTGATCATGATCCGACGACCTGATCTGCCGGATGTGCCTTCGGCTCAAACCGTCGAAGCGCTGGCCGCCATTGTTGATCAATTTGGGGTCGATCATTTTGTCGAGCCCGCTGCCGAACGGGGCGTGTAGACCAGCGCCGGTTTCTCCGCGCGCTTGATGATCCTGGTTTCCGGCGAGCCGATGATGATGCAGGTGGCCATGTCGGCCTTTTGCGCGTCGACGTCCGCCAGCAGATAGACCTCGATGCGCTCGTCCGGGCGGCCGGCGGCGCGGCCGAAAATCACCGGCGTGGTGCCAGGCAGGATCGCGGTCAGGCATTCAAAGGCGCGGCCGAGCTGCCAGGGGCGCGCCTTGCTGATCGGATTGTAGAGCGCGATGACGAAGCCGGCGCCGGCCGCCGCCAGCAGGCGCAGCTCGATCAGTTCCCACGGCTTCAGATTATCGGACAGCGAGATGGCACAGAAATCATGGCCGAGCGGCGCCCCGATGCGGGCGGCAACGGCAAGCATGGCGGTGATGCCGGGCACGACGGCGACATCGACCGTGCGCCATTCGGCCGGGCCGGCCTCGATCGCCTCGCAGACGGCTGCCGCCATGGCGAACACGCCGGGATCGCCGCCGGAAACTACGGCTACATCATGGCCCTCGGCCGCTTTCATCAGCGCGTCCTTGGAGCGGGCAAGTTCCTCGCGATTGTCGGAAGCGACGCGGGTCTGGTCCTGGCGCAGTTCCAGCCGATCGAGATAGGGTTTGTAGCCATAAAAGAATTTGGCCTCGGCGACGGCACGGCTGGCTTCCGGCGTGACCTGATCGGCATTGCCAGGCCCGAGGCCGATGACGGTGAGACGGCCGCTCATGCCTGGGCTCCCAGGACGCCGGGCCGGCCGGACCAGCCGGCGACCAGCACGATGGCGAAATAGGGGGCCTTGTCGTCCTGTTTGTCGGCAAGCTTCATCGAGACGCTGCCGGCCATGGTGCCACGCTCGATATAGACGGCGCGCGCCAGCTTGCCGGTGGCTTCCAGCGCCCGCCTGATCTTGGGCAGGTTGCGGCCGACCTTCATGATGACGGCGGCATCGGTGTCGGCCAGCCGGCGCGTCAGCTCGAACTCGCTCATCGTGCCCGGCAGCACGGTCAGAACGTCATCGCCCTGGACGATCGGAACACCAGTCTGCGACCAGCAGCCGGACATCGCGGTGATTCCGGGAATGACTTCTGTGGGGAATCGATGGGCGAGCCGCACATGCAGATGCATGTAGGAGCCATAGAACAGCGGGTCGCCTTCCGACAGTACCGCAACCATCCTGCCTGCGTGGAGATGTTCGGCGACCCTCTCGGCGGACTCCTCGTAGAAGGCCGTGATCTGCGACCGGTAGTCGTCGTGATCCTTGTCGATTTCGGTGGTGACAGGGTAGAGCAACGGCAGTTCCGTCATTTCAGGCCGGAACTGGGCCTCGACGATGGCGCGCGCGTTGCTGTTGTTGCCGCGCTTGGCGAAATACGCCACGACATCGGCCTCGGCCAGAGCCCGCGCGGCCTTCAGCGTCAGGAGCTCGGGGTCACCGGGACCGGTGCCGACGCCAACAAGACGACCTTTGACAAGTGCGTTCACAGGCCAGGCCTCGCCAACGAATTGAGCGCGGCGGCGGTCATGGCGCTGCCGCCAAGCCGGCCGCGCACGATGGCATAGGGAACGCCGTAGGAATTCTCTGCCAGCGCGTCCTTGGATTCGGCCGCGCCAACGAAGCCGACCGGCATGCCGATGATGGCCGCCGGCTTCGGCGCGCCGTCGCGCAACTTCTCCAGCAGATAGAACAGCGCGGTCGGCGCATTGCCGATGGCGACCACCGAACCGGCCATGCGCTCGCCCCACAAATCGATCGCGGCGGCCGAACGGGTGTTGCCGATCGCTTTGGCGATGCCGTGCGTGCGCGGGTCGCGCAAGGTGCAGATCACCTCGTTGCCGGCCGGCAGCCTGGCGCGGGTGACGCCATGCGAGACCATTTCCGCGTCGCAGAAAATTGGCGCGCCGGCCGAAAGCGCCGCACGCGCGGCGGCAACGAAATCGGTGGAGAACACGAAATGACTTGATGCTTCGACCTGGCCGCAGGCATGGATCATGCGGATGGCGACATCGGCCTCGGCTTCGGAGAAGCGCGAGAGATCTGCCTCGGCGCGGATGATCGCAAACGAGCGCTCGTAGATCGCCGTGCCGTCATGGATGTAGTCGTAGGCGGCCATGCTCATTCCTGTTGGTAAGTTCGGGCCTGTCGGTAAGCCTCGGCGATACCGTCTGGCCCGAGCCTTGTCAGGCAAGCGGCGGCGGTTTCGCCTTGATATCGTTCGCTGCGGATCATTGCCGCGACGCGGCCGATGCCACGCGCGGCGTCATAGCCCGGCCTGTAGCCGGCAGGAAGAGCCTTTGCCGTCGCGTTCACGACAAGTCCGGCTCCGTTTTCGCCCCCGATAAGGGTGAGGGCTGCTTTGCCTGGGTGGGCACAGCCCTTGGCACAGCCTGAAATGTGCAGCGTGAAGTCGAGAATGTCGGCGTTCTCGGCGGCGATCGTCTCGGCAATGTCGCGCGTGGCGATCCGGCCGGAACCGCAGGCCGGCGTGCCGGGACAAGCGGCAATGCGCGTGCGCGGGTCGGTGGGAGAGGTGACGAAGCCGAGGGTGGCGGCTGTCTGCTGGAGAGATTGGCTGGCGGCCGCCGGTTGGCCCAGGAGAAGCAAGGCGCGGCCGGGGGCGAGGCGGATTTCGGTTGTGCCGAGGGTGAGGGCGCTTCGTGCGAGGCCGATGATCTTGTCCGCCGGCATGCTGCCGTAGGGGAGGCCGATACCGAGGGCGATGGCATGGCCGCTCAAAGGGAAAAGCCCGATGGGTCGGAGATCCTTCACACCCCCCTCTGTCCTGCCGGACATCTCCCCCGCAAGGGGGGAGATCGGCAGTTCCAGCGCCGGCACTCCTTTTGCAGCCTCAGCGATTCGCACAACGTTGGTGATTGGCGAAATCATTGACGACAGCGCAATCTCCCCCCTTGCGGGGGAGATGTCCGGCAGGACAGAGGGGGGTGTGAAGGAATGCCAACCTGCGAGAGAAGCCAACTGCCTCTCCGACAAATCCCTCCCATGAGCCTCACGGCCTTTCTCGGCAACCATCCTCAGCGTAGCCACAGCGATATCGCGCGCAGCATCGTCTTCTACGATGACGAGCGGCTTCGCGTTCTGCCCATCACCCGCGACAGACACCCGCCACCGAACTCCGGCATCGATGCGCACCGCCTTCAGCCTGATATCGGCGGTCACCGAATCCAGCCCAAGCTGCCCAGCGCCATCCACGACAACCGAAACCTTCGGGCCGAGCCGTTCCGTCAGCCCGGCCTCTTCGACCGCTGCCCTGATCCGTTCCGCCAAAGGCCGCGGATCGGCGATCTCCTGCGGATCTATACCGGCAAGTGGTCCGGTCTCGACCGGCATGCCAGTGCGCACCGCAATGCCCAGCGCATCGACCTCCGCCGCCAGCACGGTCGCGCTTTCCGCCGTCAGCCCGCGTATCTGCAGGCTGCCGCGCGCTGTCACTTCCATGATGCCGTTGCCATGACGCAAAGCGGATTGGGCAAGTCCGATCAAAAGCTTCGGCGACAACCCTCCAGAAGATGGGCCTCCAGCGACCGGGTTGAGCCGCACCAGCAGGCCATCGCCGGTCTGCATGGGTGCTGCCAGAGCCGGGCAGGCGCCGCGACGCGAGAAGGCGTTCATGCCGCCACCCCAAGCGCTTCCGCCTCGGCAATCAGGGCCGTGAGATCGTCGTCGATCGAATTGCGCAAGGGATGCCAGAGGCCCCGCCGGCGCGCTGACAGGAAGCGCTCGGCGATGACTTTTGCGGCGGCGGGATTCTCGCGCAGGATGAAGGCGCGAACGGCCGGATCGCCGACATACGCATCATGAACGGCCTCGATCAGCGTTCCCGATATGGCATGCGTGGTTTCGGCAAAGCCGACCAGCCGGTCGACCGTTTCGGCGAATTCGGATGCGCCGCGCGGGCCGTGGCGCATCTGCCCTGCAATGAAGCGTGGATTGACGGCGCGGGCGCGAACCACCCGCGATACGGCCTCGCTGACCGAGCGCGGCTTCGGCTTCTGCGGATCCGTGGTGTCGAGGACGATGACATCGGCGTTCCTGCCGAGCGCCGCAAGGGCGGCCGAAAACCCGCCGATGAAGGCGACATCGGCGGAGCCTTCGAGAATGTCGCGGCCGGGGTCGTCGCCGGTGTGGACGAGAAGATCGGCCTCGGCGATGCGGCCCTCGAAGGCGCCGGGCGCCGAGATGCCTTCGCCCTCGGCGCCGCCATAGGCATGCGATGTGGCGAGGAGATAGGCGCGGCCGATCTCCTCGCGTGCCGCCCAGTCACCGGAGGACAAAAGGTCCTCGACGCCGGCGCCGTACGTGCCGGGCGAGGTGCCGAAGATACGCGGACTGATCTTGCCGTCAGCGCGGGTTCTGGCCGCGAGCGGGTTTTCGGAATCCTCCTCGCCACGGACGGCAACGGCGTTGGCGGCGGCATCGATCAGCGCGATCTGGGTCGGGAACATGTCGCGGAACAGGCCGGAGATACGCCAGGTGACATCGACGCGCGGCCTGCCAAGCGTGGCCGGCGGCAGCACCTCGATGCCGGTAATGCGGCCGGTCGCCGAGTCCCATTGCGGCCGGCAGCCCATCAGTGCCAGGCCTTGCGCGATCTCTTCGCCGCCGGTGCGCAGCGATGCCGAGCCCCAGAGGTCGATGACCAGCGAGCGCGGCCAGTCGCCATGCGATTGCACATAGCCGCGCACCACCTCTTCCGCCGCCGCCTTGCCCAGATCATAGGCGGTCGGGGTCGGCATGGTGCGCGGATCCGACGTGAACAAATTACGGCCGGTGGGCAGCACATCGGAGCGCCCCCGCGCGGGCGCCCCGGCCGGACCGGCCTTGACGTGGCGGCCATCGAGCGCCGCTAGCAGCGCCATCTTCTCGGCTTGCGCACTTTGGCGGCGCATGGCGTCGGGCTCGTCCTCGGGGGCGCGGCCATAGATATGCAGCCCGTCCTTGATGGCGAAATCCTTGAGGTCGCAGAGCCAGGCGTCGATGCGGCGCAGCGCCTCGTCGGGCGCGTCGGTCCTGGCGACGCCGGCTTCGGAGGCGAGGCCGGTCTTTTGCGCGGTGTCGACGATCAGCTTGGCCAGACGGTCGCGGCGGCGACGGTCGAGCCCGTCGGCCTGGGCGTATTCGTCGACCAGCCGCTCGAGCTTGTGCTGATCCTCATCCAACCCGGCACCAGTCAGCGGCGGCGGCAAATGGCCAAGGGTGACGGCGGCGATGCGCCGCTTGGCCTGAGCCGCTTCGCCGGGGTTGGAGACGATGAACGGATAGATCACGGGCAGGGAACCGGTGACGATCTCGGGAAAACAGTTTTCCGAGAGCGCAACGGTTTTGCCCGGCAGCCATTCCAGCGTGCCATGGGCGCCGACATGGACCAGCGCATGAACGCCGAGCGATTTGCGCAGCCAAAGGCCAAAGGCGATCAGTGCATGGCGCGGCGGCAGTGTCGGGTCGTGGTAGTCGGCGCGGCGATCGGCGGCGCGGCCGCGGTCTGGGGCCAGCGCCACGGTGATGTTGCCGAAGGTGGCGGCGCGGAAGGGGAATTTGGCAGAGGTGTGCGCTTGAACACCCCCCTCTGTCCTGCCGGACATCTCCCCCGCAAGGGGGGAGATTGAGCTGTCATTGCTGCTTTCGCCAACTACGAACGTCGCAGAATGAGCGACGGCGGCGGAACTGCCAATCTCCCCCCTTGCGGGGGAGATGTCCGGCAGGACAGAGGGGGGTGCCTCGCGCAAACCTGTCTCGCCTTCAGCCTTGCCCCAAGCGGCTTCTACGGCTGTGATGGCCTCGGCGGGCAACTCTTTTGAGAACCCAACATAGTCTTCCAGCCCCAGCCCTTCGCCGCTCCGCGCCAGCAGCCCCAGCAACCCACGCGGCGTCTCCGGAATCCCCTCAACACCATAACCCTCCTCCCTCAGATCATGCAGCATGGCCAACACGCTGGACGGCACGTCGAGGCCAACGGCATAGCCGGTGCGGCCCGGGGCACTGGGATAGTCCGGAATCAGAATGGCCAGCTTGCGCGTCGCGCGGGGCGTCTCCCGTAGGCGGATAAAGGCCGCTACACGATCAGCCACCTGCGCCACGCGATCCGCTTCCGGCCGGTTGGCGAAGGCGCGGTGGCCGAGTGCCGGGTCGACCTCGCTCTCGCCCTTGAAGGAAATCGCGCCGGCGAGGATGCGGCCGTCGAGCTCGGGCAGCACGACATGCATGGCAAGGTCGGCGGGCGCCAGGCCGCGCTGGTTGTTCTGCCAGATGTCGCGGCGGGTGGTGGCGACGATGACCTGGAAGACAGGCACGCCGGCGCGGTCGAACAGGGTTTCGACGCCAGGTTCGGCACCGGAGGCGAAAGCGGTCGCGGTGATGATTGCCGCGGGCTTCAACGCGGCGAGCGCTGTTTCCACGAAGACAAGCGACGCCGGATCCTTCAGGCTGGAGACGAAGATGGGGACCGGTGCGATGCCGCGCTGGCGGAGCGCCTCAAACAGGGCATCGATGGGCGCGACATCAGCGGCGAGCAGCATCGAGCGGTAGAACAGGATCGGCACGACCTTTCCCTCCCCCTCGAGGGGAGGGTGGCCCGAAGGGCCGGGTGGGGTCGGTTCGACCGGACTCGACGCCTCTTTAAGTCGGCGCGCTGCGGAGAGGACACCACCCCCGGCCTGCGGCCGGACCCTCTCCTCGAGGGGAAGGGGGACGACGCCGCGTTCGGGGTCGTAGTAACCGGCTTTCGGCACTGCGACCGGCTCTGCTACGTCCGCATCGGATCCCGCCAACCTTGCCAGCCTCCGCACCAGCGCGCTCATATTCGCCGGGCCGCCCTCGCGGAAATAGTCGAGCAGGCCGTCGAGTTCTTCGCGCGGCAGCGTCGAGGCTTCGATCAGGCGCAGATCCTCGTCGCGGCATTCGCCGGGCAGCAGCGCCAGTTTTATGCCGCGCTCGCGGGCGGTCGAGGCAAGCTGGTCGCAGCCGTAGCGCCACCAGTCGTAGCCGCCGAGGATGCGGACGAGGATGATTTTGGCGTGGCGGGCGACGCTATCGACCCAGAGGTCGACGGACATGGGATGGCGCAGATCACGCAGGGCGGCCAGCCGCATCGAGGGCAGGCGGCCGGCATCGGCCTTCCACGCGGCCGCAAGGCCTGCGAGATCGCTGTCGGTGAAGGACAGGGCCACGATATCCGCCGGCATCTGCCGCAGATCGACCGGCTCGGCGAGGTCGTCGAGCGAGGCGGATGTCGTGGTTAGGATGTGCATCGCGACCCGTGTCCGAAATCAGCCGGCGAGTATACGCTCGATAGCCGGGCGGTTCAGCCCCTTGAGGCCGATGACGACGAGGCGCGAGCGGCGGTCGTCCGTGGCGGTCCAGGCGCGGTCATAGTAGTGGTTGACGCGCGGTCCGACGGCCTGCAGCAGCAGCCGCATCGGCTTGCCGCCGACCTCGACGAAGCCCTTTACGCGCAGCACGTTTTCTTCCTCGGCGGCGGTGGCGACGCGCTTTGCCAGTTCATCGGGATTGGCGATCGAGGCAATGTCGACGATGAACGTGTCGAAGTCGTCATGCTCATGGTCGAATGCGCCGTCATGATGGGACTTGCGGTTTTCGATGTCATCCTCGACGGCCAGACCCAGGCCGAGCAGCACCGAGGGATCGACCTTGCCGTGCGACGTCGGCACGATCTTCACCGCGCGAGCGGAGTGTTCGTTGATGATGGCATTGGCGCGGGCGGTGCCGGCTGCGTCCATCAGGTCGCTCTTCGACAGGATGATCAGGTCGGCGCAGGCGATCTGGTCCTCGAACACCTCCTCGACCGGATCGTCGTGATCGAGCGTCTCATCCTGGGTGCGCTGCGCCTGCAAGGCATCCATGTCGTTGGCGACGCGGCCGTCGGCCAGCGCCGGGCCGTCGACCACGGCGATCACACCATCGACGGTGACGCGGCTCTTCACGCTTGGCCACTGGAAAGCCTGGACCAGCGGCTTGGGCAGCGCCAGGCCCGAGGTCTCGATCAGGATATGGTCGACCCTCGGCGTCAACGCCAGGATCTGGTCGAGCGCCGGGACGAAGTCGTCGGCGACGGTGCAGCAGATGCAGCCATTGGCCAGTTCGACGATGTTTTCCTCCGGGCAGGTATCGATGCCGCAGCCTTTCAGGATCTCGCCATCGATGCCGATGTCGCCGAATTCATTGACGATGATGGCAATACGCTTGCCGCCGGCGTTTTCCAGGAGATGGCGGACCAGCGTCGTCTTGCCGGCGCCGAGAAAGCCGGTGACGACGGTGCACGGAACACGGGAGACGGAAACTGTCATTTCAAGTCCTTCAGCATGTCGAGGGGAGGGATGCGGGCAACGAGGCCGCGCTTCAGGCTGTCGGGACGGCCGCGCCACGGGATCAGGCCGTCGGTCGAGGTGGCGAAGAGCTTGGCGCCGGTAACGAGGTCGGCGCCGCTGGTCGCGGTCAGGTCACCGAAGACATAGCTCCAGCAGCCGTCGCGCAGGATGGCGGCGCTGAGACGTCGCTTGCAATTGCCGAGGCATTCAACGCCGCGGACACGAATGTTGTCGCCAGATGCGGCGCGGCGCGTGTCGTCCGCCAGCAGTTCGCCGGCGCGAGGATGGGCGTCGGAGCCGGTCTCGTCGCGACAGGAGGCGCAGACGATCACGGTGACGCCGGCCAACGCATCATCATGCCCGGACGAAACATCCGCTGTGCCAGCCGAAAAACTGCTGTCGTGGTCCAAAGATCGGCTCCTTGCCCGGAAACCCGCCGGGCGATCGGATTCTATAGTCGCGGACGGCAGGTCTCCTGGCTCGCGGGTCATCGCCTTGGTAGCCGCCTTCCCGGGACCATCCCAGTGGCTTTCGGCCTTGGCTCTTCGCTTACAGTTGCGGGGACAGCCGCGGATTTGGGACAGATATCCCTCACCGCATTCCCTCTTGGCTCCTCTCGTTGAAGAGAAGAGACCGTCTCGACCGGGATTTAGGCTTTTGCGGGTAGCGGTGTCAACGCGAGCTTACGACACGGTTAGGTCGGCCAACGCCGGACCCAAGTCACCGGCGGACGTCACTTCGATGTGTTCGAGGCCGAGCCAGCCCTGCATCTGCTTCAATTCCTCGAACAGTTCGACGGCGGTCCGCGGCGGCGCGTTGGGCTCGGCGTAGGCGGCGTGGACGCGCAGGACGCCGGCCGGCCGGTCGGCCTTGAGATCGACGCGCGCCACGATCCTGTCGCCGAGCAGGAACGGCAGGACGTAATAACCGTATTGCCGCTTGTCGGCCGGCGTGTAGATCTCGATGCGGTAGTGGAAGTCGAACAGGCGCTCGGTGCGCGACCGCTCGAAGACGACCGGATCGAACGGCGCCAGCAAGGCTCGGGCCTCGACCTTGCGCGGCAGGCGGGCGTCCCGGTGAAGATAAGCCGGCTTGTCCCAGCCTTCGACACGCACCGGCAAAAGCTCGCCTGTTTCGACCAGTTCCTCCAGCCGGCCCTTCATGTCCGCCGGCGACAGCCGAAAGTAGTCGCGCAAATCGCCTGATGTCGCGATGCCGTGGGCGCGGGCCGAAATGCGCAGCAATTCGCGGTGCGCGTCCTCGGCGGCCGGCACCGGCAGATCGAGGATCGCCTGCGGCAGCACACGCTCGGGCAGATCATAGAAGCGTTCGAAACCGCGACGGTGCGCAGTGGTGATGCGCCCGGCCCAGAACAGCCATTCGAAGGCATGCTTGGAGTGGCTCCAGCCCCACCAGCCGCCCGAGCCCTTCTGGCCTTCGAGCGCGGAAGCGGCGATCGGGCCGCGATCGGCGACATGGCGGTAGATCTCTTCGATATAGGCGGCGTGTTCGCGGCCCCATTTGGCGAGGCCCAGATACATCTCATCGCCGCGCTCGGCCCGTTCCATGCGCCAGCGCATCAGCGGGTATGTCTCGACCGGCAGGAAGGAAGCCTCGTGCGCCCAGTATTCGAACACCGTGCGCTTGCGCGTCACGGCCGCGTTGTCGAGCAGAGCGAGCGGGTAGGGGCCAAGGCGCGAATAGAGCGGCATATAATGGGCGCGCACCACCGCGCTGACGGAATCGATCTGCAGCAGGCCGGTGCGGGCCAGTACCCGGGCGAAGTGCCGGCGGTTCGGCGTGCCGATTGGGCGGGGATCGAGAAACCCTTGGGCGGCAAGCGCGATGCGCCGGGCCATGGGGAGCGAAATCTTTTCCTTCATGCAGGCGTCACTCTGAGGGCGATTTGAGGGGGTGATTCCGGCCGATGCTAGCAGGGTTTTGGCGGCAACCATGTCAGGAGAGAAAAGTGGAGTAAAAAGCGAAGGAAATCAAACAAGAGCGGATCGGACCAGTTTGCCGCGATATGCCGTCCAGGTCGGTCTTTTGAACAAGGTTTGACTTGCTTCGCTGGAAGTGCTGCGCTAACCCTCGCCGCGTTGCAGCATAGGCCCTTAAAACGGTTCAGCGGTTAAACTGTCACGCTTCCGCATTAGGGTCCGGTGCTGTAATCAACGTGGATTGGCGCCAACGGAAAGCCGAGCATGAACGCACTCTTGAGCTCATACCTGCCCATCGTCCTATTCATCGGCGTGGCGCTGGTTGTCGGCCTGGCGCTGCTGGCCGCGCCCTTCCTGGTGGCCTACCGCAATCCCGATCCCGAAAAGCTCTCCGCCTACGAGTGCGGTTTCAACTCGTTCGATGACGCCCGCATGAAATTCGACATCCGCTTCTACCTGGTGTCGATCCTGTTCATCATCTTCGACCTGGAAGTGGCCTTCCTGTTTCCGTGGGCTGTGTCGTTCTCGAAGATCGGCATGCTCGGCTTCTGGTCGATGATGGTGTTTTTGGCGGTGCTGACCATCGGCTTTGCCTATGAATGGAAAAAAGGAGCGCTGGAATGGGATTGAACGATAGTTCAGGCACCCTCGTCGCGCCGAAGCCCAAAGGTATCATCGATCCCAATACCGGCCAGCCGGTAGGGGCGGACGATCCCTTCTTCCTCGAGATCAACAATGAGCTGGCCGACAAGGGCTTTCTCGTCACCTCGACCGAGGCACTGATCACGTGGGCGCGCAGCGGTTCGCTGATGTTCATGACCTTCGGTCTTGCCTGCTGCGCGGTCGAGATGATCCACACTTCGATGCCGCGCTATGACAGCGAGCGCTTCGGTGTCGCGCCGCGCGCGTCTCCGCGCCAGTCCGACATCATGATCGTTGCCGGCACACTGACCAACAAGATGGCGCCGGCGCTGCGCAAGGTCTACGACCAGATGCCCGAGCCGCGCTACGTCATCTCGATGGGCTCCTGCGCCAATGGCGGCGGCTACTACCACTATTCCTATTCGGTGGTGCGCGGCTGCGACCGCATCGTGCCGGTCGACATTTATGTGCCCGGCTGCCCGCCGAGCGCCGAAGCGCTGCTTTACGGCATTCTTCTCTTGCAGAAGAAGATCCGCCGCACCGGCACGATCGAACGGTAAATCCATGACCGCATCCCTGAGTGAACTGTCGACCTATCTCGGCGAGAAGCTGATCGACCGCGTGAATGACGCTGATATCGCCTATGGCGAGCTTACCATTCACGTCGAGCCGCGCGATCTGGTCGAGGTGATAACCTTCCTGCGCGACGATGCGCGCTGCCAGTTCATCTCGATCATCGACGTCTGCGGCGCCGACTATCCGTCGCGGGCCAAGCGCTTCGACGTCGTCTACCATCTCCTGTCGCCGAAGCAGAACGTACGCATCCGCGTCAAGGTGCAGGCCGACGAGGAAACCATGGTGCCGTCGATCACCGGCGTGTTCCCCGGCGCCGACTGGTTCGAGCGCGAGGCCTACGATCTCTACGGCGTGCTATTCTCCGGCCATCCCGATCTGCGCCGCCTGTTGACCGATTATGGTTTCGAAGGCCATCCGCTGCGCAAGGATTTCCCGCTGACCGGCTTTGTCGAAGTGCGCTATGACGACGAAGCCAAGCGCGTCATCTACGAGCCTGTGGAACTGAAGCAGGAATTCCGCAATTTCGATTTTTTGTCCCCGTGGGAAGGTACTGATTACGTCCTGCCGGGTGACGAAAAAGCGAAGCAGTGAATGGTGAATAGTGAATGGTGAATGGACAAGACGCCGGAAGCTATACGCGATTATCGCGATCTCATCGTCTGGAAAGAAGCGATGGATATCGCCGAGGAAATCTATGTTTTGACGCGCGGGTTTCCGCGCGAGGAATTGTATGGAATCACATCCCAGATGCGACGTTGCGCAGTCTCAATCCCGGCGAATATAGCGGAAGGGTTTGGTCGCGCACAGCGACGAACGTTCATTCAGTTTCTTCGCATCGCACAAGGTTCCTTGAAGGAACTGGAAACACATACCATGCTTTGCATACGGATCGGGTTGTTGTCCCAGGAGCAGGCAGCGAAGCTGGAACCGAGCTACACAAAGCTCGGCAAGAGGCTGGTTTCGTTCGTTCGGTCGCTGGACCAGGATGGGGCACGCGCATGACCATTCACCATTCACCATTCACCATTCACTCATCGCCAAGGGCGATCCATGGCTGAGACCTCCGTCCGCAATTTTAACATCAACTTTGGACCTCAACACCCTGCAGCGCATGGTGTTTTGAGGTTGGTTCTCGAACTTGACGGCGAAGTCGTCGACCGCGTCGATCCGCATATCGGGCTCTTGCATCGCGGCACGGAAAAGCTGATCGAGGCCAAGACCTATCTGCAGGCGATCCCCTATCTGGACCGGCTCGACTATTGCGCGCCGATGAACCAGGAGCACGCCTTCGCGCTGGCCGCCGAGCGGCTGCTCGGCATCGACGTGCCGAAGCGCGGGCAGTTGATCCGCGTGCTCTACTGCGAAATCGGCCGCATCATGTCGCACATCCTCAATGTGACGACGCAGGCGATGGATGTCGGTGCGCTGACGCCGCCGCTGTGGGGCTTTGTCGAGCGCGAAAAGCTGATGGTGTTCTATGAGCGCGCCTCCGGCTCGCGCATGCATGCCGCCTATTTCCGTCCCGGCGGTGTCCACCAGGACCTGCCGCAAAAGCTGGTCGAGGATATCGGCAAGTGGATCGACCCGTTCCTGAAGTCGATCGACGACCTCGATCAGTTGCTGACCGGCAACCGCATCTTCAAGCAGCGCAATGTCGATATCGGCATCGTCACATTGGCCGACGCCTGGGCCTGGGGCTTTTCCGGCGTCATGGTGCGCGGCTCGGGCGCGCCCTGGGACCTGCGCAAGTCGCAACCCTATGAATGCTATTCGGAAATGGATTTCGACATTCCGATCGGCAAGAACGGCGACTGCTTCGACCGTTACCTCGTACGCATGGAAGAAATGCGTCAGTCGGCGAAGATCATGCGCCAGTGCGTCGACCTCTTGCTCGGCAAGGAAAGCACCGGCCCGGTGTCGAACCTCGACGGCAAGGTGGTGCCGCCCAAGCGCCAGGCGATGAAGCGCTCGATGGAAGCGCTGATCCATCACTTCAAGCTCTACACCGAGGGTTATCGCGTGCCGGCCGGCGAGGTCTATGCGGCGGTCGAGGCGCCGAAGGGCGAATTCGGCGTCTATCTGGTCTCCGACGGCTCCAACAAGCCCTACCGCTGCAAGCTGCGCGCGCCTGGTTTTGCGCATCTGCAAGCGATGGATTTCCTCTGTCGTGGCCACATGCTGGCCGACGTCACCGCCGTTCTCGGCTCCCTCGACATCGTGTTTGGTGAGGTCGATCGCTAATGTCAGTCCGCCGTCTCGCAGAAGCCAGCGTCCAGCCAGCCTCCTTCGCCTTCAACCGGGCGAACGCGGCAGCGGCGAAGCAATGGATCAAGAAGTACCCGAAGGGCCGCGAACAGTCGGCCATCATTCCATTGCTGATGATAGCACAGGAGCAGGAAGGCTGGGTGACCAAGGCGGCGATCGAGACGATTTCCGACATGCTCGGCATGCCCCGGATCCGCGGGCTCGAGGTCGCGACCTTCTACACGCAGTACCAGCTGAATCCGGTCGGTACGCGCGCGCATATCCAGGTCTGCGGCACAACGCCCTGCATGCTGCGCGGCTCGGAAGCGCTGATGGATGTCTGCCGGTCGAAGATCCACCACGACCAGTTCCACACCAACGACAAGGGCACCTTGTCGTGGGAAGAGGTCGAATGCCTCGGCGCCTGCGTCAACGCGCCGATGGTGATGATCTTCAAGGACACTTTCGAAGACCTCACTCCGGAACGGCTGGCCGAGATCATCGATCTCTACGGCGCCGGCAAGGGCGCCTCGGTGCCAACGGGGCCGCAGAACGGCCGCACCGGCTCGGAGCCGGCCTCCGGCCTCACAACCTTGAAGAGTGAAAAGGCGATCCTCAAGTCGACCCGCGACAGGGAAGCCAAGGCCGCGACCAAGGCCGCCCAGGCGGCGCCTGATGCGATCATCGCCACGGTCGCACCAATAGCGGCTGCCGCTCCGGTTGGGCCTTCGAAGGCCAGCAAGCCGAAAACCGATGCGCCGGAGACCAGCCCGGCGCTGAAATCGCCTTCGCCGGTCAAGGTGGCGCCGGCCGTTGAAAAGGCGGCGAGCGTTTCGGCACCGTTGCATTCGGCCGCCAATGCCAACAAGGCGGACCCCGAGGTCGAGCAGGTTTCCAAGCAGCGCAGTGGCCCCAAGAACAAGGCCGAGCCGGCTTCTGCCTTCAAATCGCCGGAGGTCAAGGTGCCAGCCGCGAAGGCGGCCAAGCCGGCCAAACCGTCGCTCGAGGACAAGAACCGTCCGGCCGGTATCGACAGGCCGGCGCTGGTCGATGACCTCAAGCTGATTTCCGGCGTCGGGCCGAAGATCGAAGGCATCCTGCATTCGCTGGGCATCTTCACCTTCGCCCAGGTCGCTTCGTGGAAGAAAGCGGAGCGCGAGTGGGTGGACGGCTATCTCTCCTTCCAGGGCCGCATCGACCGCGACGACTGGGTCAAGCAGGCCAAGGCGCTCGCCAAGGGCGGCGTCGCCGAATACATCCGCGTCTTCGGCAAGAAGCCGGTCTGAGGGACGAAAAATGCTTCAGGACAAAGACCGCATCTTCACCAACATCTACGGCCTGTTCGACAAGTCGCTGGCCGGCGCGATGGCGCGCGGCGCTTGGGACAACACGCCCGGCATCGTCGCCAAGGGACGCGACTGGATCGTCAACGAGATGAAGGCGTCGGGCCTGCGCGGCCGCGGCGGCGCCGGTTTCCCGACGGGCCTCAAATGGTCGTTCATGCCCAAGCAGAGCGACGGCCGGCCGAGCTATCTGGTCATCAACGCCGATGAATCCGAGCCCGGCACCTGCAAGGACCGCGACATCCTGCGCAATGACCCGCACACGCTGGTCGAGGGCGCATTCCTCGCCGGCTTCGCCATGGGCGCGATCGCCGCCTACATCTATGTACGCGGCGAGTTCGTCCGTGAGCGCGAGGCGCTGCAGCGGGCGATCGACGAGGCCTATGAGGCCAAGCTGATCGGCAAGAACAACACCTCCGGCTATGATTTCGAAATCTACATGCACCATGGCGCCGGCGCCTATATCTGCGGCGAGGAGACAGCACTCCTCGAAAGCCTCGAGGGCAAGAAGGGCCAGCCCAGGCTGAAGCCGCCATTCCCCGCCAATGTCGGCCTCTATGGCTGCCCGACCACTGTCAACAATGTCGAATCGATCGCCGTTGCGCCGACCATCCTGCGCCGCGGTGCAGCCTGGTTCTCGTCCTTCGGGCGGCCCAACAATGTCGGCACCAAGCTGTTTTGCATCTCCGGCCACGTCAACAATCCGTGCACGGTCGAAGAGGCGATGTCGATCCCGTTCCGCGAACTGATCGAGACGCATTGCGGCGGTATTCGCGGCGGCTGGGACAATCTTTTGGCGGTCATCCCGGGCGGTGCTTCGGTGCCGCTGGTGCCGGCAGCGCAGATCATCGACACACCGATGGACTTCGACGCATTGCGCGACCTTAAATCCGGCCTCGGCACGGCGGCTGTCATCGTCATGGACAAGTCGACCGATATCGTGAAGGCGATCGCGCGGCTTTCCTATTTCTACAAGCATGAGAGCTGCGGCCAGTGCACGCCGTGCCGCGAAGGCACCGGCTGGATGTGGCGGGTGATGGAGCGACTGGTGCGCGGCGAGGCGCAGAAGCGCGAGATCGACATGCTGCTCGACGTGACCAAGCAGGTCGAGGGCCACACGATCTGCGCGCTGGGCGACGCGGCGGCATGGCCGATCCAGGGCCTGATGCGGCATTTCCGCGGCGAGGTGGAGCGGCGCATCGACGAGTTTTCCCGCAACGCGCACCGGGCAGAACCTGTGATGGTAGCGGCCGAATAGAAGATTTTGAATGCGGGCGAAGGCCCGATTTGAGACAACCGGGGCGGGCGAACGAAAAACGACCAGGAGAACTCTATGGCGCCGTATTCGACACCCAATCCAATGCCCAATTTGGACCAGCTCGAGAAAATGAACCAGGATCTGACCAGGATGATGCCGAAAGAGATGGCCAGCGCCGTCAACCTTCTCGTGCATCCCGTGGCGGGTGCGGCGGCGATGTCGGCGCTTGGCCTCGGGTTCGCCAATCACGCGTTCGGCGTCTGGCTGGGCGCGCTTTCGGGAGCGGCCGAGGCGTCGCAACGGCTGCTGCAGCCGATCGTCGATGATTTCGAGGCGCGCGTCGCGCGGTTCGACGATCCGAGCCCGTCCTCCACCAAGGCGCGCGCGACGGCGAAAACCATGATCGCCGAGGCGCAGTCCTTTGCCCAGGAAGTCACCGACATTGCCGCGAAGGAAGCCGCCACCGCAGTGCCGGCGGCGAATGCCGTCCCGGCGGCCGGCGACGCCGCCGATGTGCTGATGCCAGAGGATTTCAGGCAGCCCAGGGCGATGGAAAAGCCGGCGAAACCGGCGGATCTCAAGGCCATATCGGGTATCGGTCCCAAGCTGGAAAAGGTTCTCAACGGCCTGGGCATCTGGACGTATGACCAGATCGCGGCATGGACGCCGCAAGAGGTTGCCTGGGTCGAGGACTATCTGTCGCTCGGCGGCCGTATCGGCCGCGACGACTGGACGGCCCAAGCGGCGGCGCTCGCCGTCAAGAATTGAATGAAATGCCCGGTGTGGTCTCGACCATGTCCGGAAAAAGAGATTGCGGGCACTCCGCAGAGGTTTGAGGCGAATGGCAAAGCTCAAGGTCGACGGGAAAGAGATCACTGTACCCGACCACTACACGCTGCTGCAGGCGGCGGAAGACGCTGGCGCGGAAGTGCCGCGCTTCTGCTTCCATGAGCGGCTGTCGATCGCTGGCAATTGCCGGATGTGCCTGATCGAGGTGAAGGGCGGACCGCCCAAGCCGCAGGCTTCCTGTGCCATGGGCGTGCGCGACCTGCGCCCCGGCCCGAATGGCGAGCCGCCGGAAATCTTCACCAACACGCCGATGGTCAAGAAGGCCAGGGAAGGCGTGATGGAGTTCCTGCTGATCAACCATCCGCTGGATTGCCCGATCTGCGACCAGGGAGGCGAATGCGACCTGCAGGACCAGGCGATGGCTTTCGGCGTCGATTCCTCGCGCTATCACGAGAACAAGCGCGCGGTCGAAGACAAGTATATCGGACCGCTGGTCAAGACGGTGATGAACCGCTGCATCCATTGCACGCGCTGCGTCCGCTTCACCACGGAAGTCGCCGGCATTTCCGAACTCGGCCTGATCGGCCGTGGCGAGGATGCCGAGATCACCACCTATCTCGAAAGCGCGATGACCTCCGAGCTGCAGGGCAATGTCATCGATCTTTGCCCGGTTGGCGCGCTGACCTCAAAACCCTTCGCCTTCCAGGCGCGGCCGTGGGAGCTGACCAAGACCGAATCCATCGACGTGATGGACGCGGTCGGCTCGGCGATCCGCGTCGACAGCCGGGGCCGCGAAGTGATGCGCATCCTGCCGCGCGTCAACGAAGCGGTGAACGAGGAGTGGATTTCCGACAAGACCCGCTTCATCTGGGACGGCCTGCGCACGCAGCGCCTCGACCGCCCCTATGTGCGCAAGGACGGCAAGCTGGTTACGGCAAGCTGGGCCGAGGCGTTCGCCGCGATCAAGGACGAGGTGTCGAAGACCGCTCCAGAGAAGATCGGCGCCATTTCAGGCGATCTCGCCGCGGTCGAGGAAATCTACGCACTGAAGCTGCTGATGGCCTCGCTCGGCTCAAAAAATGTCGATTGCCGCCAGGATGGTGCCGCACTCGATCCGGCGCTTGGCCGTGCGAGCTATATCTTCAACCCGACCATTGAAGGCATCGAGCAGGCGGATGCGGTGCTGATCATCGGCGCCAACCCGCGCTATGAAGCCTCGGTGCTCAACACCCGCATCCGCAAGCGCTGGCGGATCGGCAATCTGCCGGTCGGTGTCATCGGCGATGTCGGCGACACGCGCTACGATTACGAACAGCTGGGCGCCGGACCGGATTCGCTGAAGGATTTGGCGGACGGCAACGGCAAGTTCTTCCAGGTGCTGAAGAAGGCTACACATCCGCTTGTTATCGTCGGCCAGGGCGCGCTGGCGCGATCCGACGGCGCGGCCGTGCTCGGCCAGGCGGCAAAACTGGCCACCGCCGTGAACGCTGCTCGCGCGGACTGGAACGGCTTTGCCGTACTGCATAATGCGGCCGGACGCGTCGGCGGTCTCGATCTCGGATTCGTGCCGGGCGAGGGCGGCAAGAATGTCGCCGGCATGCTGGGCGACATGGAGCTGCTGTTCCTGCTCGGCGCCGACGAGATCGACATGGCCAAGACCGGCGGCGCCTTCGTCGTCTATATCGGCACGCATGGCGACCAGGGCGCGCACCGCGCCAATGTCATCCTTCCGGCGGCGGCCTACACGGAAAAGTCGGCCACCTATGTCAACACCGAAGGCCGCGTGCAGCAGACCAACCGCGCCGGCTTCGCGCCGGGCGATGCCCGCGAGGACTGGGCTATCCTGCGGGCACTATCGGATGTGCTGGGCAAGAAACTGCCGTTCGATTCGCTGCCGCAGCTGCGTGCCAAGCTCTATGGCGAATACCCGCATCTGGCCCGCATCGATCAGGTCGCGGCCGGCAATGCCGAGGACATCGGCAAACTGGCGAAGCTCGGCGGGCGCCTGAACAAGGGCACCTTCACCTCGCCGGTCAAGGATTTCTACCTGACCAACCCGATCGCGCGGGCATCGGCCGTGATGGCGGAATGCTCGGCGCTGGCCAAGAGCGGCTTCAAGCAGGCGGCGGAATAAGCATGGACACTTTTTTCTCCTTCTACGTGCTGCCGGCGCTGCTGATCCTCTTGAAGTCGGTCGTGCTGATCGTCGTGCTGTTGATCTTCGTCGCCTACATCCTCTACGCCGACCGCAAGATCTGGGCGGCGGTGCAACTGCGCCGCGGCCCGAATGTCGTCGGTCCCTGGGGCACGCTGCAGGCTTTCGCCGATCTGCTGAAATTCGTCTTCAAGGAACCGGTGATCCCGTCAGGCGCCAACAAGGGCGTCTTCCTGCTGGCGCCGCTGGTCTCGGCCGTGCTGGCGATCTCGGCCTGGGCGGTCATTCCGGTCAGCCAGGGCTGGGCGATCGCCAACGTCAATGTCGGCATCCTCTATGTCTTCGCCATTTCCTCGCTCGAGGTCTATGGCGTGATCATGGGCGGCTGGGCGTCGAACTCGAAATATCCGTTCCTCGGCGCGTTGCGCTCGGCTGCGCAGATGGTGTCCTACGAAGTCTCGATCGGCTTCGTCATCGTCACCGTGCTGCTCACCGCCGGCTCGCTCAACCTGTCCGAAATCGTGCTGTCGCAGCATGACGGGCTTGGTACGCGGCTTGGCCTGCCCAACACCTTCCTCGATTGGAACTGGCTGGCACTGTTCCCGATGTTCATCATCTTCTTCATCTCGGCACTGGCCGAGACGAATCGTCCGCCCTTCGATCTGGTGGAAGCCGAATCGGAGCTGGTCGCCGGCCACATGGTCGAGTACTCGTCGACGCCGTTCCTGCTGTTCTTCCTCGGCGAGTATGTCGCCATCGTGCTGATGTGCGCGTTGGCCACCATCCTGTTTCTCGGCGGCTGGCTGCCGCCCTTCGACTTCGCGCCGTTCACCTGGGTACCGGGCGTCATCTGGTTCGTGCTGAAGGTCTGCTTCGTGTTCTTCGGCATCTCCATGGTGAAGGCCTTCGTGCCGCGCTATCGCTACGACCAGCTGATGCGGCTTGGCTGGAAGGTGTTCCTGCCGATCTCGCTGTTCATGGTGGTCGCCACAGCCGCCTTCCTCAAGATCACGGGGTTTGCGTGATGTCCGCTCTTTCCCAAGCCGCAAAATCGCTGCTGCTGCAGGATTTCGTCAGCGCGTTCTTCCTGTCGATGCGCCAGTTCTTCGCGCCGAAGGAGACGATCAACTATCCGCACGAGAAGGGGCCGACCAGCCCGCGCTTCCGGGGCGAGCATGCGTTGCGCCGCTATCCCAATGGCGAGGAACGCTGCATCGCCTGTAAATTGTGCGAGGCGATCTGCCCGGCGCAGGCCATCACCATCGAGGCCGGTCCGCGCCGCAATGACGGCACACGCCGCACCGTGCGTTACGACATCGACATGGTGAAGTGCATCTATTGCGGCTTCTGCCAGGAAGCCTGCCCGGTCGACGCCATCGTCGAGGGGCCGAATTTCGAATTCGCGACGGAAACGCGCGAAGAACTCTACTACGACAAGGACAAGCTGCTGGCGAATGGCGACCGGTGGGAGCGCGAACTGGCGCGCAACATCTCGCTGGACTCGCCTTACCGCTGATATTTGACGCATGGACGGGGCGAGGGGCCTCGTCCAGAGGATGATCCCGAGAAGTTGCAGACTTTTCGGACCAGATCGTCCTCCGGAATCCAGAGTGGCCCATGTTTCTTTCGATCGGGTCTTTCAACCCGATCGGAACATGGGCTAGGAACACGCAACTTGCCGACCGGAGGCGGTGGCAAAAAATCGAAACAGGACGAGCGTCCTGTTTTGACAGGAACCTTGGGGAACCCCAATGCTGAGTGGACTAGAGGCGGCCTTTTTCTACCTCTTCGCCTTTGTCGCGGTGGCGTCGGCGTTCATGGTCATTTCGTCGCGCAACCCCGTGCATTCGGTGCTGTTCCTGATCCTGACCTTCTTCAACGCCGCCGGCCTTTTCATGCTGACCGGGGCCGAATTCCTGGCGATGATCCTGCTCGTCGTCTATGTCGGCGCGGTCATGGTGCTGTTCCTGTTCGTCGTCATGATGCTCGACGTCGATTTCGCCGAGATGAAGGAAGGCGCTCTTCAGTATGCGCCGATCGGCGCGATGGTCGGGCTGATCCTGGCGGCGGAGCTGATCGTCGTGCTCGGCGGCTATACATTCGCGCCGCAGCTCGCCTCGACGGTCTCGAAACCCATCCCGGATCTCGCCGCGCGGACAAATACGGCCGCACTCGGCGACATCCTCTATACCGACTACCTCTACTACTTCCAGATTTCGGGCCTCATCCTGCTCGTCGCCATGATCGGCGCCATCGTGCTGACGCTGCGCCATAAACCAGGCATCAAGCGGCAGTCGATCGCGGCCCAGGTCGGCCGTACGCCGGCGACGGGCATGGAAATCCGCAAGGTCAAGACAGGCGAAGGGCTCTGAGATGGTTGTCGGCATCGCACATTACCTGACCGTATCGGCGATCCTGTTCACGCTCGGCGTGTTCGGCATCTTCCTGAACCGCAAGAACGTCATCGTCATCCTGATGTCGGTCGAGCTGATCCTGCTTGCGGTCAACATCAATTTCGTCGCCTTTTCGGCAGCACTTGGTGATCTGGTCGGCCAGGTGTTTGCGCTGTTCGTGCTGACAGTCGCGGCGGCCGAGGCCGCCATCGGACTTGCCATTCTCGTCGTCTTCTTCCGCAACCGCGGCTCGATCGCGGTCGAAGACGTGAACATGATGAAGGGTTGACGGAACCACCATGTATCAGGCCATCGTCTTCCTTCCCCTGCTCGGCTTCCTGATCGTCGGCCTGTTCGGCACGTCGCTCGGCGCCAAGGCGTCCGAATACATCACCTCCGGCTTCCTGGTGATCGCGGCCGTGCTGTCGTGGGTCGCCTTCTTCACCGTCGGTTTCGGCCATGGCGAGGTGTTCACCGTGCCGGTGCTGCGCTGGATCCAGTCGGGTGGGCTGGAAGCGTCCTGGGCGCTGCGCATCGACACGCTGACGGTGGTGATGCTGGTGGTGGTCAACACGGTGTCGGCGCTGGTCCACATCTATTCGATCGGCTACATGCACCACGATCCGAACCGGCCACGTTTCTTCGCATATCTGTCGCTGTTCACCTTCGCCATGCTGATGCTGGTGACGGCGGACAATCTGGTGCAGATGTTCTTCGGCTGGGAAGGGGTCGGCCTCGCATCCTACCTGCTGATCGGTTTCTGGTACAAGAAGCCGTCGGCCAATGCCGCGGCGATCAAGGCCTTCGTCGTCAACCGCGTCGGCGATTTCGGCTTCGCGCTCGGCATCTTCGGCTTGTTCGTGCTGTTCGGCTCGGTCAATCTCGGCACCATCTTCGCCAATGCGCCGACGTTCATTCCGGCCGAAGGCGCGCCACAGGGCGCCGCCGTGCTGACCTTCCTTGGCTATGCGCTGGACAAGCAGGCGGCCATGACGGTCGTCTGCCTGCTGTTGTTCATGGGCGCCATGGGCAAGTCGGCGCAGGTGCCGCTGCACACCTGGCTGCCGGATGCCATGGAAGGCCCGACGCCGGTTTCCGCACTTATCCATGCCGCCACCATGGTGACGGCCGGCGTGTTCATGCTGGCGCGTCTGTCGCCGCTGTTCGAACTGTCGCATTCGGCGCTGATGGTCGTCACCTTCATCGGCGCCTTCACCGCCTTTTTCGCGGCGACGGTCGGCCTCGTGCAGAACGACATCAAGCGCGTCATCGCCTATTCGACCTGTTCGCAGCTCGGCTACATGTTCGTGGCGCTCGGCGTCGGCGCCTATGGCGCGGCGATCTTCCATCTGTTCACGCATGCCTTCTTCAAGGCGCTGCTGTTCCTCGGCTCGGGCTCGGTCATCCATGCCGTCTCCGACGAGCAGGACATGCGCAAGATGGGCGGCTTGCGGCAGCTGATCCCGACCACTTACTGGATGATGGTGATCGGCACGCTGGCGCTGACCGGCGTCGGCATCCCGGTGACGGTCATCGGCACCGCCGGCTTCTTCTCCAAGGACGCCATCATCGAGAGCGCGTTTGCCAGCCACAATCCGGTTGCCGGCATGGCGTTCGTGCTTTTGGTCATCGCCGCCTGCTTCACCTCCTTCTACTCCTGGCGGCTGATCTTCATGACGTTCCACGGCCAGCCGCGGGCGAGCCATGAGGTGATGCACCACGTCCATGAATCGCCGCCGGTGATGCTGGTGCCGCTGTTCATCCTGGCCGCGGGAGCGCTGTTTGCCGGCATCATCTTCCACGGGGCCTTCATAGGCGAGGGCTATGCCGAGTTCTGGAAGGCGTCGCTGTTCACGCTGCCGGACAACCACATATTGCACGAGATCCACGAATTGCCGCTGTGGGTCGAACTATCGCCGTTCATCGCCATGCTGATCGGCTTCGCTGTGGCCTGGAAGTTCTACATCCGCTCGCCGGAAATGCCCGTCAATCTGGCGGCCCATCATCGCGGGCTCTACGCCTTCCTGCTCAACAAGTGGTATTTCGACGAGCTCTACGATTTCCTGTTCGTGCGACCCGCCAAGCGCCTTGGCCATTTCCTGTGGAAGACCGGCGACGGCACCGTCATTGACGGCCTTGGTCCGGATGGCATCTCGGCGCGCGTCGTCGATGTCACCAACCGCGTCGTCAAGCTGCAGACCGGCTACCTCTACCACTATGCCTTCGCCATGCTGATCGGCGTTGCCGCACTCGTCACCTGGATGATGCTCTGATGACCGCCTGGCCAATCCTCTCGCTGGTCACCTTCCTCCCGCTGGTTGGTGTGCTGCTCATCCTGTTCATCAACGATGACAGTGAAAACGCGCGCCGCAACATCCGCGCCATCGCGCTGTTGACGACGACGTTCACGTTCGTCGTCTCGCTGTTCATCTGGACCGGCTTCGACAATTCGCAGTCCGGCTTCCAGTTCGTCGAGAAGGTCGCCTGGCTCGACTCCGGCATTTCCTACCATATGGGCGTCGACGGCATCTCGATGCTGTTCGTCATCCTGACGACCTTCCTGATGCCGCTCTGCATCCTGGCGTCCTGGGAATCGATCGAGAAGCGCGTCAAGGCCTACATGATCGCCTTCCTGCTGCTCGAAACATTGATGATCGGCGTGTTCTGCGCGCTCGATATCGTGCTGTTCTACGTTTTCTTCGAAGCCGGCCTGATCCCGATGTTCATCATCATCGGCGTCTGGGGCGGCAAGCGGCGCGTCTACGCCTCGTTCAAGTTCTTCCTCTACACGCTGGCCGGCTCGGTGCTGATGCTGCTCGCCATCATGGCGATGTTCTATCAGTCCGGCACGACCGACATCCCGACGCTGTTGACGCACAATTTCCCCGCCAACATGCAGACATGGCTATGGCTCGCCTTCTTCGCATCCTTCGCGGTGAAGATGCCGATGTGGCCGGTGCACACCTGGCTGCCGGACGCGCACGTCGAGGCACCAACCGCGGGCTCGGTCATCCTTGCCGCCATCCTCTTGAAGATGGGCGGGTACGGCTTCCTGCGTTTCTCCTTGCCGATGTTCCCGCTGGCGTCCGAGATGTTCGCGCCGCTGGTGTTCACACTCTCCGTCGTCGCCATCATCTACACCTCGCTGGTGGCGCTGATGCAGGAGGACATGAAGAAGCTGATCGCTTATTCGTCGGTCGCCCATATGGGCTTCGTCACCATGGGCATCTTCGCCATGAACCAGGAAGGCGTGCAGGGCGCCATCTTCCAGATGCTCAGCCACGGCCTCGTCTCCGGCGCGCTGTTCCTGTGCGTCGGCGTCATCTATGACCGCATGCACACGCGTGAGATCGACGCCTATGGCGGCCTGGTCAACAACATGCCGAAATACGCCACCGTGTTCATGATCTTCACCATGGCCAATGTCGGCCTGCCCGGTACCAGCGGCTTCGTCGGTGAATTCCTGACCATGCTCGGCGTGTTCCGGGTCAACACCTGGGTGGCGTTCTTCGCCGCCACCGGCGTCATCCTGTCGGCCGCCTACGCACTCTGGCTCTATCGCCGGGTGATCTTCGGCGCGCTGACCAAGGACAGCCTGAAAAACCTGCTGGATCTGTCGCCGCGCGAGAGGGTGATCATCTACCCGCTGGTCGTGCTGGTCATCTTCTTCGGCGTCTATCCCGCGCCCGTCTTCGACGCGACGGCCGAATCGGTCAAGTCGCTCGTCACCAATGTCACTGCATCCATCGGCGCCGCGCAGACCGCGGCGGCGAACTGACCAGAGGTTTT
Source organism: Mesorhizobium sp. M1406 (assembly GCF_040317555.1). Lineage (NCBI taxonomy): Bacteria > Pseudomonadati > Pseudomonadota > Alphaproteobacteria > Hyphomicrobiales > Phyllobacteriaceae > Mesorhizobium > Mesorhizobium sp. M1406. The sequence goes on along the minus strand of NZ_JAMYKW010000008.1, from coordinate 27,543 downwards.
GCGAAACATGACGCCGGACCTTCTTTCCAGCCTGTCGCTCTCGACGCCAGAGTTGATCCTTGCCGTCGGCGCGCTGGCGCTGCTGATGGTCGGGGCCTATTCGCGCGCCAACACCGCCAACACGGTGACCGGCCTTGCGGTCGCCGTGCTGGTGATATCAGGCGCCTGGCTGATCTTCCATACCGTGCAGGGCAGCGCCTACGGCAATGCCTTCATCCAGGATACCTTCGCCCGCTTCATGAAAGTGCTGGCGCTGGTCGGCTCGGCGGTGACGCTGGTTATGTCGATGCGCTTTGCCAAGGCGGAACGGTTCGACAAGTTCGAATATCCGGTACTGATCCTGCTCTGCACGCTCGGCATGATGCTTATGATCTCCGCCAACGGCATGATCGGCCTCTATCTCGGCCTCGAGCTGCAGTCGTTGGCGATCTATGTGCTGTGCGCGATCAATCGTGACAATCTGCGCTCGACCGAGGCCGGCCTCAAATATTTCGTCCTCGGCGCGCTGTCGTCGGGCATGCTGCTCTATGGCATCAGCCTGGTCTACGGCTACACCGGCAACACCGGCTTTCAGGAGATCGCAACGGCACTGGGCGGCGGCGAGCGCCAGCTTGGCCTTGTCTTCGGTCTCGTCTTCGTGCTGGCCGGCCTTGCCTTCAAGATCTCGGCGGTGCCGTTCCACATGTGGACGCCCGACGTCTACGAGGGCGCCCCGACGCCGGTGACGGCCTTCCTGGCGGCGGCACCGAAGATGGCGGCGATGGCGCTGATCGTGCGCGTCACCATGGGCGCGTTCAAGCCGATCGCCGCCGACTGGCAGCAGATCATCGTCTTCATTTCGATCGCTTCGATGGCGCTCGGCGCTTTCGCCGCGATCGGCCAGACCAACATCAAGCGGCTGATGGCTTACTCCTCGATCGGCCATATGGGCTACGCGCTGGTCGGCCTTGCCGCCAACAGCCAGGCCGGCGTGCGCGGCGTTGCCATCTACATGCTGATCTATCTGGTGATGACGCTCGGCACCTTCGCCTTCATTCTCGCCATGCGGCGCAAGGAAGGCAATGTCGAGCAGATCAGCGACCTGGCCGGCCTGTCGTCGACCAATCCGATCATGGCGACGATCCTGACCATCCTGATGTTCTCGCTTGCCGGCATCCCGCCGCTCGCCGGCTTCTGGGGGAAATGGTACGTCTTCCTCGCCGCCATCAATGCCAATCTCTACGCGCTGGCGATCATCGGTGTGCTGGCCTCTGTCGTGGGCGCCTATTATTACCTGCGCATCATCAAGATCATGTGGTTCGACGAACCGGTTGGCGGCTTCGTGCCGATGGCGAGCGAATTGCGTGTCGTCCTCGGCGTCTCCGGCGCCTTCGTGCTGTTCTATGTGCTGATCGGCGGACCGATCGGCACCTATGCCGAAGCCGCCGCCAAGACGTTTTTCTAGACGGCATGGTATTTCGGCTGGCTCCAACCTCGGCGTCGGAAGGGTTCCGGCTCGAAGCGCATGACAGCGTCGGCTCAACCAATGCGCTGGCGCTGGACCATGCAAGGGCGGGCGATCCGGGCAGGCTGTGGGTCGTTTCCAAAAGACAGGAAAGCGGGCGCGGACGACGTGGCCGCGTCTGGGCGACGCCGGAAGGCAATCTGGCGGCGACACTGCTCGTCATCACCAGTGCCGAGCTTCGCCTTGCCGCAACGCTGGGCTTCGTCGCCGGGCTGGCGCTGGCCGATGCGCTCGATGCCGTGGTGCCGAAGGGGCGGATCGCCATCGGCCTCGACGGCGGCAGTGAGGGAAAGAATCGTTTCGAGCTGAAATGGCCGAACGACGTGCTTGCCTCGGGCGCCAAGCTGGCCGGCATCCTGCTGGAATCGGCGATCCTGGACGGCGGCCGTTTCGCGGTGGCGGTCGGCATCGGCGTGAATGCGGTGGCATACCCCGAGGATTTGCCTTATCCGGCAACATCACTCAACGCGCTGGGCGCGACATGCGATGCGGAAACACTGTTCCTGGCGCTGTCGGATGCCTGGAGCGAGAATGCCAGGTTGTGGGACGAAGGCCGCGGACTTGCGGCCGTCAGGCGACGCTGGTTGGCTCGCGCGGCGGGGCTCGGCGAGCAGGTTGCTGTCAGAATTGACGGTAATGTGCTGCGTGGGGTGTTTGAAACCATTGACGAGGACTGCCGTTTCGTGATCCGCGACGATGAAGGTTCTGTTCTGACGATCGCCGCCGGCGACGTGCATTTCGGCGCGGTCGCGTCTGCCCGCGTTTAGAGCCGTTCGCTAACGGCTCTAAGTGTTTGTTTTCATGCAATTCCTGTGGGAAAACCGTTAGACACTTTTCCTGGAATTGCTTTATGGACTTGGTCTGAGGACCAGGAAGGGAAAAATCATGGCGAAAGCGGAAAACGCCGAACTCGTCTTCGTGCCGCTCGGCGGCGTTGGCGAGATCGGTATGAACTTCGCTCTTTACGGCTACGGTCCGCCCAGTGCGCGCGAGTGGATCATCATCGATGTCGGTGTGACCTTCCCCGATGCCGCGCATCCGGGCGTCGATCTGATCTTGCCCGATACGCGCTTCATCGAGGAGAACCTCGCCAATCTGCGCGGCATCGTCATCACCCATGCGCATGAAGACCACTATGGCGCGCTGCTCGACACATGGCCGAAGCTGAAGGCGCCGGTCTGGATGACGCCATTCAGCGCCGGCTTGCTCGAAGCCAAGCGGCAAGGCGAGCAGGGCGCACCGAAAATACCGGTGACGATCTACAGAGCAGGCGAGAAATTCACCGTCGGTCCGTTCGAGATCGAAGCCATTCCGGTCGCGCACTCCATTCCCGAGCCAATGTCGCTGGCAATCACCTCGCCGGTCGGCACCGTCATCCACACCGGTGACTGGAAGATCGATCCGGAGCCGACGATCGGGCCGAAGACCGATGAGGCGCGTTTCCGCGCCTATGGCGACAAGGGCGTTCTGGCGCTGATCTGCGATTCGACCAACGCGCTGCGGGAAGGCGAGTCGCCGTCGGAGGTCGCGGTCGGCGAAGGACTGAAAGGCGTCATCCAGGCCGCCAAGGGCCGTGTCGCCGTCACCACGTTTTCCTCCAATGTCGGACGCATCGTCTCCATCGCCAGGGCGGCTCGGGATGCCGGCCGCCAGTGCCTGGTGCTCGGCCGCTCGCTGAAGCGGGTGATCGATGTGGCTGGCGAACTCGGCTACATGGATGGGCTGCCGGAGTTCATCGCCGAGGAGGATTTTGGTTTCATCCCGCGCGAGAACCTCGTCATCATCTGCACCGGCAGCCAGGGTGAGCCACTTGCCGCATTGGCCAAGCTGTCGCGCGACGAGATGAAATCGGTATCATTTACGGCCGGCGACACGGTGGTGTTTTCCTCGCGCACCATTCCGGGCAACGAGAAGGCGATCCTCGAGATCAAGAACCGCCTCATCGACCTCGGCATCAAGATCATCGAGGACGGCGACGCGCTGGTGCATGTCTCCGGCCATCCGCGGCGCAGCGAATTGCGCAAGATGTATGAATGGGTGCGCCCACAGATCGGCGTTCCCGTGCATGGCGAGGCGGCGCATTTGGTGGCGCAGGGATCGCTGATGTCGACGTCTGGCATCGGCCAGGTGGCGCAGGTGCGCGACGGCGACATGCTCAGGCTTGCTCCCGGCCCCGCCACCATTATCGACCAGGTGCCGTTCGGCCGCGTCTACAAGGACGGCAGATTGATCGGCACCGATCAGGCGATGGGCATCCGCGACCGGCGCAAACTGTCCTTTGCCGGCCATGTCGCGGTCAATGTCGTGCTCGACGACAAATATGAACTGGCCGGTGATCCCGACCTGGTCGCCATCGGCGTCGCCGAGGCCGATGGGCGTGGTGAGACGCTCGAGGACCTGATGATCGATGCGGCAATCGGCGCGGTGGACTCGATCCCCCGTCAGCGCCGAAAAGACCTCGATCTTGTGCAGGAAGCAGTCCGGCGCGCCGTGCGCGGCGCCGCCAACGAAGCCTGGGGCAAGAAGCCGCTGGTGACGGTGTTTGTGACTAGGTAGTGAATAGTGAATAGTGAATAGTGAATAGTGCTCGACGTCCTGTGGTGATCGAGATTGGGTTCACCATTCACCATTCACCATTCACCATTCACCATTCACCATTCACCATTCACCATTCCCACGGAGCACCCTATGCTCGGACGTCTGAACCATGTCGCGCTTGCCGTGCCGGATCTGGCTGCCGCCGTCGCCGTCTATCGCAATACGCTCGGCGCGGACGTGACGGAGCCGCGGGCGCTGCCGGAGCATGGCGTCACCGTGGTGTTCGTCAATGTCGGCAACACCAAGATCGAACTTCTGGAGCCCTTGGGCGAGGGGTCGCCGATCGCCGCCTTCCTGGAGAAGAACCCTTCCGGCGGCATGCATCATCTTTGCTATGAGGTCGACGACATCCTCGCCGCGCGCGACCGGCTCAAGGCTGCCGGCGCCCGCGTGCTGGGCGACGGCAACCCGAAAACCGGCGCGCACGGCAAGCCGGTGCTGTTCCTGCATCCGAAGGATTTCTTCGGCACGCTGATCGAACTGGAGCAATCATGAGCTGGGTTTCGTTCACCGCCCTGTTTTTCGCGACCTGGTGGGTGGTGCTGTTTGCCGTGCTGCCGTTCAGCGTGAAGACGCAGGATGACGACCATGATGTGACGCTGGGCACGGTTCCGAGCGCGCCGCGCGGGCCCCATATGCTGCGCGCCGTGATCCGCACCACCATCGCCACGGGCGTCCTCATGGGCATTTTTTATGGCCTGACGCATGGGCTGGGATACAGCCTCGACGACATCCCGCACATCGTGCCGGAATTCAACCAAACCCCAACCAAATAGACCGTCCCGCAAGGGCGTTTTTATCAGTCGGAATCGTGCGCGTTCAGAACAGGAATGCCGTGCCGTTTGCGGCTGCGCGAGTGCTGCCGCCAGGTAAGGTAGTTTGGCAACTCGTTGCGCTAAGCGGATGATTGCACAAAAAAAATGCAAGGCACAAGGCCTTGCAATTTAAACGCGTCCGATCTGTTTCCGGTTTCCGGCGGCAGCGAGTAACCGCGCCTAGATCGCATCCTCCCAAGACTTTGACCGCGTAGGAGAGCGGATTTTTTTCCACCCTCTCGGTTATCAGGGCACATTAGCCTAACGCGAATGAAAATGTCACGAAGAATTTTGCCTTGAAACGGGCATTCTCGTGCTGCACTGCACAATAGTGCGGCAGGCGTTGCTTGGGAAACGACCACTAAGGCGCGCGGGGCAAATGCGGCGCCTTGGAACGCCGCGCGTTTGCCGGACGCGCGAGGTACACTGCAATAGTTTTACTCCCAGCACCGCGGTATTTTTGAAAATCAATTTCCGATTTTCGGGCCAGTGCGTCCGGGTTTCCATTCCGCCATGAAATGGCTATGAAGCCGGGGCAAGCAAGCCCGTGCCGCGCCGATTCCCGCGCGGCCATTCTCACTCACGGACCAGTCCATGCGTTTGTCGCGCTATTTCCTGCCCATTCTCAAAGAAAATCCGCGCGAGGCCGAGATCGTCTCGCACCGGCTGATGCTGCGCGCCGGCATGATCCGCCAGCAGGGGCAGGGCAGTTTCTCATGGCTGCCGCTCGGCAAGCGGGTGCTGGACAAGGTCTGCCGCATCATCCGCGAGGAGCAGGATCGCGCCGGTGCGCTGGAAATCCTGATGCCGACCATCCAGTCGGCCGATCTGTGGCGCGAAAGCGGCCGCTACGACGACTATGGCAAGGAGATGCTGCGCATCAAGGACCGGCAGGACCGCGACATGCTCTACGGCCCGACCAATGAGGAAGTGGTCACCGAGATCGTCCGCGCCTATGTCAAATCCTACAAGGACCTGCCGCTCAATCTCTACCACATCCAGTGGAAGTTCCGCGACGAAGTGCGGCCGCGCTTCGGCGTCATGCGCAGCAGGGAATTCCTGATGAAGGACGCGTATTCCTTCGACCTCGACTTCGAAGGCGCCAAGGCGGCCTACAACAGGATGTTCGTGTCCTATCTCAGGACCTTCACCCGCATGGGCCTGCAGGCTATCCCGATGCGAGCCGACACCGGGCCGATCGGCGGCGATCTCAGCCATGAATTCATCATCCTCGCCGACACCGGCGAGAGCCAGGTCTACTGCCACCGCGACTATCTTTCGCTTGATGTGCCCGGAGAGAAGACCGACTTCGCCAACGACGCCGAGATCGGCGACATCGTCAAGACGTGGACGACGCCTTACGCCGCCACCGACGAGATGCATGACGAGGCGGCGTGGGAAAAGATCGGGGAAACCGACAAGGTTTCGGCTCGCGGCATCGAGGTCGGCCACATCTTCCATTTCGGTGACAAATATTCCAAGCCGATGGGCGCCAAGGTGACCGGGCCCGACGGCAAGGATCATTTCGTCTCCGGCGGCTCCTACGGCATCGGTCCGTCGCGCCTTGTCGCGGCGATCATCGAAGCGAGCCACGATGACAACGGCATCATCTGGCCGGAGGCGGTGGCGCCGTTCGACATCGGGCTAATCAACATGAAGGCGGGCGATGCCGAGTGCGACCGCGTCTGCGACGAGCTGCATGCCGCTTTCGTGGCTGCCGGCAAGGACGTGCTCCATGACGACACCGACCAGCGGCCCGGCGGCAAGTTCGCCACCGCCGATCTGATCGGCCTGCCGTGGCAAGTGATCGTTGGACCGCGCGGCGTGGCTGCCGGCGAGATCGAGATCAAGAATCGCAAGACCGGCGAGCGTGAGACGCTGCCGGTCGCGGACGTGAAGAAGCGCTTCGGTGTCGCCGCATGATCGAGGCGGTGGCGGCAAGATCGGCAGGCGCCGGGCCTTTTTCCATCTTCGAGCGCATGGTCGCGTGGCGCTATTTGCGCTCGCGGCGCAAGGAGACGGTGATCTCGGTGATCGCTTCGATCTCCTTCCTCGGCATCATGCTGGGGGTCGCCACGCTGATCGTGGTGATGGCGGTGATGAACGGCTTCCGCGCGGAGCTGCTGACGCGCATCCTCGGCGTCAACGGCCATCTCATCGTGCAGCCGCTCGATTCGCCGCTTGAGGACTATGCGCAGGTCGCCGGCCGCATCAACGGTGTATCAGGCGTCAAATACGCCATCCCGCTGATCGATGGCCAGGTGCTGGCGCAAGGCAATGTCGGCGGCGGAACCGGCGCGCTGGTGCGCGGCATCCGCGGCGAGGATCTCAGCAAGATCTCGATCGTTGCCAGCAACATCAAGCAGGGCTCGATCGCCGATTTCGACTCCGGCGAGGGCGTGGCCATCGGCAAGCGCATGGCCGAGAATCTCGGCTTGACGCTTGGTGACACCGTCACCTTGATCTCGCCGGACGGCGACGTGACCCCGATTGGCACGACGCCACGCATGAAGGGCTACAAGATCGCCGCGATCTTCGAAGTCGGCATGTCGGAATATGACACTTCCATCGTCTACATGCCGTTCTCCGAGGCGCAGCTCTATTTCAATATGGACGGCCGGGCGCAGACGATCGAGATCTATGTCGACAATCCCGACGATGTCGACGCGCTGAAACCGAAGGTGGAGGCGGCGGCGCAGCGGCCGATCGACATGGTCGACTGGCGCCAGCGCAACGAGACGTTCTTCTCCGCCCTGCAGGTCGAGCGCAATGTCATGTTCATGATCCTGACGCTGATCGTGCTGGTGGCGGCGTTGAACATCATCTCAGGCCTGATCATGCTGGTGAAGGACAAGGGACATGACATTGCCATCCTGCGCACCATGGGGGCCTCACGTGGCGCCATCCTGCGCATCTTCCTGATGACGGGTGCGGCGATCGGCGTGACGGGCACACTCGCCGGCGTGCTGCTCGGCGTGCTGATCTGCACCAACATCGAATCGATCCGCCAGTTCTTCTCGTGGATGACCGGCAAGGTTCTGTTCAACCCGGAACTCTATTTCCTCAGCCAGTTGCCGGCGAAGATGGATCCGCGCGAGACGACCTATGTAATCCTGATGGCGCTCGGCCTGTCGTTCCTGGCAACGGTGTTTCCGGCATGGCGGGCCGCGCGCCTCGATCCCGTCGAAGCCTTGAGGTACGAGTGATGGCCGAGGCCATTATCGAGCTGAAGAGCGTCGAGCGGCACTATGTCCAGGGGCCGCGCAAGCTCACTATCTTGAACGGTGCCGATTTCTCGCTGAAGCGCGGTGAGATGGTGGCGCTGGTGGCGCCGTCGGGCACCGGCAAGTCGACGCTGTTGCACACTGCCGGCCTGCTGGAGCGTCCCGACGCCGGCGACGTCATCCTCGCCGGCCGTGCCTGCGGGCGGCTCTCCGACGACGAGCGCACGGCGATCCGCCGCAACGATGTCGGCTTCGTCTATCAGTTCCATCATTTGCTGCCGGAATTCTCGGCGCTGGAAAACATCATGATGCCGCAGCTCATCAAAGGGCTGAGCCGCAAGGACGCGGCCGAGCGCGCGGCACAGCTGCTCGATTACATGCAGATCGGCAAGCGCGCGTCGCACCGGCCGTCCGAGCTTTCCGGCGGCGAGCAGCAGCGCGTCGCCATAGCCCGCGCCGTTGCCAACGCGCCGCTGGTGCTGCTGGCGGATGAGCCGACCGGCAATCTCGACCCGGTCACCGCCTCCTACGTGTTCGAGGCGCTGGCGGCGCTGGTCAAGCAATCGGGCCTCGCGGCGCTGATCGCCACCCACAATCACGAGCTGGCATCGCGCATGGACCGGCGGGTGACGCTCGCCGACGGCAAAGTGGTGCCGCTCTAGGGCACGGCGATACTCAGGTGAGGCCGGCCTGCGAAAGGCGGCTTCCTGCGCTTCCGGTGCTCACGTACCCAAAAGTACGCTCCGCTCCGGCTCTCGGAATCCACCATTCTCGGCTCGGCCTGACCTGAGTCTCGACGTGCTCTGGTCGGTACTGGGCAACTGTCGTGCGCCGATCAACCTTTTCTTAACCCTGCCGATTTGATCGCCCGGAAATTCCGGACGCGGCCGGATTGTGCGCGTTGACATTTGAACAAAATTAGAACAAAATACGAACATATCAACAACAGGAGAGAGTTATGACCGATCTGGTTCAGGATGTCATCTCACTGGTTTGCATGAGCACCTTTCTCGTTTCCATGGCGATCTGGATCGGAGCCATGTGATTTGGCGGCGTTCGCCGCCGCTGTTCCGGAAGGGACAGGGCCGCTCCGCCGTTAAGCTTTTCTTGCCGCCGCGACGTTAGGGTGCCCTGAAAGACAGGGAGCAACGTCAGGTGTCGCCCATCGTCACGGCCATTCTCGTGGCCAGCAATCTCGGGCTGATCTTTCTCTTGATGACCGTGCCGCTTGGTCTGCGCACAGTCCGGCTCAGCCGCGTGATAGCAGCGGACCGGCAGCGCCTCTGGCAGGCGCTGTGGCCGCATGGCAGCGATGCCGGCTGGTCCGGCGAGATCCTTTCCGCCGAGGCGCCGGACGGCGAGGGCGTGGCCCGCATCACGCTGTCCTGGGAAGGACGCGACGGCAGGCCGATCGAGCGCAGGTCGCGGTTTGAAGACGTCGTCGAGGGCAGCCGGTTCTCGATGCGCGTCATCGAGGACACCGCGCTCGACGCTTCGTTCTGGAAGGACTATCGCGAAACCGCTGAACTCGTTTCCGAGGGCAACGGCACGCGGGTGACGCTCAGCCAGACCGATCGTTATCGCGGTGTTGCCTTCCTGGTGTTCCGCTATTTCGCCATGCGCCGCGAACTCGGCAAACTGCGGCGCTGGACGCGGACCGGGCAGTATCGCAAGGGCGGCTGGTTCGAGCATCCGCTCAGCCAGATCGGGTTCGCCGGTCTTTCGGCGTTGATCCTGTGGCCGTTCTTCGGCCTTCACTTCGGCGGGCTGGCACTGGCCGCGATCCTGACATCGGTCGTGGCCTTGCACGAGCTCGGGCACATGGCCGCATTTCGGCTGATGGGTCACAACAGGGCACGGATGATCTTCATTCCATTGCTCGGTGGCATCGCCATTGGCGGGCGGCCCTATGACAGCCGCTTCGAGGTCGCCTTCGTGGCATTGATGGGCGCCGGCTTCTCCGCCTTCCTGGTGCCGATCGCAATCGCCGCCAGCACCTTTGCCGGCGCGGAAGGGCATCACTTGGCGGCTGGGCTGCTGGCGACGCTGGCGGGCTTCGCCGCCCTGTTCAACATCGCCAATCTGGTGCCGGTGTGGAAGTTCGACGGCGGCCAAGTGCTGCGCCAGATCTGTCCGGAGCCGGTCGCGCTGGCGCTGGCCTCGTTCTTCCTGCTCTCGGCCTTTCTGGCGGTGGGTTGGCAGGCCGGCTTTTCCTCCAACTTCCTGCTCGCTACAGGAGCGGTGTTTTCGATCCTCAGCCTCCTGACGATGAGCAGCGGGGTCAAGCCACGTCACGAGCTGAAGCCGATCCGCACCATCGACCGCTTCGTCATTGCCGGCGCGCTGCTGGCGGTGTTCGCCATTCATGGCTACGGCGTTCTGTGGGCCTCCGTGCAGCTAATTTGAGCCGTACCGGATCAGGAGAAATCAACCGGCCTTGCGAGCGGCTTCGACAGGCAAAGCCGTGGCGGGGCCGAACACGTCCTCGAAGGCGGATTTCAGCGCCAGGTCGAGGTCGGCCATTGTCAGGGGAAGGCCGAGGTCGACGAGGCTGGTGACGCCGTGGTCCTGTACGCCGCAGGGCACGATGCCGCTGAAATGGTCGAGGTCCGGCTCGACATTGATGGCGATGCCGTGAAAGCTCACCCAGCGCCGCAGCCTGATGCCTATTGCGGCGATCTTGTCTTCGGCCGGCGAGCCGTCCGGCAAGGCAGGGCGATCCGGCCGCACCACCCAGACGCCGACCCGGTCCTCGCGACGCTCGCCTTGCACGTTGAAGGCGGCGAGCGTGCCGATGATCCACTGTTCGAGCGCGGCGACAAAGGCGCGGACATCCTCGCGCCGCCGCTTGAGATCAAGCATGACATAGGCGACCCGCTGGCCCGGCCCATGATAGGTGTATTCGCCGCCGCGTCCCGCCGCGAACACCGGGAAGCGGTTGGCGTCGATCAGATCCTCGCCGCGGGCGCTGGTGCCGGCGGTGTAGAGCGGGGGATGTTCGACCAGCCAGACCATTTCGCCGGCCGCCCCGCTGCGGATCGCCTCGGCGCGCGCCTCCATGAAGGTGATCGCATCGGGGTAGGCGGTGAGGCCGGGCTCGATCAGCCACTCGACCGGTGCCGAGCCGGGCAGGGGCAGGAACGACGTGGCTATCTGGCTGCGTTCTGTCATCACGGCTCTCGTCCACGGCGCGTCATTTCAAATGCGCGACATGCCCCGGGTGTTGTCTTGTTCATGTCGTAGTCCCGAAACCGCTCGGCGCCTTTTGGACGACATGCCTAGTCCTTCATATGACGGCAATCGGGCAAAACGTCCAGTTCGAGGGGCGTTTCAAGCTTCTTGACCGTTATGCCAAAATGGCTGGCGATTATTACGTGTCGCGCACTTGTTTCGCCGGAAACGATTTGCTACACGCCGCGAGCCGGTCGGTTCCGGCTCTACCACGTGCGGTCGTGGCGGAATTGGTAGACGCGCAGCGTTGAGGTCGCTGTGGGGCAACCCGTGGAAGTTCGAGTCTTCTCGACCGCACCATAATTTCCCTAAACAATATTGGTTCTGGAGAGCCGGGGCGGCAAGCGATGACACGTCGCGGCCACAGGGCTTCCCGAGGGTCGAAACGGCAGCGGCGGCGCGTCATTCAGACCACGCCGCCCACTTCGCTTTTTTCAGGTGCCCTGAAAGCCGCCTAGTCGTAGATCAGGCGGCCTTCTTCCGGGCCAGGGTATCGGCCACGACCTCGCCGAAGGACGATGGCGTCGGCACGATGGCGACGCCGGCCTCTTTCAGGATTTCGACCTTTTCCTGCGCCGATTCGCCGAAGGCCGAGATGATGGCGCCGGCATGGCCCATGCGCCGGCCTTTCGGCGCGGAGAGCCCGGCGATGTAGGCGATCAGCGGCTTGCGCATGTTGTCGCGCGCCCAGATCGCTGCTTCCGCTTCCTGCGGTCCGCCGATCTCGCCGATCATCACCACGGCATCGGTTTCGTCGTCCTGCTCGAACAGCTTCAGAATGTCCTTGAAGGACGAGCCGTTGATCGGATCGCCGCCGATGCCGACGCTGGTCGAGACGCCGATGCCAAGCGCCTTCATCTGCGAGGCGGCCTCATAGCCGAGCGTGCCCGAGCGCCCGACGATGCCGACGCGGCCGGGGAGATAGATGCTGCCCGGCATGATGCCCATCAGTGCCTGTCCGGGCGTAATCACCCCGGCGCAGTTAGGCCCGATCAGCCGCATGCGGTCCTCAAAACGGTAGCGGCGCATGTAGCGCTTGACCTGCATCATGTCCTGCGAGGGGATGCCGTCGGTGATACAGACGCAGAGTTTTATCCCGGCATCCGCGGCTTCCATGATGGAGTCGGCGGCGAAAGGCGGCGGCACGAAGACGATGCTGGCCTCGGCGCGGGTTTCGCGAACGGCTCCCTTGACGGTGTTGAAAACGGGCAGGCCGAGATGCGTCTGCCCGCCCTTGCCAGGCGTCACGCCGCCGACGAGCTTGGTGCCATAGCGCTTCATGTCCTCGGCATGGAAGCTGCCGATCTTGCCGGTGAAGCCCTGGACGATGACCCGCGTACCGCGATTGAGCAGGATTGCCATTTGGAACTCCCTCAGCTTGCTTTCTTGAGCGACACCGAGCGCCAGGCGGCGACGGCTTTTTCGGCGGCTTCCGCCAGCGTTTCGGCAACGATCACCGCCTCGCCGGAATCGGCCAGGATGCGGCGCCCTTCCTCGACCTTGGTGCCGGCAAGCCGCACCACCAATGGCACGTTGACGCCGACTTCGCGGATCGCCTTGACGACGCCCTCGGCGACCCAGTCGCAGCGGTTGATGCCGGCGAAGATGTTGACCAGGATGGTCTCGACATTCTTGTCACCAAGCACGGCACGGAACGATTTCGCGACCCGCTCCGGCGAGGCGCCGCCGCCGATGTCCAGGAAGTTCGCCGGCTCGCCGCCGGCGATCTTGATCATGTCCATCGTTGCCATGGCGAGGCCGGCGCCGTTGATGATGCAGCCGATATTGCCATCGAGGCCGACATAGGAAAGGCCGCGGTCGCTAGCGAAGGTTTCACGCGGGTCTTCCTGGCTCTTGTCGCGCAGCTCGGAGATTTCCGGCCGCCGGTACAACGCGTTCTCGTCGAACGACATCTTGGCGTCGAGCGCGACGAGGTTGCCGTCGCGGGTGACCACCAGCGGATTGATCTCCAGCATCGAGGCGTCGTAGTCGCGGAACACCTGGTAGCAGCTGAAGATGGTTTCGGTCGCCTTGCCGATCAGGCTCTGATCCAGGCCAAGCCCGAAGGCGATCTCGCGCGCCTGGAAGCGCTGCATGCCAACGCCGGGATCGACCGTGGTCCGGATGATGGAATCCGGCGCCCTCTCGACGATATCCTCTATCTCCATGCCGCCGGCGGCCGACGCCACGATCATGACGCGCTCCTCTTTCCGGTCGAGAACGAAGCCGACATACAGCTCCTGCGCGATGTCGACGGCTTCCTCGAGATAGAGCCGCGAAATCAGCTTGCCGCGCGGCCCGGTCTGCTGGGTCACCAGCTTGCGGCCGAGCATGGCTTCGGCCGCCTCGGAGATTTCCTCGTCATTGGCGCAGAGCTTGATGCCGCCGGCCTTGCCGCGGGCACCGGAATGGACCTGCGCCTTCAGCACCCATTTGCCGCCGCCGATCTCGCGGGCGCGGTAGGTCGCCTGCTCGGGGCTGTAGGCGAGGCCGCCGCGCGGGACGTGAACCCCGTGGCGGGCGAGCAGTTCCTTGGCCTGATACTCGTGAATGTCCATTTTTCCTCCCTAAGCAGTCAATGCGTGGCGACGCGTGATTGGCTGGCGCGTTCTATTGCTTCGTCGACCACCAATACGTTCCTCGCCATGCGCTCCGACGCGGCATCGATCATCTTGCCGTCGAGCGCGGCCGCTCCCTTACCCAGCGCCTCCGCCTCCTTCAGCACTTCGAGGATGCGCCTGGCCCGCGTGACCTCCTTTTCCGGCGGCGAGAAAACGTCATTGGCGAGCGCGATCTGCGAGGGGTGGATGGCCCATTTGCCTTCGATGCCGAGCGCCGCAGCACGCCTTGCCCCAGCGATGTAACCTTCTGGGTCGGAGAAATCGCCAAATGGTCCGTCGATAGCGCGCAGGCCGTAGGCCCTGCAGGCGACGGTCATCCGCGACAGAGCGAAGTGCCACTGGTCGCCGGGATAGTCCGGGTTGAGGCCGCCGATGTTGACGGTGCGTGCCTTGCAACTCGCGGCATAGTCGGCGACGCCGAAATGCATTGCCTCCAGGCGGCCTGATGTCGCGGCGATCGCCTCGACATTGGCCATGCCGAGTGCCGTCTCGATGAGCGCTTCCAGTCCGACACGGGTCTTGTAGCCCTTGGCCATCTCGATCTGGTTGACCATGGCCTCGACCATGTAGAGGTCTGCCGGCACACCGACTTTCGGCACCAGGATCGTGTCCAGCCGATCGCCGGCCTGTTCCATCACGTCGACCACGTCGCGATACATATAGTGTGTGTCGAGGCCGTTGATGCGCACCGAAACGGTCTTGCCCTTGGCGCGCCAGTCAATGTCGTTGAGCGCCTGAATGATGTTCTTGCGGGCGCGTTCCTTGTCCGGCGGAGCCACTGCGTCCTCGATGTCGAGGAAGACGAAGTCGGCGGCGCTGTTCGCCGCCTTGTCGATCATCTCCGGGCTGGAGCCGGGAACCGCGAGTTCGCTGCGTTGCAGCCGGAGTTTTTTCAGATGGTTGATCGTGTGGCTCATGGTTCGCGTCCTCTCACGCCGCCTCGACGACAGGCACCTCGGCCGAGGCGCGGAAGTGCTGCATGGCGGCGCCGACGCCAGAGCCCGGCGCCAGCCGCACGCCGCAATCAAGGAGCGCCATTTCCGCCGCTGACAGCGAGGCGAGCACCATGACTTCGTTCAGCCAACCGAGATGGCCGATGCGGAAGACCTTTCCGAACACCTTGTTGAGACCGCCGCCGAGCGACGTCCGGTAGGTCTGGTAGGCGCGCTTGACGATTTCGGCGCTGTCGATGCCTTCCGGCACGAGGATGGCGCTGACGGTGTCGGAGTGCCATTTCGGCGCCTTCGCGCAAAGCTTCAGGCCCCAGGCGTCGACCGCCTTGCGCACGCCTTCGGCGAGGCGATGGTGACGGACGAAGATTTTGTCGAGCCCTTCGTCGGCGATCAGATCGAGCGAGGCGCGCAGGCCGCGCAGCAATTGTGTCGCCGGCGTGTAGGGGAAATAGCCGGCGTCGTTGGCGCGGATCATGTCCTCGAAGGAGAAGAAGCAATGCCGGTGCGTTGCGACCCTGGAAGCGACGAGCGCCTTCTTGCTGACTGAGAGGAAGCCAAGGCCGGCCGGCAGCATGAAGCCTTTCTGTGAACCGCTGACAGCGCAATCGACGCCCCATTCCTCCTGGCGGAAATCGATCGAGCCGATCGACGAGACGCCGTCGACGAAGAGGAGTGCAGGGTGATCAGCGGCGTCGAGCGCGGCGCGGCAGCCGGCGACGTCGCTGGTGACGCCGGTCGCGGTCTCGTTCTGCGTGCAGAAGACCGCTTTGATGCGATGCGCCTTGTCCGCCTTCAGCTTTTCAGCATAGAGGTCGAGCGGCACGCCGGTTCCCCATTCGCAGTCGATCACGTCCACCTCGAAACCGAGGCGCTCGGCCATGTCGACCCACAGATGCGAGAACTGGCCGAAGCGCGACATCAGCACGCGGTCGCCGGGGCTGAGAACATTGGTCATCGCCGCTTCCCAGGCACCGGTGCCGGACGACGGGTAGATGAAGACGCGGCCGGTCTCGTTCTTGAAGACCCGTCGGATGTCTTCAAACAGCGGCAACGTGAAATCAGGGAATGATGCGGCGCGCATATCCTCCATCGGGAGGTTCATCGCTTGCCGGACCTGCTCCGGGATGTTGGTGGGTCCTGGAATGAAAAGATGGGTGAACCCAGCCATGCGCGAACTCCTCCTAGTGCCAGAATTCGTGGCGAGTGCCAGAATTTGTGGAGTGAGTGTCGTTTCGGCGGCGCTCGGCAACAACACCTTGCCGGGTAAATTGTCGCCGCGCGCGGGTGGGCTCGACCTACCCGAAAGGCTGCTTGGGACTGCGGCGCCTCTCGCTCGAATAGAGCGCGACGGCCATCGCCCGGTTGCGGACATCAAGCTTGTCGTAAAGATTCTTGAGGTGGTACTTCACGGTATTTTCCGAGATACCGGTCCGTGTCGCGATCTGAAGATTGGTCCAACCGTCGGACAGCACCGCCAGCAGTTCGCGCTCACGAACGGTGAGCTGCGATAGCGGCGTGTCGTTGACCTTGTTGATGTCGATATAGGGGATGCAGATGCGGCCGTGCGCGACGGCCAGGATCGTGTCGAAGATGATCGGCGGATCGTCGAACTGGAAGCAGTAGCCCTGCGCGCCGAGCCGCACGCATTGCTTCAGGATGCCGATGTCGTGGTCATTGGAAAAGACCGTGATGCGCACATCGAACTTGCGGCTCTGGACCTCGGCAAGGACATCGGCGCCATCCATGTCGGCGAGCTTCCAGCCGATGACGGCGACATCGAACTCCGCCTCCGCCGCCAGGTCCAGGAAATGCCTGCCGCTTTGCACGGAGGCCACAAGCTCGAAACGCCCGTCGCATTCCAGCATTTCACGCAGCGCCGATATGACGAGCGGATTGCGTTCGGCGACGACGACGCGGACGCGCCTCGCTTCGATTGCCTTTTTCGTTGTCGCCGGCTTTATCTTCAAGGGCGTCCGGTTGCTCTGGTTGCGGAGTTAGGCGGATCCAAGTGTTCGCCTTGGAGCCGGCACCAGGACAATTCTGACCCAATCGCGCTGGGGTGCTCTTTCCCCAGCGACATGCGCTGTCGCGTGTCCTGAACCGGAACCCGGCCGGTTTTTGACAGTATAGGTATTGTCCGGGTGAACGTACGCGATACCTTTCCTGGTGAAGCAGGCGAGGTGGGAAAGCACCCATTTCGTTTGATATTCCGAGCGTTAGAGCGATAAGTTCTCAAATCGAATCGTGCCGACGTCCATCTCCGTCAGAACACCGGATTTTCCCAAAACCGGTTTCCACTTTTGGGTTCGATGCTCTAGACCTGATTTGCACCTTTTCCAGGATTGCGATGGCGGGAGGCGCTGGTGGAAGGCCAGGACGAACGGACAACCGGCGCCAGGGCCGCCGAAGAGCACCACGCCGACATCTATGGCGAGGACGGCGCCGTCCTTTCGTCCTTCCTTGCCCAGATCGGTGCCGCGATCGCCGATCGCGACACGCTCACGCTGAAGCGTGAAGTCGACGATCTGCATCAATCGGAACTCGGTGATCTGCTCGAGGCGCTGCACCCCGACCAGCGCCGCGCGCTGGTTGAACTGTTGGGCGCCGACTTCGACTTCTCCGCACTGACCGAGGTCGATGAGGCGATCCGCATGGAGATCGTCGACAATCTGCCCAATGCGCGGATCGCCCAGGCGGTGCAGGAGCTCGATTCCGACGACGCGGTCTACATTCTCGAGGATCTCGACCAGGAGGACCAGGACGAGATCCTGTCGCAGCTGCCGTTCACCGAGCGGATCAGGCTGCGCCGCTCGCTCGATTATCCGGAAGAGACGGCCGGCCGCCGCATGCAGACGGAATTCGTCGCGGTGCCGCCGTTTTGGACGATCGGCCAGACCATCGACTACATGCGCGAGGACAACAACCTGCCCGACCGCTTCAGCCAGATCTTCGTCATCGATCCGAGCTTCAAGCTGCTCGGCGCCATCGACCTCGACCAGATCCTGCGCACCAAGCGCTCGGTCAAGGTCGAGGAGGTGATGCATGAGGCGCGGCACGCCATTCCCGCCACCATGGACCAGGAAGAGGCGGCGCGGGAATTCGAGCAGTACGATCTTTTATCGGCCGCCGTCGTCGACGAGAACGAACGGCTGGTCGGCGTGCTGACCATCGACGATGTCGTCGACGTCATCCAGCAGGAGGCCGAGGAAGACCTGATGCGCATGGGCGGCGTCGGCGACGAAGAGCTTTCCGACAGTATCTTTTCGACCTCGCGCTCGCGCGTTCCGTGGTTGCTGATCAACCTTTTGACGGCGTTCCTGGCGGCCTCGGTGATCAGCCTGTTCGACCGCACGATCGAACATATCGTGGCGCTGGCGGTGCTGATGCCGATCGTCGCCGGCATGGGCGGCAATGCCGGCTCGCAGACCATGACCGTCACCGTGCGGGCGCTGGCGACCAGGGATCTCGACATCTACAACGCCAGCCGCATCATTCGCCGCGAGATGGGTGTCGGCTTCATCAACGGCATTATCTTCGCCGTCCTGATCGGTATCGTCGCGGCGGCCTGGTTCCGCGATCCCAATCTGGGCGGCATCATCGCGGCGGCGATGATTATCAACATGTTCGTGGCCGCCTTGGCCGGCATCCTGATCCCGCTGCTGCTCGACCGTTTCAAGGTCGATCCAGCGGTTGCTTCCGCGGTCTTCGTCACCACCGTTACCGATGTCGTCGGCTTCTTTGCGTTTCTGGGCATCGCCACATGGTGGTTCGGCGTGCCTTGACGTGCGCCCTCAATTGACTTTTACGTAAACGCCGTGCGAGGCTGACGCGGGGCGCCATGTCGATTCCGGCATGGCATGGGTTTGGTTCGGGACGGAGGCGACGCCGGATGGCGATCGCCAGAATTCCGGCGTGTGGGAGTGATAATGCGGGAATATTATTCGATCACCGAGTTGACTCGCGAGTTCGACGTATCGACGCGGACGCTGCGCTTCTATGAGGATGAAGGACTGGTGCAGCCGGTGCGGCGTGGCCGCACACGGCTATTTCGCCCGTCCGATCGTCACCTCATCCGGCAAATCATGCGCGGCAAGAGGCTTGGCTTTTCGATCAACGAAATCCGCGAAATCATCCAGATGTACAAGGAGCCTCCCGGCGAGGTCGGTCAACTCAAGCTGATGATCAAGCGCATCGAGGAAAAGCGCGAGGATCTCAGGCAGAAGCGCCGCGACCTCGAGGAAACGCTCGCCGAACTCGACCAGGCCGAGGAATCTTGTGTCGAGCGGCTCGTCGAACTCGGCGTCAATACGTAACGGGTCTTCAAATCCAGCGCCGCACGCGTTTCGCGTAGTCGCGGTATTTCTTGCCGAACTTCGCCGCCAGCACTTTTTCCTCGCGCTCGATCGCCACCTTCTGCGTGGCGTAGGCCGCGATGAACGCCAGCGGCAGGAACCACGCAATGCCCGAGACAAAGGCGACGCCGATCAACAGCAGCGTGTTGGCCAGATACATCGGATTGCGGGTGATGCCGAAGGGGCCTGACGTGACGAGGTGATCGGGCACCGCGTTGGGGTTGAGCGTGGTCTTGGCCCGGATCATGGTGCGGATCGCGGTGAACCAGAGTGCCGCGACGCCGAACAGTGCCACCCAGCCGGCGGCGAAAAGAATATCGCCGAGGAGATCGCCGATCCAGGGCAGGGGATAAAGCAGGCCCAGCGCGATGCTGATGGCGATGGCTGCGATGTAGATCAGCGGCGGCCATGGTATGAGCCCCGGCTTCGGCTGGTTCTCGGTCATTTGGCCCCTTCCTCCATCAATTTGCTGTCGGTTTTGGCGGTGCACATGCCGGCAAGGTCGGACAGGTGCGCCTTCCATTCCGCGGTCTGGTCGTTGTTGTAGAGCCTATCAAGCGTAGCCTCGCCCTCGAGCGTATCGAGCATGCAGACACAATAGCTCGAACAGAACTCGGTGTCGCGCGACTGCTCGCAGGACAACTGGCAGGTTTTCAGGAAATTCACCTGCGGGGTTTCAACCGGTGCCGGCATGATCTGCGAGAACAGCCACACGCAGCCGATCAGCAATGGCTGGTGGATGAGGTAGAAGGCCAGGCTGTGCCGGCCAATGAAGACCAGCGGGTTGGCCCAGCGTCCGGGCGCCAGATCCGCCAGCCGCGTCAAGAAACCCGCGGCCGCGGCAAGCCTGGTGAAGCCGATGCCTATAAGCACGGTGCCGAACCACGGAAACAGCGGGACGTAGTCGTTGGAACGCGGATTGATCGCCGACAGGCCGACCCACCACAGCCACGGATGATCGAAGGCCTCGAAGCGCAGATAGACCGGCGCCGCGATGACCAGCGCGGCAACCACCAGAGTCAGCAAGGCCGGCAGGCGAAGAAACAGCAGACCGAGCAGGCTGGCGAGCGCGATCTCGTGCAGGATGCCGAAGAAGATGAAGCCGTCCGGCGTGGCGATGCGGGTGGCGACAGAAATCGCGATCGCGGCTCCGGCGACCATGGCGAACCGCTTCCAAAAGCCGTTCCAGCGGATTTGTCGGCCATGGGCGAGATACAGGCTGACGCCGACCAGGAACAGGAAGGTCGAGGCGATGCAGCGCGCGTAGATCTTCCACCAGCCAAAGGCGGTCAGGCCGGGATCGGTGTAGCCGAAGAACTCCAGATCCCAGGTGAAATGGTAGCTCGCCATGGCGATCAGCGCGATGCCGCGCACGATGTCGATAGCGACGATGCGCTTTGGTCGATCCTGGACGGGTGCGGTCGGCGTTTGGATGGTCATGGTCTCGCATTCTGATTCAGCCCCGCAAAACGACTATCACGGTTGCACCGGGCAAAAGAAGGCCGGGCACCTGACAACGCGGACAGGATCAGGCGCCGCTTTAGGCCAGTGGCGGAAAGCCTTTGGCCGACTTCGCTTTTTGCCGGGTATGCGTCGGTTTCCTCTTATTGGCGTCGGCATCGCCACGGCAGATTTGGCCCGGCAAATCCGCTTCGGGGAGAGCAATGTCCACTCATGTGCGTCATCCGATCTGGCTTCCGGCCCTCAAGGCCGCGGACGCCCGCACCTTCGCCTCGCTCTATGCGGTCGAATCCTTCGCCCGCGCCACGGTGTCGAGCGTCATCCCGATCCAGGCCTACGAGATACTTCACAACGAGCAGGTCGTCTCGATCCTCTACACCATCGTGGCGATGCTCGGCCTGTCGGTGACGCTGTTCATGCCGATGCTGATCCGCCGCTTTGCCCGCCGCTGGGTCTACACGGCAGGCGCCTGCCTGCTGGCCATCGGCTCGCTGTTCTTCGTCACGCATACGCTTGCCGGGCAACTGGCCGGCATGCTGTGCCGTGTGATGGGCGCCAGCGCGCTGTCGATCACGCTCAACCTCTACATCATGGACCACATCCGTAAGACGGATTTCATGCAGGCCGAATCGCTGCGCATGGCGTGGTCGATGCTGGCCTGGACCGGCGGGCCGACGCTCGGCATCTTCCTTTACACACGCTTCGGCATCTATGCCGCGCATGGCGCCGTGGCGATCTTCGCCCTGGCTTTGCTGGCGCTGTTCTGGACCTACCGGCTCGGCGACAACCCTTCGATTCGTCCGGGCAAGACGCGCCCGGTCAATCCGCTCGCCAATATCGGCCGCTTCGTCGCGCAGCCCAGGCTCAGACTGGCCTGGCTGATTGCTTTCGGCCGCTCCTGTTTCTGGACGACCTTCTTCGTCTATGGGCCACTGTTCATGGTCATCACCGGCGAAGGCAAGCTGGCCGGCGGCATGCTGGTTTCGGCCGGCAACGCGCTGCTGTTCATGGCCATCTTCTGGGGCAAGGCAGGAAAGCGCTTCGGCGGCCGCAGGACGATGACGTTTGCCTATTTCGCCATGTCGGCCATGCTGCTGGCGGCAGGCTTTGTCGGTGAGACCGTGCCGCTGCTTGCCGGCGCCTTCCTGCTTGGCGGCGCCTTCTTCACCATCGCGCTAGACGCACTCGGCTCGACCGCCTTCATGCGCTCGGTACGCTCCTATGAAAGATCGCAGATGGCGGCGGTCTACCGGACCTATCTCGACTTTTCCGAACTGACGCCGCCGCTGGTCTATTCGGTGGTGCTGGCCTTCTTCGGCTTGGGCTCGGTGTTCGTCACGCTCGGCCTGCTGGCGGCGATTTGCGGTTTTGTGACGTGGCGCTACCTGCCGAAATCGCTTTGATCTTCGGGGCTTTGATGGAAGTGCCGCATGCCGAGGTGCCTGCATCCCAACAGGTCGATGACGGCAGCGACGGTTCGGCCCGAGTCGGGCCGTTGTAGGGATCGCGCTCGCCGGCAATGGGCTGCCTGGCTAGCTTCGTGTGAAGGTGTCAGCCGATACAAGGCCAAGAAAATGTCAATTGTGGCACCGGCGGCCCTTGTCTGGCGCGACGCATTCGCGATGATTGCCGGCGGAATTTGGTTTGCCGGAGGCGAGGATTCTGCCTATAGTCGCTCATGTCGTCGGTTCCATTTTGGAGCCAAGAGGGAATGCGGTGAGGGCGGGTTTCGCCCAATGCCGTGGCTGCCCCCGCAACTGTGTGCGGTAGTCCTCTCCATATGCCACTGAAGATTTTTCTTCGGGAAGGTGGGGAAGGGCGCTGATCCGCGAGCCAGGAGACCTGCCGGCGACAGGAAACTGACTTCGATGCCCTCGGGTGGAGGGCGAAAGGACAAGATATGACTACCGCTTCCGTCTCCCTCGGCGCCTCCGTCTCCTCGCAGTCGCGCTTCATGCATCTCGCTCTTGCTGCGTTTCTTGGCATCTTCGTGATGGGCTTTGTCGGCTTCTCGCATATCGATGCGGTCCACAATGCGGCTCACGACTATCGCCATTCGATGGCGTTTCCCTGCCACTGACGAGGATCTGACATCATGAACCTGTTTCGCAACGTCGTGTTCATCGCGGCGATCGCAGGGCTTGTGGCCGGTGTCGTTCTCGCCTGCATGCAGGCCTACGCCACTGTGCCGCTTATCCTGAAGGCGGAAGTCTACGAACAGGCTGGCGGTGGCCACCGCCACGACCATGCCGCCGCACCGGCCGCAACGGATACCACCGCCATGAGCACTGCGGCGCCGGCCCCGGTGGAAGCGATTGCTCCGGCGGGAGACGAGGGTTGGGCGCCGGCGGACGGTTTCGAGCGTTTTGCCTTCAGCGTGCTTGCCAACATCGTCACCGGCATCGGTTTCGCACTGATCCTGGTTGCGGTCTCCGAATTCGCCGGCGGCATCGGTGGTTGGCGTCAAGGCGTATTCTGGGGCTTGGCCGGCTTTGCCGTTTTCACGCTGGCGCCGGGTCTTGGCCTGCCGCCGGAACTGCCGGCCATGCCTGCGGCCGACCTCACCCAGCGCCAGATCTGGTGGACGGCAACCGTGGTGGCGACCGCCATCGGGCTTGGCCTGATCGCCTTCCGCAAGTCGCTGCCGCTGGCGATCCTGGCCGTGGCCTTGATCGTCGCACCGCATATCGTCGGAGCACCGCAGCCCGACAGTTTCGAGACGCTGATCCCGGAAGGCCTGCATCACCAATTCGTGGTGGCGGTGACGCTGACCAATCTGGTGTTCTGGCTGGTGCTCGGCGCGGTGGTCGGCGTGGTGCGCGGACGCTTCTCCGGTACGGCGACCAGCTTGCGCGACAGCTTTGCCTGACAGCAAGCTGACCTTCATCATCGGTGGTGCGCGCTCCGGCAAGAGCGCGCACGCCGAAATCCTGGCGGCGGCCTTGCCCTCGCCATGGGCCTATATCGCCACGGCGCAAGCCTATGATGACGAGATGCGCGAGCGCATCGCGCTGCACCGCTCGCGGCGCGGCGAAGGCTGGACGACCATCGACGCACCGCTCGATCTCGCCGGTGCGCTCAAGGCCTTGCCGGACGACCAGCCGGTGCTTGTCGACTGCCTGACGCTGTGGCTGACCAACCATATGCTGGCCGATCACGATCTCGAGCTTGAATGCCGTCGGCTGGCGGACGTGCTGTCGCGGCCGCGCGGGTCCTGGTTCGTGGTCTCCAATGAAGTTGGCCAGGGTATCGTGCCGGACAATGCATTGGCGCGCCGCTTTCGCGATGCCGCCGGCCGCCTCAACCAGCAGGTGGCCGCTATCGCCGATACGGTGCTGCTGATGGTGGCGGGACTTCCGCTCAAGGTGAAATGACATGACCGACATCGACAATAGGGACGAAGAACGCCACCGCGCCAAAATGGCCAAGCGCAAGGCGGTGCAGGATGCCGAGGTGGCGAGCAAGACGGTCGAGAAGGGGCTGCTGATCGTCAACACCGGCCCGGGCAAGGGCAAGACCACGGCCGCCTTCGGCCTGGCGCTGCGGATGCTCGGCTACGGCAAGCGCGTCGGCGTCGTCCAGTTCATCAAGGGCAAGTGGCATACCGGCGAGAAGGACGCCTTCGCCGTCTTCGGCGATCGCGTCGTCTGGCACGCGATGGGCGAGGGCTTCACCTGGGAAACGCAGGATCTGAAGCGCGACATCGCCGCGGCCGAAGCGGCATGGACCAAGGTGCTCGAACTGATGACCGACCCGTCGATCAGCCTGCTGGTGCTTGACGAACTGAATATCGCGCTGCGCTACGACTATCTCGATCTCGACAAGGTGGTTGCGGCGCTGAAAGCCCGGCGCGAGGGCCTGCACGTCGTCGTCACCGGCCGCAATGCCAAGCCGGCGCTGGTCGAGGCGGCCGATCTCGTCACCGAGATGGGCGTGACCAAGCATCATTTTTCCGCGGGCGTTAAGGCGCAGCAGGGGATTGAGTTCTGAGCGTTTCTTACCCTCCCCACAAGGGGGAGGGTGAGATCACATCACGATGACGATCACCGAGATCACTCCAAACAGCGCGATCAGCAGCGTGTCGGCGACGCGATAGAGTTTCAGCGCCCGCCTTATGTCGGTGCTGTCGGCTTCGCGCCGTCCGCCTCCACCCATGAAGACG
Source organism: Mesorhizobium sp. M1406 (assembly GCF_040317555.1). Taxonomy (NCBI): domain Bacteria; kingdom Pseudomonadati; phylum Pseudomonadota; class Alphaproteobacteria; order Hyphomicrobiales; family Phyllobacteriaceae; genus Mesorhizobium; species Mesorhizobium sp. M1406. Next base: position 2,622 of record NZ_JAMYKW010000008.1, on the reverse strand, counting down.
TCATCGACCAAGACGCCGCCGTAGCTGCGCGGCCCGGCGAGTGCGAGACCAAGCGCGCCGGCCATCGCCGCCTCCGGCCAGCCGGCATTGGGCGAGCGGTGCTTTTTCGCGTCGCGCCACACCGCGTGCCAGGCACCGCGGGGATCGGCGCCTTTGACCAGGAACGCCGCCAGCACGATCAGCGCTGCCGTCAGCCGTGACGCCGGCAGGTTGATCCAATCGTCGAAGCGCGCCGCCGCCCAGCCGAACGCTTCGTGGCGCGGGGTGCGGTGACCGATCATCGAATCGGCGGTGTTGGCGGCCTTGTAGGCAGCGCCGCCGGCGAGGCCGCCGATTCCGGTCCAGAAGGCGGGAGCGACGATGCCGTCGGAAAAATTCTCGGCCAGACTCTCGATCGCAGCGCGGCTGACACCGGCGCTGTCCAGCGTTTCGGGGTCACGGCCGACGATGCGCGAGACGGCAACGCGGCCCAAAGCGAGGCCGCCGGTATCGAGCGCGTCCGCCACAGTCTCGACATGCTCGTAAAGGCTTTTCTGCGACAGAAGCGACGTTGCCAGAAGGGCCGTGATGATGAGCCCCATGGGAACGAACCAGAGCAGGATCTGCATGCCGAGGCCGATCACCGCCGGCACGAGCACGATGACCAGCAGCGCCTGGACACCACGCTTGCGACGCAGCGCGTCGGGATCAGCAGCGCGGTTGAGCCTGCTGTCGAGAAAGGATATCAGCCTGCCGAACCACGTCACCGGATGGCCGATGGCGCGAAACAGCCAGTCGGGGTAACCGAGGGCGAATTCGACGGCTAATGACAGGAAAGCGATCAGGACTGACATGAAGCTTCTTGAAGGAGCGGTGGACCATGGTGGAAGTCTTGGCCGGGCGAGGGCGCTTTTCCCCAACGCTTCGCGGCCTTTCGTCGACCTCTCGACCGGTATCAATCCGCACTCCTACCCGCTTTTCGACCTGCCCGCCACCTCGCTGTCGCGATTGCCGGAAGCCGCGCGCACGCGTGACTTGGTAGAGATCGCGGCCAGCACCTATGGCGCGCCGTCGCCAGCCAATATCGCGGCGGCACCGGGCACGCAGATCCTGTTGCCGCGCGTCGCATCGCTGATCGCGCCCGGCAAGGCGCTGGTGCTGGGGCCGACCTATGCCGAACATGCCCGCGCTGCGGCGATCACTGGGCACAAGGTGGTGGAGGTCAACGATTTCGAAGCGCTGGCGGACGCCGACCTTGCCATTGTCGTCAATCCGAACAATCCGGATGGGCGCATCATCGAGCGCGACCGTTTGCTGGCGCTGGCCGCCGGACTGCGCGCCAGGGGCGGGCTGCTGGTCGTCGACGAGGCGTTCATGGATGTCGGCCCGCGCGAACATAGCCTTGCCGGCGATGTCGGGCCGGGTGGTATCGTCGTCCTGCGTTCGTTCGGCAAGTTCTTCGGTCTTGCCGGGCTGCGGCTCGGGTTCGCACTTTCCGATTCGGCGACGGTCGAATGGCTGGAGACGCAGTTCGGGCCATGGGCCGTCGCCGGCCCGGCGCTGGAATACGGCATCCGCGCGCTTGCCGATATCGGCTGGCAGGACGCGATGCGGGCATTCCTTGCGGCTGCATCGGCGCGGCTCGATGCACTGTTCGGCCGCTTCGGCATTCCCGTCGCGGGCGGCACCACACTGTACCGTTTCCTCCGCCTGCCGGATGCCGCCGATCTGTTTTCCGCACTTGGCGAGCGCGGCATCCTGCTTCGGCATTTCGCCGACCGGCCGCATGTCCTGCGCGCCGGCCTACCGGGGAGTCAGGATGAATGGCGGCGGCTCGAATCCGCCCTTGCCGATTGGGCGGCGCGGCGCCAGGATCAATTGAAGGATTCAAAACAATGATCCATGTCTGCTCGCTGGCAAAGATCGAGGAAACGGTGGCCAGGACCGGCGCCGACCGCATGCTGTCGCTGCTTGCCGCCGGAACGGAGGTGGTCCGGCCGGCCTCGATCTCTAGGGAAAACCATCTGCATCTGGTCATGCACGACATTGCGGTGGCTCAAGACGGCATGACCATGCCGGGCGAGGATCATGTCCGCAACCTGCTCGATTTCGCGCGCCGATGGGACCGGGCAAGGCCGATGGTCGTGCATTGCTACGCCGGCATCAGCCGCTCGACCGCCTCTGCCTACATTATCGCGGCAGCACTGGCGCCGAAACGCGACGAGGCCGAACTGGCTCGGACGCTGCGGGCGCTATCCCCATCCGCGACACCCAATCCGCGACTGATTGCGGTGGCCGACACGCTGCTTGATCGCAACGGCCGCATGGTCGCGGCGATCGAATCGATCGGGCGTGGTGCGGATGCCTTTGAAGGCACGCCTTTCGCGCTCAAGATAGATGCGTAGTCCCTCGATTCGGTGATTTTGACCGACTCCAACTTGGCCGTCAGGCACCATCCATCGTTCGCTTGAGTGGACTGATACGACCGTTGAAAATTAGCCAAAACCATCCCGCCTTCGTCATCCACGGGCGGAGCAGGAGCGAAGCTCCGTCGCGGAGACCCGAGGATCCTGTGTGTTGTTCCCATGCTATGTTTGAAGTGGGAAGGAGACCGAGAGGATCCTGGTCGTCCTTTCACAGGAC
>NZ_JAMYKW010000007.1:0-202314 GCF_040317555.1 Mesorhizobium sp. M1406 | reverse complement strand
GGGCGCTTCGCGCTGAGTGGGCGGCGGGACAGGGCCCCCCTCTGGGGGCTTCGCCGACATCTCCCCCACAAGGGGGGGGATTGGGCGCGAACCTGCCGCCAGCACCGCGTCGATCAAGTCGTGGCGGGCGCCCTGGTCGCGGAGGTAGACCTTGAGGCGGTCGTGGAAGAAGGCGAGGAGGTCAGCGACAACCCGTAACACTGCATCTTCGCTCTCCGTGATAAGTTGAACAGCCCGATCTTGAGTTTGCTCCCGATTGACCATTTCGTTCAGCTTACGAACGGTTTCTTCGCCAACATCAAGATCGGCCAAACGTTGCGCAGCCTGCGTTTTCTGGTCGAGTCCACGAAAATGGTGGCCAACTACATGATTAGCCATGCTGAGTGCGAACGTGGAACGAAGCTTCAATCTGATACTATTCTCAACCAATATTCTCACCACGCCCAGCGCTGCACGACGCAGTGCGTACGGGTCTTTCGAGCCCGTTGGCTTCTCATCGATGGTCCAGAAACCAACCAGCGTGTCGAGCTTGTCGGCGAGCGCCACCGTGATCGAAACCGGATCGCTCGGTACGCGGTCGGATGGGCCCTGCGGCTTGTAGTGTTCCTCGATCGCGGCGGCCACGGATGGATGCTCGCCCTGGAGCAGCGCGTATTTGCGCCCCATCGCGCCCTGCAATTCGGGAAACTCGCCGACGACTTCAGTGGTGAGATCGGCCTTGGCCAGGACAGCCGCTCGGGCGGCGAGCGCGGCCATCTCCCCCTCGAAGGGGGAAATCGACTGCGCCACGATCGGCGCCAGTTCTTCGGCCAGGCGCTTGATCCGCTCCACCCGCTCGCCCTGCGTGCCGAGCTTGGCATGGAAGGTAACGCCGAGATGGTCGAGGCGGGCCATGCGCTGGTCGAGCGGCTTGCCCAGGTCAAGTCCGAATTTTTCCGCCGATGCCTTGAGCTCGCCGAGATCCGGCAAATCGCCCTGGTCGGTCGTCCAGAAATAAAGCGCATCGGACAGGCGTGCGCGCACCACCTTGCCGTTGCCGTGGGCGATCTCCTTGCCGCTGTCCTTCGCCTCGATGTTGGCAGTGAGGATGAAGCGGTTGGAAAGCTGGCTAATCTCCCCCCTCGAGGGGGAGATGGCCGGCAGGCCAGAGGGGGTCGCCGCGCGTGAAGCGCCTGCATCCTCTGTCCAAGGTAGGAGGTCGCGTCCGATCGTACCGACCCCCTCTGTCGGCTTCGCCGACATCTCCCCCTCGAGGGGGGAGATCAGGCGCGATGTTACAAAGCACTTCTGGTTGGCGCGGATGGTCAGCCGGATCACCTCGGCTGGAATGGCCAGGAAAGCCTGCTCGAACTCGCCCATCAGCACGACCGGCCATTCCACCAGTCCCGACACTTCCTCCAGCAGCCCTTCGTCCTCGATCAGGTCGAGCCCGTTGGCGAAGGCAAGGTTGCGGGCGTCGGCAAGTATGATCTCCTTGCGGCGGTCGGCATCGAGCACGACCTTCGCCGCTTCCAGCTTGGAAACATAGTCGCCGAAGCGGCGCACCGTGATGGCATCGGGCGCATGGAAGCGGTGGCCATAGGTGATGTTACCCGAGCGGATGCCGTCGATCTCGAAATCGACCACCACCGGCTCCTCGGTCTCCGGGCCGAAGGTGCACAGGATCGATTGCAACGGCCGCACCCAGCGCAGCGAGCCAGGCTTGGCCGAGGCCGGCCCCCAACGCATCGATTTGGGCCATGGGAAATTGCGGATGATGCCCGGCACCAGTTCGGCGACGATCTCTTCGGCCGCCCTGCCCGGCTTCGAAATATGGGCGACGTAGAAGTCGCCCTTCTTCGGGTCGGAATGGATATGCGCCTCGGCGACCGAAGCAAGCCCTGCCTTGCGCAGAAAGCCTTGCACCGCCTGCTCCGGTGCTGATGTCGAAGGCCCCTTGATCTCCTCGCGTATATCTTTCGAGCGCGCGGTCAGGCCCCTGATATCGAGCGTCAAACGCCGCGGCGTCCAGTACTCGCGTGCCGCCTCATAGGTCAGCCCCGCCTCGACCAGACCGTCGGTCAGCATCTTCCTGAGATCGCCCGCCGCCTTGCGCTGCATGCGGGCGGGGATTTCCTCGGAGCGAAGTTCTAGAAGCAGGTAAGGCATAGTAGCTCCTCACCCTCCCCTCGATGGGGAGGGTCGGCGCGTCAGCGCCGGGGTGGGGTGGCGGCGTCTCGGTCTCACCGCCTTCGGCGTCTCGCGTGCCAAGGTGTGATTTCTTCTACCGCCGCATAGATCGTATCGAGCACGGAATCCAGTTCGTTTTTGATTTCATGGTTCCGGAAGCGAATGGCGCGGCGATCGCCGATTTACGCCCGTTTTCAGAAATCTTGGCCGTCCCTGTCGGGACGAGACCATCCCGCTCGTCCTTGGATCAAAGATTTCCATGAACCTAATGCAGCGCTGAAGCGACCCACGCTCAGTCAGGGAACTATTGGCTGAACGACCATGAAAACGGCATCCAGACTTCTGCAGATCCTCGCACTCAGCGCCTGTTTCACCGCGCAGGCTCACGGCGCCTTCTCGATGCCGGGTGTACGGCAGGCATTGCGGACAATGGCCGGCCCGAGCGGGCAGATGCTGTCGCCAATCAACGCTTCCCTCGAGATGATGAAGCGTGCCTGAAACTCAGGCCGCCAAGCCACCCGCCTGCGTCTTCAAAAATGCCTCACCGCAGGCCTTCGCCAGATTGCGCACCCGCAGGATGAAGCTCTGCCGTTCGGTGACCGAAATCACACCGCGCGCGTCGAGCAGGTTGAAGACATGGCTGGCCTTGATGCACTGGTCGTAGGCCGGGAAAACCATGCGGTGCATCGGCAGATTGTCGTTCGACGCCGGCGCACCGGCATCGAGCAGCGCCTTGCACTCGGCCTCGGCGTCCTCGAAGTGGCGCAAAAGCATCGCCGTGTTGGCGTATTCGAAATTGTGGCGCGAATATTCCTGCTCGGCCTGCAGGAAGACATCGCCATAGGTGACCTTGTCGTCGCCTTCGCGGCCGTTGAAGTTGAGGTCGTAGACATTGTCGACGCCCTGCACATACATGGCCAGCCGCTCCAGCCCGTAGGTGAGCTCGCCGGCCACCGGCGCGCATTCGATGCCGCAGACCTGCTGGAAGTAGGTGAACTGCGACACCTCCATGCCGTCGCACCAGCATTCCCAACCGAGACCCCAGGCGCCCAATGTCGGGCTTTCCCAATCGTCCTCGACGAAGCGGATGTCGTGCAGCAGCGGGTCGACGCCGATCGCCGCCAGCGAGCCGAGATAGAGCTCCTGCAAATTGGGCGGGTTCGGCTTCAGGATCACCTGATACTGGTAATAATGCTGCAGCCGGTTCGGGTTCTCGCCATAGCGGCCATCCTTTGGCCGACGCGAGGGCTGGACATAGGCGGCGTTCCAGCGCTTCGGCCCGAGCGCACGCAGTGTCGTAGCCGGATGAAAGGTGCCGGCGCCGACTTCCATGTCGTAGGGCTGCAAGATGACGCAGCCATAGGCCGCCCAATAGTTGTGCAAGGTCAGGATCAGCCCCTGGAACGAGCGGCTGGGATGCATATGGGCGGGGATTTCAATCGTCGGGATTTCAATCGTCACGGGGGCCTCGACAGCACAGGCTAGCTTGCAGGCACGTCCTAGAGACACGGCGGCGAAGCGTCAAGCAAGGCGCCCGCCCGCCCCGAACGGAAGATGTTTTGAGGCCGTTTCCGCAAATCAGCGCGCGTTGGACGAGCGCATGTGGCCCAAACGAAAACGGGGCTCTGAAAGAGCCCCGTTCGCATTCACATTCTATAGCTTACTTCACCCCTTCGGGGCGGGCACCGGCTCTGGCTTGACCTTCGGGGTTTCCTGCGCCGTGTTGGATTCGATCGGCGGCAGGCCCTTCATCAGCTTCTGCTGCAAGTTGGCCAGCACATCGGGATCGGGCTTCAGGTCGCGGGCCTGATTCCACTGGAAGGTGGCTTCCAGCTTGCGGCCGACGCGCCAGTAAGCATCGCCAAGGTGGTCGTTGAGAACCGGGTCTTCCGGCTTCAGCGACACGGCGCGTTCCATTTCGCGCACGGCATCGTCGAACCGGCCGAGGCGGAAATAGGCCCAACCCAGCGAATCGACGATGTAACCGTCGCTTGGCCTGAGATCGACGGCCTTCTGGATCATCGCCAGGCCTTCCTTGAGATTCATGTTCATGTCGACCCAGGAATAGCCGAGGTAGTTCAGCACCTGCGGCTGGTCGGGGACCAGTTCCAGCGCCTTGCGGAAGTTCGGCTCGGCCTTGGGCCATTCCTTCAGGCGCTCATAGGCGATGCCACGCTGGTAGAAGATGTTCCAGTTGGCCGCGGTCGGTGTCTTCAGCGCCTCGACAGCCTTGTCGTAGAGATTGGCGGCCGAGCGGAAATCATCCTTCGAGGAATAGACGCCACCGAGCGCCAGATAGGCGCGCATGTCATCGGGGTGGGCGTCGACGAAGGCCTTCAGATGGGTGATCGCCTCCTCATGACGGCCGAGATCGGCAAGGTTGAGGCCGAGCTGCAGGTCCGAAAGCTCCTTCAGCGGCGAGGTAGCGGGGATCCGCCGATAGAGCGCGATGGCGCCCTCGCCGTCCTTCAACTGCTCGGACACTGCAGCGAGCTGCACCAGCGCCGCATCGCTGTCGGGCTTCAGCGCCAGAGCATACTGCAGATAGAGACGGACGAACGGCTCGCCGCCACCACGGTTGAGCGCGGTGGCGAGATCAAGCAGAATCTCGGAGGCGCCATCGGACGGACCGGCAGCGAAGGGCGCGATCTTGTCTCCCTTGGCGATCTTGTCGCGCAAGGCGACGATTTCCAGCTTGCCGGGCGAAAACGTCTCGGCCTGATCGAGCACCGACATTGCCTTGGTCTTGTCGCCCTTGCGGGCCAGGAACGAGGCGTAGGCCTGCGCATTACGCATCCAGGTTTCGGGAGCCGCACCACCGGCGGCCGTATCCTGCATGGTCGCGGCGTAGATCGCTTCGGCCTTCTCGGGCATACCGGACGCATCGGCGATCAGCGCGCGATGGAACGACTTGAACAGGCCGAACCAATCCGGCCCCTGGAGCTTGTCGATGGAGGCCATCGCATCGGAGGCCTCACCGGCGCCCTGTTGGGCCCAGCCGGACATGACCCCGGAGATCAGCCGGTCGAGATCGGACTCCAGCGACAGCTTGAGCCAGTACTGCGCCTTGGTGAAATCCTTCTTGTGGAAGGAATCAACGGCGAGTGCCAGGCGCGAGAAGCGCTCGACGTCTGGAACTTCCTTGAGCTTGTCGGCATAGACCAGGGATTCGTCGAAGCGGCCTTGCGCGATCAGCGACAGCATCAGGCTCTGCTGCAGGCTGGTGTCGCTCGGGTCGAAGGCCAATGCCTGCTTGTAGTAGGCGATGGCGCTGTCGAGGTCGTTGTCACCTTCGGCGATCCGGGCCGCCAGATAGGCGCCAGAGAACGACGTGATCTTGACCGGTTCGGTGGTTTGCTTGGCATAGGCCGGCAGAGCCGAGATCGCCATGCCGGTCACAATTGCCAGCCTTGTCAGCCAGCGCGCACGTCCTTGCCGCATCGTATCCCTTTCAGCCAGGCGCCATCTCCGCATCAGCGGGATCGGCGTAGACTCCATCTTCGTGATAAAGCATGGCCTTTTTGGGGTCGCGCTTCAATCCGCCTCGAATTCACAATCCGGGCACCCGATTAACAAACCATGGCGACAAGGGACAGTTTCCGATTTTGAATTCCGGCCACGGCCCTGCGCGGAGCCGAATATATCACAGATTCGACCGCTGGGCTCGGCGCCAATATCAGCGCTCACTTGGCGAGCCAGACCGTTGCACCAGCGTGTCGCCATATCCGCCGGCCGCAATCGTGCCGCACAGATCATTCCACTCACAGCCGCCGCAAGCCTTGCGCACGCGGCCGGCCGAAAACGCCTGCCGCATCTGGACCAGGATTGCGGCGTCGAGATCGAGGCTGGCGCCGACCCGGATTGGGCGCGCCAGCAACTCCTCCAAATCCTGTGCCGCGAGCCGGTCCCGCTCGACGACGCTCTCGTTGAGACAATGCGGTTCCGGCTCGTCGAGCAACGGGCCGCAGACATCGTCCGGGCCGGAAACGAGGAGGATGCCCTCGCCCCGGCTCAGGCGCTCCGCGACGCGATCGTAGTTGGCGGTGAAGGCGGGACTGTATCCCTTGCCCACATAGGTGAGCAGGCAAAGGAGGTGATGGGCGCGCAGCCTAATCGTCACGGATTGGCCGGCTTAGCGCTGCCGGGAAGGGCCATGAGTGTCGCGGCACCCAGCGCCGACTTGAGCAAGCCGCCGACCAGAAAAGGCAGAAATCCGAACGTGATGGCCTGCTCGGCGCCGATCATGACGGCGAGCCACATGGTGCCGAGAACCAGGCAAGCAAGGTTGCCGAGCAGCATGGCGGCGAAGGCAAGCATCACCCTGTTGCCGTTCCAGCCGCGTTCGGCGAGCCAGCCAACCAGCGCGCCGGTGACCGGAAATGCGAAGAGGTAGCCACCGGTCGGCCCGACGAAATGCTGTACGCCGGCGGCGCCGCCGGCCAGCACCGGGAAACCGACCGCGCCCTCGACCAGCCAGGCGGCGATGGTGATGGCGCCAAGCCGCCAGCCATAGAGCGCGCCGATCAATGTCACGGCGAAAGTCTGCATGGTCACCGGAACCGGCACCATCGGCACTTCGATGTAGGAGGACAGCGCCAGGAACAGCGTGCCGAGCACGACGGCTCCAACCTGCCAGGCAAGAGAGCGGCCCTGAAGCCGGAGCGGGCTGAACGACGGCTTGCTGGCCGAGAATGCGACGTCTGTCATCGGGATTCCTTCGATCGATTTCAAATTATAGATAATTTCTATTTTCGATCTATTATCGAATCCACAATTTCTCGGAGATAGCAAGCCCCGGCTGTGCGAAGGGTCGTCCTAGCCTACGATGGCAAAGGCTTCTCGCGTCGTCCCGGCAGCCGTCCTGACAGGCTTGCGGCCAATCCATTGGACGTGCCGTCCCAGTGTCGCGGCGGCTGATTCGGTGTTTCCCTGCCGCAAGGCGGCGAGTATCGCGCGATGATCCTGGTCGGTGCGTGTCTCCCACTCCGAGCGCCAAGCCGCGAACAGGAAACGGGCACTCGCCGCGTGCAGATCGTCGATGGTGGCGAGCAGGCGCGGCATGCCGCATGGCGCCAGGATCAAGCGGTGGAAGGAGCGATTGGCTTCTTCCCATGACCTGACATCGCGGGATTTGTCGCCGGCCTTGGTCGCTTCCTCGGCCAGGTCGAGAATGGCCGATGTCAGGTGCGGCGCGGCGTGCCGCAGCGCCAGCACTTCGAGCGCGGCGCGCATTTCGGCGACTTCCTTGACCTCGCCCAGGTCGAAAGACGCGACACGCACGCCGCGGCGCGGCTCGCTGACGGCCAGCCCTTGCGCCTCGAGCCGGCGGAAGGCTTCGCGCACGGGAACATGGCTGGTTTGGAATTCCTCGGCGATATGATCCTGCCGAAGCCTGGCCCCCGGCTCGATCGCGCCGGAAATGATGCGGTCCGCCAGCACCTTGCTGATGCGCACCGCGATGGTGTCGTCCGTGCCCTTTGCCATGTTTTATAGATAATTTGCGACGGGGCAGCTTGTCGAGACGGCGAGACTGAATTCACAAATTTCCTGCCCACAGCGCAAACCAGAGGGAGCGTTGGGAAAGGCCTGCCTTCAGTTCACCCGGCTGATGCAGAAATCGATGACGTCGATCAGCGCCGATTTCTGCGGCGTCGCTTCCAGCGGCGCCAGCGCGTCGCGGGCGATCTCGCCGAAATGACGGGCTCGCCCGATCGTGTCGGCGATGGCGCCGTGGCGTGTCATCAGGCCGATCGCCTTTTCCAGGCCGGCGTCGTCGATGACATTGTCCTCGATGGCACGCTTCCAGAAGGTGCGCTCGGCCTTGGTGCCGCGCCGGTAGGCGAGGATGACCGGCAAGGTCACCTTGCCTTCCCGGAAATCGTCGCCGACATTCTTGCCCAGATCCTTGCTGGTGCCGCCATAGTCCAGCGCGTCGTCGATCAGCTGGAAGGCAAGGCCGAGATTCATGCCGTAGGAGCGCAGCGCGGCACGGTCATTGCGCGTCGCCTGGGCAATGACCGGACCGACTTCGGCCGCCGCCGAAAACAGCGCGGCGGTCTTGGCCTTGATGACGGCGAAATGCTCGTCCTCGGTGGTTTCGAGGTTCTTGGCGGCGGCAAGCTGCATCACCTCGCCTTCGGCGATGATCGAGGCCGCGCTCGAAAGGATGTCGAGCGCCTCCAGCGAGCCGACATCGACCATCATGCGGAAAGCCTGACCGAGCAGGAAGTCGCCGACCAGCACGCTCGCCTGGTTGCCCCAGATCATGCGGGCGGTCTTCTTGCCGCGGCGCATGCCGCTCTCGTCGACGACGTCGTCATGGAGAAGCGTCGCCGTGTGCATGAATTCAACTGCCGTGGCGAGCTTGACGTGGCCCTCGCCGGCATAGCCGAACATCTGCGCGGCGGCGAGCGTCAGCATCGGCCGCAATCGTTTGCCGCCGGACGAGATCAGATGGTTGGCGATTTCGGGGATCATCTCGACGTCGGAGCCGGCCTTGGACAGGATCAATTCGTTGACGCGCCCCATGTCGGCCGCGGTCAGATTTATCATGTCCTTGATGGAGGCGGGCTCCCGCTTCCCGTTTTCGATGTTGAGAACGACACCCACGACAATCACTCCCGTCTTGGTATAACGCGTGCGACGGCACCCTTAATCCCTGCATTGACTCTAGGGCGGCAGGTACATCCACGGCAAGAGGCGAATTGGCGCGCCGGCGACGACAGGCTGTCAACTGGCGCCAAAGGGAGTTCTGCTTCGCCGCAAACTGCCTACCCGTTTACATCAGCGCCGCAAACTGAGAGTTTCGCCCGATGATAGAGCTCATTCGCACCAACGACGCCGTCATCATCTCCTTTGTCGAATCGCTGATGCGCGATGCCGGGATCAGCTGTTTCGTCGCCGACCAGAACATGAGCGTGCTCGACGGCTCCCTCGGCATCCTGCCGCGGCGCGTCATGGTCGACGCCGACAAGGCCGACGCGGCACGGCGCATCCTGACGGATGCCGGCATCGCCAACGAGATCCGTGGAAAATAATGCCCGCCGCGCCGGCCACCCTTATCCCGGACACACCGGCCCATACGGTCGATGCTTTCCATCGCGGCCGGTTCTGGCTCGTGCAGCCCAAGCAGGGCGGCCATCGCGCCGGCATGGATGCGATGATGCTGGCGGCGTCCGTACCATCTTCCTTTGGCGGGCGTCTGGCCGATTTCGGCGCCGGAGCCGGGGCCGCGGGCCTGGCGGTGCTTTCGCGTTGCCTGGCGGCCGAGGCCGTGCTTGTCGAACGCGCACCGGAAATGGCGGCCTTCGCGGCGGCCACCCTTGCCCATCCCGGCAATGCGCATCTCAGCGATCGGGCGTCCGTGCTGGTCGCCGATGTCACGGTGTCGGGCCGGGCGCGCGCGGCCGCCGGCCTCGCCGACAACGACTTCGACTTCGTCATCATGAACCCGCCTTTCAACGCCGCACGGGACCGCGCCACGCCCGATCGCTTGCGAAAGGAGGCCCATGTCATGGAAGACGGGCTGTTCGAGAGCTGGATCAGAAGTGCCGCCGCGGTGGTCAGGCCGCGCGGCGGGCTTGCCGTGATCGCGCGGCCCGACCAGCTCGGTTCCATTCTAGATGCGATCGCAGGGCGCTTCGGCGATACCGAGATGCTTGCCGTCCACTCTCGCCCAGACGCGGCGGCGATCCGCATCATTGTGCGGGCGGCACTCGGCGCACGAGGAAGACTTGCCATCCGCCCGCCGCTGATGTTGCACTCGCAGTCGGGCAACGGTCCTGATGAGCGCAGTGAAATGATCACCAACGGGCTTGCCTCGCTGTTCGGAGATTGAGCTATTCCTGGGGCCCACATTGCTGTTGGCCGGGGAATCCCTACATGCCAGCAACCCATCGACCGGAGACCGTGCCCTCGTGAAACGACTTATCAACCGCCTGCTGCCGAAATCCTGGCGCTCCACCGTCGTCACCATTCCGGTCATCCGGCTGCACGGCACCATCATGGCCGGCGGCCAGTTCCGGCCAACCCTGTCGCTGGCCTCCACCGCCGGTCTCATCGAGAAAGCGTTTTCCTACGACGCGCCGGCGGTCGCCATCTCGATCAATTCGCCCGGCGGCTCGCCGGTGCAGTCGCGGCTGATCTTCAAGCGCATCCGTGACCTGGCAACGGAAAAGAACAAAAAGGTGCTGGTCTTCGTCGAGGATGTCGCGGCATCGGGCGGCTACATGATCGCGGTCGCCGGCGACGAGATCTTCGCCGATCCGTCCTCCATCGTCGGTTCGATCGGCGTGGTGTCGGCCTCGTTCGGTTTCCCGGAACTGATGAAGAAGATCGGTATCGAGCGCCGTGTCCACACAGCCGGCCAGAACAAGGCAGTGCTCGATCCGTTCAAGCCGGAGAAGAAGGAAGACGTCGAACGCCTGAAGGCGTTGCAACTCGAGGTGCACGGCACGTTCATCGACCTCGTCAAGGAGCGGCGCGGCACCAAGCTGAAAGACGATCCAGACCTGTTCACCGGCCTGTTCTGGACGGGCATCAAGGGCCTTGAACTCGGCCTGGTCGATGCGCTCGGCGACATGCGGACGGTGCTGAAGACCCGCTTCGGGGAGAAGACCCAGCTCAGGCTGATCACGGCGCCGCGCGGTCTTCTCGGCCGCTTCGGCCTATTCGGCTCGAGAATGGGCTTTTCGGCGCCCGACATCGCCGCCGCCGCCGCCAGCGGCGTGATCGATGCGGCGGAAGAGCGCGCATTATGGGCGCGCTTCGGGCTTTGAAAAATCGGCGAAACCGTCTAGCATGAGGGACTTGAAGTTTCATGCATGTCGTTTTCCCAAAACCGGATCCACTTTTGGGCGACATGCATCAACCGACCCGACCGGCCGCCTTCGCCGGCCCAGCGTGGGAGGAGTTTTGGTATGCCGCAGATCATTTTCTTCACCGTGGTTGGCGTCGCCGCCTATTTCGGCTATCGCACCTTCATCCGCGAAGCCGAGCGCGTGACCGCCAAGGTACGGCGCACCGAAAAGCAGGCGGCCAACGGCACGATGGGCACGCTGGTCAAGGATCCGAAGACCGGCGAATACCGGCTGGCCAAGGACTAAGCACCATTTCACATGTGACTGACGCGGTGGACACCGACACCGGTTCACGCACCTGGCATGCGCATGCCAAGATCAATCTGGCGCTGCATGTCACCGGCAGGCGCCCCGATGGCTATCATCTGATCGAGACCCTGGCGGTGTTCACGCGTTTTGGCGACAGGGTCGAACTCGCGCTCGCCGACAGCGATGATTTTACGGTGTCCGGCCGCTACGCGCCGGCCGTTCCTGTCGACGCCAGCAATCTTGTGCTTAGGGCGCGCGATACCCTGAGACGAGAAGCCGGGCTGGAGAGAACCCCACCGGTCGCCATCCGGCTTGAAAAGAACCTGCCGGTTGCCTCCGGCGTCGGCGGTGGCTCGAGTGACGCGGCAGCCGTGCTGCGCGGGCTGGCAGAGATATGGGCACTGGATATCGATGGCACCGAGTTGGCGCGGATCGGCCTCTCGCTTGGCGCCGATGTGCCGATGTGCCTGGCGGCAAAGCCGCTGGTCGCGGGCGGCATCGGTGACGAGCTGTCGATGGTGCCGGATTTTTCGGCGCTGGGACTGGTGCTGGTCAATCCAGGCACGCCGATGTCGACGGCCGATGTGTTCGCGGCACTTTCTCGTCGCGACAACGAAGCCTTGCCGCCGCTGCCACGCAGCATCGATTTTCATAGCCTGCGCAACTGGCTGGAGATCACCCGCAACGATCTCGAGCCGGCAGCGCTGGCGATGCAGCCCGCCATCGGCAGGGCGCTTTCCTGGCTTAACAAAGCTGGATCGGGTTTTTCACGCATGTCCGGGTCGGGCGCCACATGCTTCGGCCTGTTTGAAACAGGCAATGTCGCCAAACGCGCCGCCGCCGAGATCCGCGGCCGCCAGCCCGACTGGTTCGTCGCGGCGACGCGCAGCATCGCATCGGAGGGAGCCGATGGCCAGAATTGACGAGAGCCGTTCCTTCATTCCCGTGCGCATCGCGGTGCTGACCGTTTCCGACACGCGCAGCCTTGCCGACGACAAATCCGGCCAGACGCTGGCCGACCGCATCACCGAGGCCGGTCATACCCTGGCTGCCCGCGACATCGTTACCGACGACCGCGAAAAAATCCGCGACAAGGTTCTGGCGTGGTCGCGGGACAAGGATATCGATGTCGTGATCACCACCGGCGGCACCGGCTTCACCGGCCGCGACGTGACGCCGGAAGCGCTGGAGCCGATCTTCGAAAAGCGCATGGACGGCTTTTCGGAAGTGTTCCACCGCATCTCCTACGACAAGATCGGCACCTCGACGATCCAGAGCCGGGCGACCGGGGGCGTCGTCAACGCCACTTTCGTCTTCGTGCTGCCGGGCTCACCCGGTGCCTGCAAGGACGCCTGGGACGGCATCCTGAAGGCGCAGCTCGACTACCGGCACATGCCGTGCAACTTCGTCGAGATCATGCCGCGCCTGGACGAGCATTTGCGACGCGGCAAATCGGCTCCGTAGAAGCCGAGGCGAAGCGTCGGTTCCACGCCGCGTTTGCCAGGCAGAACAGCGCCGGTGCCTTCGAAACACCATTCCAAACCGGATTTCGGAAAGTACCTTGCCTGAAGGCGATCATCGCCATCACGACAAGGCGCATATGATGACCACGCATACCGGCGGATGCCATTGCGGCAACATACGCCTTGCATTTTCAACCGAGCTCGATGCGTCGCAAATCGAAGTTCGCGCCTGCCAATGCTCGTTCTGTGTCAGACATGGTTCGCGCGCCGTTGCCGATCCGGACGGCAGACTGATCGTCTCGGTCAAGGACGAGGCGCGATTGCAAAAATACCAATTCGGGCTGAGGACGGCCGACTATCTGAGCTGCAAAAAATCACCTCGGGGGGCGACGTTCCTGTTTCGCCGGCGCCACCCAGATCTCGGCGTCGAGCCGCTTTGTCGCCAGGCCGCGGGCGATGGCCTCGGCGCTGACGGCACTCTTGGCCGCGGCCTGACGCTTGCTGATCAGCAATCCATCGGCCAAGGCGCGGTTTGGGGAAAAGACGCGAGCCAGGAACGGCGTACGGCTGCCCCGCGCCCGCGAAAACCGTGCCGCCGTGGTTTGCCTGGCCGTATGGTCGACGACCGCGTCGATCCAGCCCTCCATCAATCGTGCGCCCGGCTCCAGGAGCAGCAACCAGTCCCCCTTGGCTTGCCGAATCCCCACCGCGATGCCGCCCGTCACGTACTGACAACCGGCATGCTCGGCCACACGGTGCGTCTGGTCGGTTGAGCCCGTGTCACAGACGATGACGTCACGCACCACGCCCTCGACCGCGCCGCCAATCAGCGAGGCGAGCGTGCGGGTAAGGCCTTCCTCGTCATTGCACGTTTCGATGAGAACACTGAGCATCGTTAGCCGAATAGCGGAAAGCGCGGCACGGCGCCAGTTATCCAGCGAAGCATAAAAAGTTCTTGCTTTGTTCTCATCGACGAAATAGGAATAATTTCATGAACAGAGCGATTCGACACAACACCGACAGTCCCTGGGAGCGGGCGAAGATGGAACAGATCGTGCGCGCCGACATCGCGGCTTTCGGAGCTGGACGGGCCGAGATGGCCAATGCGATGATCGAGCAGAGTGGCATGCGTGTCCGTCCGGACCGCAACCGCGGCAGGTCGGCGGGCATCAATCCGTCGGGCCGGTTCGAGCCGGTCAGCCGGCATGTGTTCGACGATGGCTGGAATTCGCTGGAGGAACTGCCGCCTTTCAAGACCGAAGTGCAGGTCGAAAAGCCACGCACCATCATCACCCGCAACGAATCGCCCGACATTTCCTTCGACCGTTCGATCAACCCGTATCGCGGTTGCGAGCACGGCTGTGTCTATTGCTTTGCCCGGCCGACGCACTCGTTCATGGGCTTGTCACCGGGCCTCGATTTCGAATCGAAGCTGTTTGCCAAGCCAGATGCGGCGCGCTTGCTCGACAAGGAACTGTCGAAGGACGGCTACCAACCGCGCACCATCGCCATCGGCACCAACACCGACCCCTACCAGCCGATCGAGAAGCAATACCGGATCATGCGCGAGATCCTCGAAGTGCTGGAAGCGCGTGGCCATCCGGTCGGCATCGTCACCAAATCCGCTTTGGTGACGCGTGACATCGATATCCTGTCGCGCATGGCCGAACGGGGGCTGGCCAAGGTGGCGCTGTCGGTGACGACATTGGACCGGATGCTGGCCAGAACGATGGAGCCGCGGGCATCGACGCCAACCAAGCGGCTGGAGGCGATCCGGCAGCTTTCGGATGCCGGCATTCCGGCTTCGGTCATGGTGGCACCGATCATCCCCGGCCTGACCGACCCGGAGATGGAACGGATTCTCGATTCGGCACGTGCCGCCGGCGCGCGCGAGGCGGGTTATGTCCTACTGCGCCTGCCGCTGGAGGTCAGCCCAATCTTCAAGGACTGGCTGCTGCGCCACTATCCTGACCGCTACCGTCACGTGATGTCGTTGATCCGCTCGATGCGCGACGGCAAGGACTACGATTCGGAATGGGGCAAGCGCATGAAGGGCGCCGGTCCCTATGCCTGGCAGATCGGCCGGCGCTTCGAGATCACAGCCAAACGGCTCGGCCTCAATGTCGAACGGCGCACGCTGCGGACCGACCAGTTCGTTCCCGCGGGAAAGGACCAGGTACAGCTGACGCTGCTTTGAAAGTGCAATCCGCTGCGGTGGTCGATCCGCCGCAGCACAGGAATCCCGTCCGGCCTGCCCCGGCTTGCAGACGGTGCCCTCCCGGTCCGGCGCCCCACCCGACCCGGAGGGACTTGCGGAGAATCGGAGCCGATGCGAACCTAGCCGCAACATGGCTCGCACGCGTTCTGATTCTCCGCCTCTCTTTGAGATCATCGAGAAGCCCGACTTCTCCTTCGAGACGAAGGCGATGGCCGAAGGTCTGTGGCCGGTTGCGGGCATGGACGAGGCCGGGCGCGGTCCCTTGGCCGGGCCGGTGGTCGCGGCGGCGGTGGTGCTCGATCCCGCCAACATTCCCGACGGCCTCGACGATTCCAAGCGTCTCAGCCATTTGCAGCGCGAGGCCCTGTTCCTGCGAATTCTCGGCTCCGCGCAGGCGGTCTCAATGGCCTCGATCAGCGCCGAGGGCATCGACGGCAGCAATATCCTCAAGGCAAGCCTGGAGGCGATGCGCCGCGCCCTGGTTGGCCTGTCGGTTCAGCCGAAGCTCGCGCTCGCCGACGGGCGCGACGTACCGCCGGGCCTGCCTTGCGCTGGGCGCGCGCTGATCAAGGGCGACCAGCGTTCGCAATCGATCGCCGCCGCTTCGATCGTCGCCAAGGTGATGCGTGACCGCATGATGTGCGGTTGCGGCAACCATCACGACCGCTATGGGTTCGAGGTTCATATGGGCTATGCCACGGTCCGCCATCGCACGGCGATCGAGGAGCATGGCCCGGTAGCGCGGCTGCACCGCGTGTCGTTTGCGCCGTTCAGATTGGGCGGGGTGGAAGTAATTGAGGAAGAGAGCCTCGCCGGCCTGGATTGAGCCGACGGCGATGGCAACTGATCTCCCCCCTCGAGGGGGAGATGTCGCCGAAGGCGACAGAGGGGGTCGGCTCGACTGGGCACGACGCCATTTTTCAGCATAGATGAGGTCAGCGCTTCACGCGCGGCGACCCCCTCTGGCCTGCCGGCCATCTCCCCCCTCAAGGAGGGAGATTACGCGCTCGGCCGCCTCGCCAATCTGGTTATCCACAACAAAAAGCCGCCAGGTTTCCCGGGCGGCTTTCGATGATTGGCTGGACGGACCGTCTAGTTCAGCTTCGACTTCACGTCCGCGAGCGAAGCCTTGAACAGCTCGGCACCGGCCTTGGCGTCGATCTTGCCGGCAAGCAGTGTGCGTGCGGCCTCGACGGCGATATCGACGGCGCTGGCGCGGACTTCGCTGATGGCGTCACGCTCGGCCTGGCCGATCTTCTGTTCGGCAAGCGCGGTGCGCCTGACGACATAGTCCTCGGTCTTCTTGTGCGCCTCGGCTGCAAGCATGTCGGCTTCGCGCTTGGCGGCGGCGACGATGGCGGCGGCCTCCTGCTCGGCTTCCTTGCGCTTGCGCTGGTACTGGCCCAGCAGCTGCTGGGCCTCCTCGCGCAGCCGGCGCGCTTCGTCCAGCTCGTTGCTGATCCTGTCCGCGCGGGCGTCGAGCGCCTTGGCGATCAGGCCAGGTACCCTGATGTAGACTGCAACGCCAAGGAAGATAACCAGAGCTACCGTGGCCCAGAGCGTTGCTAGAGAGGTGTAGTCCATGATGCGCTCCTCACCTGGCCACGGATTTGACCGCGGCCGCGATCTCGGCCTTGCTGGCCTTGCCGCCGACCAGGGCCTCGACGATCGCCGAAGCGGTATCCTCGGCGATGCTGCCGACTTCCTTCATGGCATTGGCCTTGATGGAAGAAATGCGGGCCTCGGCCTCGCCAAGCTTCGCGTCGAGCGCGGCCTCGACCTTCTTGCGCGCGGTCTCGGCCTCGGCCTTGGCCGCATCGTTGGCCTGCTGGCCGATCGCGTTGGCCTTGGTCTTGGCTTCCGCCAGTTCCTGCTCGTAGGCAGCAACGGCGGCGTCGGCCTCGCCCTTCAACTTGGCTGCCTGGTCGAGATCCTGGCTGATGCGGTCGTTGCGGACATCGATGATGCCCCCGACGCGCGGCATCACCACCCGCTTCAGGAAGAGGTAAAACAGCCCGAAAGTGATCGCCAGCCACAGAAGCTGCGACGGAAACGTCGCAGGATCGAATGGCGGAAAGGTGCCGTGCGCTTCGGCAGGCACGCTGGTGCCGGAATGCGTCTCGCCTTCCGTTGCGGCAGGCGCGGACTCTTGCGCGAAGGCAGATGTCACGAACATGGACTATCCCCGAAATTCAGGCCCGCCGCTTGCGCGGCCGGCCTGTCCAATCTTCTCATGGCTTAGCCAAAGAGGGACTCAGCCGAACAGGGCCAGAAGCGCGATCAGAAGCGAGAAGATGCCCAGCGCTTCGGTCACGGCGAAGCCGAAAATCAGACGGCCGAACTGGCCATCGGCAGCCGACGGGTTGCGCAACGCGCCCGCGAGGTAGCTGCCGAAGATGTTGCCGAGGCCAATGCCCGCGCCACCCATGCCCAGGCAAGCGATGCCGGCGCCGATGTACTTTGCTGCTTCTGCGTCCATTTGTTCAACTCCTTTGGATCTAAAAATTCCGTTGCTCTATCATCCGGCGCCAATGTTGGAAAACTCTTGGGCCGGAAACTTTTGCTCAGTGCCCCGGGTGCAGGGCGTCGTTGAGATACATGCAGGTCAACACGGCGAAGACGTAGGCCTGCAGGAAGGCGACCAGCAGTTCCAGCGCCGTCAGCGCCACCGCCATTGCCAGCGGCAGGATCGAGCCGGCGACCCCGACCGCGCCGAGCGCGCTCAGGCTGACGACGAACCCGGAGAACACCTTCAGCGTGATATGGCCGGCGAGCATGTTGGCGAACAGACGAACCGAGAGGCTGACGGGACGCGACACGAACGAGATCACCTCGATCAGCACCACCAGCGGCAGCAGGAACACCGGCACGCCATGCGGCACGAACAGCTTGAGGAAGCCAAAACCATGCTTCATGAAGCCGTAGACGACCACGGTCGCAATCACCAGGATGGCCAGACCGAAAGTGACGATGATGTGGCTGGTGACGGTGAAGAAATACGGGAACAGGCCAAGCAGGTTGGCGACCAGCACGAACATGAACAGCGAAAACACAAGAGGGAAGAACTTCATGCCTTGCGTGCCGGCGGCATCGCGCAACATGTTGCCGACGAATTCGTAGGCCATCTCGGAGACCGACTGAAGGCGACCCGGAACCAGGCTGCGGCTCGACGTCGTGAGAAATAGAAACGCGGCCGCGACAACAACGGTCGCGACCATGAACAATGCCGAATTGGTGAAAGACAGATCGTAGCCGCCGATCTCGATCGGAATCAGCTTGTTGATATGGAACTGGTGGATCGGATCGACCTTGTCAGCTGCCACGTTCAAACCCCGTCAATGCCGCGTACGGCCTCGTTACCATTACCGCACATGAAGCGCGGTCATTTCTTGTCGTCTTGGTCACGGCGCGATTTATCGCCCTGTCCGAATTCTGCCACAACGCCCGCGGAACGCATCACATTGAGCACTCCGGCGCCAAAACCAAGCAGCAGAAACACGATCAGACCCCAAGGCGATGTCCCCGCCAGACGGTCGATGATCCAGCCGATGCCGGCACCCACCACCACCCCGGCGATAAACTCGCTAGAGAGTTTGAGCGCCTGGCCATAACCGGCCATACTGCCCGCTTTCGCGTCGTCTTTCCCCTCGAGCCGGTCCGGCCGCCTTGTCGCGAGCGATGCTTCAAGGTTGCGCCGGCGGCGCTCAAGATCGTCGTCGCGGATGCCGGGTTCATGCTGCTTGCCGCGGCCGGTTTCCCCGGTTCCGTCTGGCCCATTCTTGTCGGCCATCGCAACCCCCCTGCCCGGTCAGACCGTCACCGTCCGTCCGCTTCTAAAGTCGCCGGCAACATAGTTAGAGGGTTTGCGCCCGTCAAGCCACGGGCGGAAGTTCATTGCCATGTATTTTAGGCAGCAAAATCAATGGATTAGAAAGGTGCGACATCGTGCCCGCCACGATGACGGGGATGCATGGCGCGAATCCCCCGGGCAATGGCTCTTCGATCGACTGCGCGTCGCGTCAAGGATCAGCGACTGTTGCGCGCTCAGCTCCAGCCGCCGCCATAGGTACGATAGAAGATATGCAGACCGATCTTGGTCATCTTCTGCATCGTGCGCGCCCAGCCCGGATGGACATATTGGGCGTAGTAGTGGGTCGACGATCCGACTTCCGGGATGAAGATCTTGCCGGCGGTGACGGCCATGGCGATATCCTGGGCGGTCTTGTAGGCGGCAGGACTGTCGATGCGTTTCTTCCTGCCGTCGCAGGCGAAGGAGAACTGGCAACGGTTGAACCAGCTGTCGTTCTGGTAGACGACGCCGCAGATCGAATTCGGATAGGTCGGGTTGCGGACGCGATTGAGGATGACCTGAGCGACGGCGGCCTGACCACGTACGGATTCGCTCCTCGCTTCGAAATAGACGCCCTTTGCGAGGCATGCCTGTTCCGGTTCGGAGAAGACACTGGCGGGCAGCGGGTTCTGGATCCACGAATGATCGCCCTTGACCATCGGCGGAATGAAGCGGCCATCATTGGGCTGCTCGTCCTGAAGCAGGGCTTCGAAGGGCGATGCCTGGGCATAGTCGGGCTCGGACTGCGCATAGGCTGTCGCCAGCACATCCGGACGGTCATTGTTGACCAGCGCCGCCAGCATGGCAGGCACGCCGGGATCCGGCTTCTTGTCCTCGCGCGCATGGAATGCGGCGGCTATCTGGATTTCCTTGCCTTTGATCCGCGGCTTGGCGAAAGCCATCTTCAGGCCGCTATCCACGCTGGGCCGCAGCAAAGAGGAGGTGCGCTCGAAGATCGAGCCGGCATTGAAGTTCTTCGGCGGTGCCACGGGAGACAACTGGACGATGCGGCCCTTCTTCTCGGCGCGCACGACGCGATCCTCGTCGGGCGTCGCGCTGACCTTGCCGCCCTTGCCGCGAAAGGACACGCTGCCGACGCCGGCCAGGTGGACACCCGATCCGGAGATGGAGCCGGTGACATCGGAATCGACAAAGGGCATCTCGGCCGCATGGGTCGAGCCGGCGACGGATTTCTCGACATAGGAATTCCAGCGGGTGCTCGATGCTTCGAGGCCGGAAACGAGGCTCGTCATGTCCTGATAGGCGGCGACGGTCGGAAAGCCGATCCAGATGCCGAGGCCGACGACGAACGGAGCCAGAAAGCCACGTCTCTCACCGGCGGCGGCAACAAGCCGCTTCAACACACGTCGATGCACGGAACTCTCTCCAGGAACGCTACAGACCCCACTGGAGAGCAAAATGATGCATTAACCTTGATGGGACGTTAACAGGTTCGATCGGGTTTTCCCGATCGGCTCGAGGTCGTGGTTTGGAAGTCGGGCGGTTTTGCGGCGGGCCATTCAGGCTGGCCGCAGGAAGATCGGCCAGGCGATCAGCGCGCAGATGGCGGCCGATAGCCAGACGCCGGACCATGACCAGAGGTGCAAGAGCCCCGGAATGGCCACCGGAACCAGGAAGAAGCCGACGAAAACCAAGCTGTTGGCAAGGCTGAGCGCGGTTCCGACATGGCCGGCGCCGGCAAGCGTGGCAAGCTCGGTATAGGCGACGCCGTGCCAGGCGGAGACCGAGACTCCTGCGACAATAAGCACAGCGGGAAGGATCGCCATGAGCAGGAATTGTCCGCCTGGGATGGCGGGACCGGCCAGAACCAGCAGCCAAAGCACGGCGAAGGCAAGTGCGCTCAGCGCACTGCATAAGCGAAGAAACTGGCGGCGGTTGCCGTGGCGGTCGGTGAAGCGGCCGCTCCAGATGCGCATGACCATGGCGCCGACCTGCACGGCGGCGAGGCTCGCGCTGATCGCTGCCGTTCCCAGCCCAACGAAGTCGTGCAGGAACACGGAGGCGAAGGTGAGCACGGCCACTTGCGGAAAGCAGAGCAGGCCGATGGCGGTGGCGATACGCCAGACGTCCGGATTGCGCAGCGGCGTCGGTCCGGCCGCAGCCGCCGAAACGAGATGGCCCTCGCGCGCCGTCGGCGGCTCGTGCAGCCAACGCCAGGCGAACAGGGCAGAGAGAGCCGATGCAGCCGCCAGGACGCCGAACACCGCGGCAAAGCCGAAAGCCAGGGCTAGCGAGGGCAGGACGAGCGCGCCAAGGCCGCCGCCGAGCGGCACCGCCGTCTGCCTGATGCTCATGGCAAAGCCGCGCTCGTTTTCCCGGAACCAGCCCATGATGGCGCGGCCGCTCGAACCGTTGACGCTGCCGCCGAGCAGTCCGGTGAAGAGCAGGCTTGCGGACAAGAGCATGACGTCGGGAACACCAGTCCTTGTCGGCACAACCAGCATCGCCATGACCAGGAGCCACGCAGCCGTGGCCCCAAGCCCGACCAGAAGCACGCGGCGATCGCCCCAGCGATCCGTGAGCAGGCCCCAGGGCAGTTCGCTAAGCGCGACCCCCAGCCCGAGAAGGCCGAGTGCAAGG
Source organism: Mesorhizobium sp. M1406 (assembly GCF_040317555.1). NCBI lineage: Bacteria > Pseudomonadati > Pseudomonadota > Alphaproteobacteria > Hyphomicrobiales > Phyllobacteriaceae > Mesorhizobium > Mesorhizobium sp. M1406. The sequence continues at coordinate 180,906 of NZ_JAMYKW010000007.1, read as the reverse complement.
CCAAGCTCGGCATTGGCCAAATGATACCCCTGGCGAAGCATGACCGCCGTTGCCGGTATGCCGGAGAAAGTGGCCGAGAAGCTGGCATTGGCGGCAACGCCGATGCCCAGAACCTTCCAGCGATGGCTGGGCTTGAATGCCTTCCCGGCGGAGCTGGCAGCCGTGTCTTTCAAGAGTTCCGGCGGGTGTCGGTCGGTGCAATCGACGATGGCGGACATGATTTCATTCCCGTGCTTGGCCAGCGGCCTGAGCCTTGACGGTCTATCTCTAGCGTCGTAATTTGATCCTGAAAATCAGGAAGTTTTAAAACAACTATCCTGAAAATCGGGATTATAATATGCGACGCGTGACCTTCGATCTCGACGTTCTCCGCAGCTTCGTCACCGGCATGGAGCTGGGCAGCTTCGCCAAGGCGGCTGACCGGCTTGGTCGGTCTACGTCGGCGGTCAGTGCGCAATTGAAGAAACTGGAAGAACAGGCGGCGACGCCGATCTTCCGCAAGTCGGGGCGCGGCCTCGCCTTGACCGAGGCCGGCGAGACGATGCTCGGCTATGCGCGCCGGCTGATCGAGCTCAATGACGAGGCGGCATCCGCCATCCATGACGTGGAGTTGGAAGGCTGGGTACGGCTCGGCCTGCAAGAGGATTTCGGCGAGGCGGTGCTGCCCGACGTGCTCGGCCGTTTCGCCCGCGCCCATCCCAAGGTCAAGATCGAAGCCAGGATCGCGCGCAGCCACGACCTTGCCGAAAGGATCGTGTCAGGCAGTCTCGACATCGCGCTCGCGTGGCACAGCGGCGAGACGCTGCCCTACAGCGAACACGTCGCCGATGTGCAGATGCGCTGGATCGGTCCGGCAAAGCGCATCGAGGCCAGCCTGCGCCACAGTGAGCCACTGCCGCTGGTGGCGCTGGAAGCGCCATGCCTTTTGCGCAGGGTTGCAACCGAAACGCTCGACCGCGCCGGCCTGTCGTGGCGGATGGCGTTTTCCAGCCCGAGCCTTGGCGGCATCTGGGCAGCAGTTGCGGCGGGGCTGGGGTTGACGATCCGCACCGACATCGGCCTGCCGGCCAGCGTCAGCGCCATGACGCCGGAGATCGCCGGATTGCCGGCGCTGCCCAAGATGGCGTTGTTCCTGCATCGCAAGGACGCCGAAGCCGAGCCAGTGGCGGCCCGCCTCGCCGATATATTGCTGGATGCGGCGCGGCAAGCACTGCCCGAAAATGCGCGGGCCGGCGACAGCGACCTGCGCAACGTGGCGTGATCATGGCGCGCCAAGGGGCGCCGATAATCAGCTGCGTTTCTTGGACCTGCCGGCGAATGGATTGTCGGAGGTGCGCAGCGCAATGCGGATCGGCACGCCGGGCATATCGAAGGCTTCCCGCAGGCTGTTGGAGAGATAGCGGACATAGGATTGCGGCATCGCATCCGGCCGCGAGCACTGGACGACGAAACCCGGTGGCCGGGTCTTGGCCTGGGTGATGTATTTTACCTTCAGCCGGCGCCCGGCCACGGCGGGCGGCGGATGATGCGCCAGGATGCCTTCCAGCCAGCGGTTGAGCTTACCGGTCGAGACGCGGCTGTTCCACACCTTGTGCGTCCTGATGACGGCATCCATCAGCTTGTCTAGGCCGCGCCCGGTCTCGGCCGAGACGGGTACGGCCTGGAGGCCGCGCGCCTGGGGAAGAAGCCGCTCCGTCTTCTCGCGCAGTTCGGCCAGAAGCTCCTGGGGATGGTCGATCAGGTCCCATTTGTTGAAGGCGATCACGGGTGCCCGGCCTTCCCTGATGATCAGGTCGGCGATCTGCAGATCCTGCTTCTCGAAGGGAATGGTGGCATCGAGTACGATGATGACGATCTCGGCAAAGCGGATGGCGCGCAGGCCGTCCTGCACCGACATCACTTCCAGCTTTTCGTGGATCCTGGCCTTGCGGCGCATGCCGGCCGTATCGAACAGTTTCAGCCGGCGGCCATGCCAATCCCAGTCGACGGAGATGGAATCACGGGTGATACCGGCTTCCGGTCCGGTGAGCAGCCGCTCTTCGCCGATCAGCGCGTTGATCAATGTCGACTTGCCGGCATTGGGACGACCGACGACGGCGATGCGCATCGGCTTGGTGTCGTCATAGGTGTGCTCGGCATCAGGATCGGCGATATCCTCGCCGATCAGAACCTCGCCGGCAGCGACTTCTTCGTCTTCGCCATCTTCATTTTCGCCAAAGGCACGCGCTTCGCCGAGCGCGCCGATCACGGCGTCGCGCAAATCGGGCATGCCCTGGCCATGTTCCGCCGAAACCGGGATCGGCTCGCCAAGGCCGAGTTCCCAGGCCTCCAGCATGCCGCCCTGGGCACCCTTCGCCTCGGCTTTGTTGGCGACCAGCACCACAGGCTTGCCGGACTTGCGCACGATCTCGGCGAAGGTCCTGTCGTCGGGCAACAGGCCAGACTTGGCGTCGATGGTGAAGAAGATGAGGTCCGCCTCGCGGATGGCGATCTCGGTCTGCGCGCGCATGCGGCCGGGCAAGGTCGAGGCGCCCGCATCCTCGAAGCCGGCGGTGTCGATGACGTCGAAATGCAGATCGTAGAGCTTGGCGGCATGGACGCGACGGTCGCGGGTGACGCCAGGCGTGTCGTCGACAAGCGCCAGCTTCCTTCCCACCAGCCGATTGAAAAGAGTCGATTTGCCGACGTTAGGTCTGCCGATGATGGCGACTTTGAAGGTCACGACGCACTGCCCGACCCGCGGATCAGTTCGGACATCAACGTTGCACGCTCGCGGGTGTTGCGCGGCGCGCCGTCATCGGCGGCGATCTGGTCGAACAGCTTTAGCGCGTCCTGGGTCTTGCCTTCCTTCCAGGCGGAAAGGCCGAGTGCCTCGCGCGCCGTATGGCGCAGCGTGTTGGTGTCGGATGTGAGCGCTTCGACACGGCTGGAGACGTCGGCGAAGGAGCCATGGTCGACAAGCAGGAGTGCTGCCCTGAGGCGCGCCATGTCGCGAATGCCCTGGGGAATGGCGGTGTCGGCGGCGACATCGTCGAAATCCTTGACGGCGGCGGCGACGTCGCCCTTGTCGGCCTTGACGGTTGCGCCGCGCATGCGCGCGAGCAACGGATAGGCGCCGTAGCCATCCTTCTCCAATTGATCGAGCGCGGTCAGCGCTTCGTCGTTCTTGCCGTCATTGGCAAGCTTCAGCGCCTGCGAGAACGCATCGCCGGAGCGGTTGGCGCGCGTCTCGTCCCAATAGCGATAACCGACGAAAGCGGCGGTACCGAGCACCACGAGGATCGCGAGGACAAGCAACGCGGGACCAAAACGGTCCCACAGCGCATGCGCCTGGTCGCGACGCATCTCGTCGTTGACTTCACGGATAAAACTGTCGTCGGACATCGATCAAAACCATTCCTGCCCGGTCGGGCCTTTGTCAGCCCGCGTTTTAGCGAAATTTTGTCGGCATGGAAGGGGTTCAACCGGAAAATCGCCTATTCCCTAGGGCAAACGGATGTTTGCCCCGGGCAAGCAGCCGAAAAGGCCAATCGCACCCACGCCACATTTCGGGGATAGCCGGCTTCCAGACGTCCCCCAGAATGCAGATCAGAAGAGTGCAGATCCGATTGCCTATGCTTCGTCCGTTTCGCGCTGTTGCGTTTTCCCTCGCCTCGCTCGCCACTGCCGGCGGGGCTTTGGCCGATCCGCCCGCGCCACCAATACCGGCAAAGCCCAAGCAGGCCGTCATCATCTCGTTCGACAGCGCCCGCGACATTTCGCAGTGGAAGCGTAGCCGGGCACTGGCGCAGCGCACCGGCGCGCACTTCACCTATTTTCTCTCCTGCGTCTTCCTGCTGTCGCCGGAAACACGCAAGCAATACGACGCACCCGGCAAAAGCGCCGGCAAATCCAATATCGGCTTTGCCGCCTCGAAGCAGGAAGTCACCGAGCGGCTCGAACAGATCGGCCTTGCCGCGCATGAAGGCCACGATATCGCCAGCCATGGCTGCGGCCATTTCGACGGCAAGGACTGGAGCAAGGCCGACTGGCTGAAAGAGTTCAGTTCGTTCGAGCACATTCTCGAGAACGCCTATGCGATCAACGGAATTGCGCCCGAACCCGAGGGCTGGCGCGATTTCGCGCGGCATGCGGTGGCCGGTTTTCGCGCGCCGTATCTGTCGGCGAACAAGGCCCTCTACGAGGCTCTGCCGGCGGCCGGCTATCAGTTCGACGCCAGCGGCGTCTCGCAGGGGCCGGCCCGGCCGATGGCCGGCAACGGCATCATGCAGTTTTCGCTGCCGCAGATTCCGGAGGGACCGAAGTCACGGCCGGTGATCGCCATGGATTACAACCTCTATGTCAGGCATTCCGGCGGCTTCGAGCGGCCAGGCAAGGCGGACGAATTCGCGAACCGCACCTATGATGCCTTCCGCGCCGCCTTCGACAAGCAGTATGCGGATAAGCGCATTCCGCTTGAGCTCGGCTTCCACTTCACGCCGATGAATGACGGCGCCTACTGGAACGCGCTGGAGCGCTTTGCCGGCGAGGTCTGCGTCAAGGCCGATGTCGAATGCATCAGCTTTCGCGACTATGTATCGCGCCAAGATGCTGCCCAGAAGCAGGGCTCGGTGGGCGGCTGAGCCGCCAACCCGGTTCGATTTCCAACCTGGCCTTTAGGCCGGATCTTCAACGCCCTGTTTTGCCAGATAGCGCTGGTCGATGTCCGGCAGCGGCTCGCCGAGCAGGGTCGCCTCGAAGGCGCGCAGGCGTTTGTGGACCGATTGCAGCTCAACGATTGTCGACCAGGAGGTGAGCAGAAACTGCAGCGACCCGGTCACTTTACCGAATGCATTCGAAATCTGGTTCAGCGCGCCGAACGTTATCTTGTGTGCAACCAGCGACGGACCCAGGATCAGCAGCGAGAAAATGTTGTCGGCCTGCAGGTAGGTGTAACGGACGACGTTGAAATAGATGTAGTGGAAATAGAGCCTGAAATAATTGTGACGAACGTTCGCGAACAGCTCGGCAGTGGTGGCTGGCTGGGCCCTGTCCGCGTGATCCTCGCCGTAGACGAGTTCCTTGCGATAGGCGGCCTCGACGCGCTGGTTGCGGAACTGCAGTCCTGGAAGCTTCATGCCGGCAATCATGACCGAGATCGTTCCGAACAGACACCAGGCAAGGGCCGCGACCACCAATGGCTGCGGGATCGCGCCGATAATCGGCAACTCGGTGATATGGGCCTGCAACTGGATCATGACCGGCAGGAATGCGATCAGGGTCATGATCGACTGGACGAAGCTGGAGCCGAGATCCTCCATGATCTGCGAGAACCGCATCGTGTCTTCCTGGATACGCTGCGAAGCACCCTCGATATGTCGAAGCCTGCCCCAGTTCTCGACAAAATAATCATTCATCGCCGTGCGCCAGCGGAAGATCCAGTGGCTGACGATGAAGGCATTGACCACCTGCACGTTCATGCCGATCAACGCGAGCCACGAAAAATCTGCCAATCCGATATAAAATTCGGCGTTGGTCGACTTTCCGGTCCCCGACATCAGTCCCTGCACATAGTCGAAGAATGGCCCGTACCAGGCGTTGACGGCGACACTGACCTGCACATTGAAATAGATGAAGAACAGGATGACTGAGGTCATCAGGATCGACCAGCGTTGCCATGGATGCGGCGAATACCAGCTCCAGAACGCATAGAAGACGGCCACGCAGAACGCGAAATAGAGATAAAACCATAGAAACGGCGGCGACATGAGAATGGCGATGCCGATAATGGGCGGCGCGCCGGCCATGGCGGGCGGCAATCCGAAAACCGCGCCCAATTGTTCACCACCGAAAAACCAGAACAGGATCGCCGCAAGGCTCCAGACGGCGGCCGAAGAGAAAAAAAGCTTCGGCTGCGGGAAAAAGGATACGAACACTGTGGGGAATTCCTCGATCTAGGCGCAAATCAGCTGACTACGGCGGGCATAAAGTCACACATTAGCTGGAAAGAAAATGCCCGTGCCCGATGCCCGCACCGAGCAACCCCACAATCATGGCGATTTTGGCGCAGCCGACCATGTGAGGCCGCCGGAGACGACCAGCATGATGGCGGCGGCGATCGAGGCGAGGAAGAAATCGCCGGACATTTGCGCCAGCAGCCCGGCGGCGATCGGGCCGATGATCTGGCCTACGCCGAACGCAGCCGTCATCAGGGCAAAGATCCGCCGCGGCGCCTGCGGTGCAAGCTGTCTGGCGGCCTGCAGGCCAAATGCGGTGATGGCTATGAAGGTGCCGCCGAGCAGCACGCCGCCGAGCAACGGCCCGGTACGTCCGCCGATGGCGACGCTGGCGGTGACGCCGACAACTTCGATGATGCATGCCAGCGCATAGGCGGCATAGAGGCCGGTCCGAGCGGCGATCTTCTGCCAGAGCCAGGTCGAGGGAAAGCCGGCAAGGCCGGCGACCATCCACACCATGGTCTCGAAGACCCGGCTGCCGCCGCCTTGCCGAACGATGGCGACCAGGAACGTCGCCGTCACCACGTAGCCGAAGCCGAACAGGCCGTAGGCAATGATGACCTTGACCAGCGACCGGTCCATCCGCAGTGCCGGCTCGCGGGCGACTTCGCCATTGGTGAGCGGACCCTCGTCGACCATCAACGCCACGAGTACGAACCCGCAAGCCGAGATTGCCGCCGACCACAGCCAGCCCGCCGCCCAGCCGGCATGTTCGGTGACCAGCACCGCCATCATCGCCGCGGAGATTGCGATGCCGAGGCCGACGCCGCCGAAATGCAACGCCTGCAGGTCGCCTCGACCGGCAGCCGCGATATGGCTGAAAACGATGCTGGCCATGAACACCATGACGAAGGCGCTGGCCAGGCCGGCCAGAAAGCGGACAACGAGAAAGGCGGCCATCGCATCGGTCAGCCCCATCAGCGCGGCCAGGACCGCACTGGCGCCGAGCCCCACCAGCATCAGCAGGCGCTCGCGTCCATGCGCCCAGCCGCCCGCCGCGGCCAACGCGCCAATGAGATAACCGAGATAGTTGGCGGAGGCGATCCATCCGGCATCGGCCGGCGACAGATGCAGTTCCTGCATCATGCCGGGCAGGATCGGCGTGTAGACGAAGCGGCCGATACCCATGGCAACCGCCATGGCAATCATGCCGGCGAAGGTGAAACGCAGCGCTGTTGACGTGGCTGATGTCATTGCACTGCACAATAGAATTGGCTGGCGCCGAAACAATCAGATTTGTGTTGGGCCAGCCTAGCCCAGTGGCGACTGGCCACTGGCGGATCGCGCGTATTCTATCGTTGCTTCGTCCGTTCGTGTCTCGTCGCGAAGATCTCAACGCCAGCGCCGCCCCTCATCGCCCTGCCGGGCACTTCTCCCCGTATAGTGACGGGGAGAAGGACGCTGTCATCGGCGATTTCTCCAATCTCAACGCTGGAAAGGAGAGCGCCGAGATTGCGGTCATCCCCTTCTCCCCGTCACTATACGGGGAGAAGGTGCCGGCAGGCGGATGAGGGGCGGCGCTGGCGTCGACAATATCGCCTCTCTCCCTGGTTGCCGCGTCCGCGGTTTACCGGCAGCCTGCCGTCTCATGCACTGTTCGCCGCGCCGTCAGCCTGAACGGCACGTCGCCAAGTTGACGCTCCGACATGGTGTTCAGCACGGGATGCGAAAGCGGATCGGTCAGCCATCTCTGCGCCTCGCTCTCCCGGCTGGGCTCATATCCGGAACCTGCAGCGAAAAACCCCTTCAGCGACGACGACAAGATCCTTAGCATTTCTGGCTCCGCGGGTCTGTCTTTCCTTGCATAAAATCTGCCGTTTCGACGGGTCTTTCAATTGAGATTTCGGCCGGACCGGTTTAGAAAATCTCAAATGACCATGCTCAACCGCGTTCATCTCAACGGCCTTCGCGCCGTCGAAACCGTTGCCCGTCTCGGATCCCTGGCGGCTGCCGCCGGTGAACTCAACGTGTCCGTCAGCGCCGTCAGCCAGCAGATAAGCCGCACCGAGAAGCAGCTCGGCCAGGCGCTGTTCGAACGAACGGCGAGCGGTCTCGTGCTGACCGAATTCGGCGCCGTCTTCGCGGCCCGCCTTGGTGCAGGATTTCGCGAGCTTGCCCAGGCCGTGGCGCTGGCCGACGAGGCGACGCAATGCACCTTGGTGGTTTCGGTGGCGCCGGCCTTTGCGTCAAAATGGCTGCTGCCGCGACTGTCGCGTCACTTCGCCCGGCATCCCAACGTGCTTTTGCGCATCGACGCTTCGGTGCGGCTGGCCGATCTCGATCATTCCGACATCGACATCGCCATCCGGCTTGGCGACGGCAAGTGGCCGGGCGGGCGGACGGAACTGCTCTTGGCGCAGGAAGTCTTCCCGGTCTGCGCGCCGGCGATCGCCAAAAGACTGAAGTCGATCGAGGACCTTGCCCAGACCTGCGCGATCACCGACGAGCGGGCGATGATCAGTTGGGATAGCTGGTTCGAGACGGCCGGTGTCCCGCCGGTCACCTTCCTGAAGGGCGCGCGTTTCACCGACCCGATGCTGTGCCTGGAATCGGCGATTGCCGGCCATGGCGTGATGCTGGGCTGGCAGTTGCTCGCCGCCGATGCGCTCGCCGATGGGCGACTGGTGGCGCCGTTCGGAATCCGCGCCCAGAGCGGCCTCGGCTATTGGCTGGTGACCTCGTCCGCGAGGGCCGAAAGCCGCAAGGTTCGGGATTTCAAGATCTGGATCAGGGAAGAGATCGAGGCGACCATGGCGCAGTTCGGGTCGGCAACCACTGCACCCGCCGGCGCGATCGCGGTGGAAACGACCGTGGCGCCGCTCTATGATGAGTCGGACATCAAACTACGACAGGCAGGATCATGACCACACATTCGCGCGGCGTTTCCGCATCGATCGACCCGGTGAAGCTCGACAGGCTGGCGGAAGTCGCCATCAAGGTCGGGCTGCAATTGCAGCCGGGACAGGACCTGGTGGTGACATCGTCGATCGCGGCACTGCCGCTGACCAGACGGATCGTCGAGCACGCCTACAAGGCCGGCGCCGGCCTTGTGACGCCGATCTTCAACGACGACGAGATGACGTTGGCGCGTTACCGCTTCGGCGCCGATGCAAGCTTCGACCGCGCCGCCGGCTGGCTCTACGAAGGCATGGCGAAGGCCTTTTCCAACAATGCGGCCAGACTTGCCGTGCGCGGCGAGGATCCGTCGCTGTTGTCGGCACAAGACCCGGCGAAAGTGGCGCGCGCCAACAAGGCGAATTCGATGGCTTACCAGCCGGCGCTGGAAAAGATCACCGGCTTCGACATCAACTGGAACATCGTCGCCTATCCGGACCTCGCCTGGGCCAAGCAGGTTTTCCCCGGCGACGCCGACGATGTTGCGGTCGCAAAGCTCGCCGACGCCATTTTCGCCGCATCGCGGGTGGACGTCGAGGATCCGATCGGCAACTGGAAGGCGCACAATGCGGCACTTCGTGACCGCACGGAATGGCTCAACGGCCACAATTTCCATGCGTTGCACTTCACCGGGCTGGGCACCGATCTGACCGTCGGGCTGGCGGACGGCCATGAATGGATGGGCGGCGCTTCGACCGCCAAGAACGGCGTCACCTGCAACCCCAACATCCCGACCGAAGAGGTCTTCACCACGCCGCATGCGAGGCGGGTCGAGGGTCATGTCTCCTCGACCAAGCCGCTGTCCTACCAGGGCACGATGATCGACGAGATCTCGGTGCGTTTCGAAGAGGGCAGGATCGTCGAGGCCAAGGCATCAAAGGGCGAGGACGTGCTGAAGAAGGTGCTCGACACCGACGAGGGCGCACGCCGCCTCGGCGAGGTGGCGCTGGTGCCGCATTCCTCGCCGATTTCGGCGAGCGGGCTGTTATTCTTCAACACGCTGTTCGACGAAAACGCCGCCTGCCACATCGCGCTCGGCCAGTGCTATTCGAAGTGCTTCGTCGACGGCGCCTCACTCAGCCAGGACGAGATCTCTCAGCGCGGCGGCAACAAGAGTTTCATCCACATCGACTGGATGATCGGTTCGGACAGGATCGACATCGACGGCGTCCACAAGGACGGCGCCCGCGTGCCTGTGATGCGCAAGGGCGAGTGGGCCTGACCGTTTACGGAGGGTCCGATGGCCTTCGATCTGGCGGTCAAGCGGATCTACGAGCCACCCGCGCTCGACGATGGGCAGCGGGTTCTGGTCGACCGCATCTGGCCGCGCGGTGTCAGCAAGGAGGATGCCGCGCTGACGCTGTGGCTGAAGGAGATCGCGCCGAGCGACGACTTGCGCAAATGGTTCGGCCATGAGGCGGAGCGCTGGGCTGAGTTTCAGGAGCAGTACCGGGTTGAGTTGGACGGGAATGAAGCTGCGGTGGACAAATTGCGCGGCCTGCTCCGCCACGGCAAGGTGACGCTGCTCTATGGCGCACATGACGAAGCCCACAACAACGCGGCGGCGCTGGCGGGCTATTTGCGCGGGACAGGCTGAAGCGCTTACGTCCTACAACAGCGGCGATTGGCGAAAGCCGAGGCGACATCCGATCTCCCCCTTGCGGGGGAGATGCCCGGCAGGGCAGAGGGGGTGCTGTCCCGCCGACCTTTCAACCACTCGCATCCTCATGCTTCGACCGGTTCGTGTCGGAACAATTTCGTCAACAGATGGCGATCCTTCACACCCCCCTCTGGCCTGCCGGCCATCTCCCCCGCAAGGGGGGAGATCGGCAGTTCGCCGTTCCGCTGGCTCTACTTCTCACCTACCGCCTGCTCATAAACATCCGGCTTGAACCCCACCAGAATCCGATCACCTGTCTCCAGCACCGGCCGCTTGATCATGGTCGGCTTGGCCAGCATCAGCGCCTTGGCCTTCTTTTCATCCAGCCCTTGCTTGTCCTTGTCCGCCAGTTCGCGAAACGTGGTGCTCGCCTTGTTGAACAGCTTTTCCCAGCCGACCTTGCCAACCCAGCCGTCGAGGCGCTTGGCGTCCAGCCCCTCTGCCCTGAAATCGTGGAACCGGTAGGCAACGTCACGGGCCTCCAGCCAGACGCGCGCCTTCTTGACCGTGTCGCAGGTGGTGATGCCGTAGATGGTGATGGTCAAAACAGTGGCCCTTCGGACTTCGAATCTGATCGCAGACTAAGGGCGCCCACCGCACTTTGCCAGCGGCCGCATCCGTGCCCGGCGGGCTGTTCCGGACGCGCATGCAGTCGCGGGACGGCAATGAGGTCAATGACCGCCATTGCTGCTTTCTCGAAATCGTGCCGAACGAGCGGCTGGTTTGGCGTATGTGAAGACGATCTGAACCTCTCACATGGCGGCCAAGACATCGTCTTGGCCGCCACGCTTATCTCTACCCAGCTACGAAGAGAGCAGGCTCCCCAACGCCGTTCCGGCCTCAGTAGTAGAAGCGCTCTTCGGTAATCTTGCCATTCTTGACCGTGTACAGGCCAACCTCATCCATGGTGACACGCTCGCCGGTAGCCTTGGGCGTTATGTCGAACTTGAAGCGCACCGCGAATTGGTCGCCGTTGACATAGGGCCCCTCGACCGAGCCGCCATGCACTTCGTTGTTCTCCTGCCACCATTGGCCCTTCTGTTTGAGAGCCTCCTTGCCACGAGAGACGGCCATCGGCCCCTCCATGGCTTCGAGGCTGACAATGTCATCGGCATTGTATTTCTCGGCCGCAGCTTCGTTGTTCCCCTGCTTTAGCAGCTCGGTGAAGTCCTTGGCAATTTCTGCAATGGTCATTTGTGTTCCTCCGTTTAGACGAATTGCAAATAGGGAACAGCTTGCTGGCCTGCCATCGTCATCCGCTCGGTAGCTGACAAGCCATGTCAGGATGATATCGCGCGGACCGGCTCCCGCACATTCGGTTGCGGACACGAGCCATTTCCGCGATCCTAGGTGAATGTGCAACCTCTACAACATCACCACGACGCAAGAGGCGGTCCGCCAATGGACGCGCACACTGCGCGATATCAGCGGCAACCTTGAGCCTTCCGTGGACATCTATCCCAACCAGCCCGGCCCGGTCGTTCGCAACACGGCGGACGGGGAGCGTGAGCTGGCGAAACTGTTTTGGGGTTTGCCAACGCCGCCTGAACGCATGAAGGGCAAGGCGGACTACGGCACCACAAACGTTCGCAATCCGCAATATTCTCACTGGCAACAGTTTGTTGGCATCGAGCATAGATGCGTCGTGCCGGTGACCAGCTTTGCGGAACCCAGCCCTACACCGAACGACAAAGACCCGGAAACAGGAATCCAGCGCAATTATTGGTTTGCCCGTGATGAAAGCCGACCTTTATTTTTCTTCGCTGGTTTTTGGACTCGTTGGCATGGCGTGCGGAAAGTCAAGGATGGTCCTGCTGACTTCGAGTTGTACGCCTTCATGACAACCAAGCCTAATGCACTCATCGCGCCAATCCACGAGAGGGCCATGCCCGTGATCCTGACGACGTCGGAAGAGACCGAGGCTTGGCTGACAGCGCCGTGGTCAGACGCGCGGCATTTGCAGCGGACAGCGCTCGACGACGCGTTGGTGATCGTCGAGAAACCAGCCACACAGATCAAATTCCCGCAGCAGGCTCCGGCCCAGGGATCTCTTTTCTAAGCTGCAGGATCGCCGTGTCAGCCCCTTCCTCAATCCTCGTCTCGCCAAATCGCTCGGCGAACCACGCGGATTTCGACAAGGCGTCTGACACGAATTTTCAATCGTTCGACAGCACTCGGAAGGATGATATCGGCGTCAAGCTCGCGTAGTTTGCAGCGTTCGCACCGCATATGCCGTTCCACATCCCAAAAGGGGATGTCACCGACCAGCTTTGCGAGATCGCCGGGCAAGTAGTGCCGAGTGATGTTGCAGTTCCGGCATCGGACACGAACGAGTTGCCCGACGTCGTGCGCCAGGCACAGAGTTTGCACATTTCGGCGCGGTCGGCTGCTGGGTTCCGGCATCGGCCAGATCTAGGAATGTATTCCTTGCCAGTCAATCCATACTTAATTCCATGTGTTCACAACCGGCAGGAGGATCCCAGATAGGCCCAGGCCGACCGCCGACGCGAACCTGGTCCTAGACCCACTAAACCCCATAGCCGATGATGTCCTTGACCTCGAGAAAATCGTGGATCGCCCGGTCGTCATTTTCGCGGCCGCGGCCTGAGTGCTTGTAGCCGCCGAACGGCGCAAACGTGTGTTCCGGTTGTTATCGTCGATGAAACTAGCCCGGCAGCATGGGGCAGTTGGCGCCACGGCGCAGGCTGATATGCGCGACGTCGCCGACGCTGAATTGAAAACCCTCGGCCTGGCGCGGCGCGTCGACGACAACAGGTGCGCCCTGCCCGAGTTCGGCATGCAGGCGCAGCGTGCGACCGTGAAAGACGATGCTGTTGACGCGTGCCGGCGCCGTACCGGCCGCGGCCTCGGTGGCGGCCAGCAGATCCTCTGGTCGCACGCCGACGGTGCGCATGGCCCCTTCAGCGGGAGCGTCGCCGGCTTCGGACGTGGCCTCCAGCGGCAGAGCGCCGGCGACGAAATGCAGGCGATCGCCGTCGCGACCAATGAAACGCGACTGCAGCAGGTTCATCGTGCCGATGAAGCTGGCGACGAATGTGGTGGCTGGCCGGTCGTAGAGTGTGGCCGGCGGTGCGATCTGCTCGATTCGGCCCTTGTTCATGACGACGATGCGGTCCGAGATCGACAGCGCTTCGGTCTGGTCGTGCGTGACCATGACGAAGGTGGTGCCGAGCCGCGACTGCAACCGCTTTAGTTCGACCTGCATCTGCTCACGCAGATGCGCGTCGAGCGCCGACAGCGGCTCGTCGAGCAACAGCACGCGCGGTTCACAGACAATGGCCCGGGCGAGCGCGACACGCTGGCGCTGGCCGCCCGACAGTTCGGAGACGCGGGCGCCGATCTTGTCGGCGAGGCCGACCATGTCGAGCGCTTCGCCGACGCGTTTTGCCTGTTGGCTGCCTGAAAGCTTGCGCAGCGACAGGCCGAAGCCGACATTTTCTTCAACGTTCATGTGCGGAAACAGCGCGTAATCCTGGAACACGGTGTTGACCGGCCGGTCGTAGGGCCGCAGCGCCGTGATGTCGCGGCCGTCGAGCAGCACCTTGCCGCTCGACGGGCTTTCGAAGCCGGCGATGACGCGCAGGCTGGTGGTCTTGCCGCAGCCGGACGGGCCGAGCAGCGTGATGAACTCGCCGCTGACAATGTCGAGATCGACGACGTCGAGCCCGACGATGCCGCCGGGAAAGATTTTCGAGACCGCCTGCAGCCGGACGAGGGGATCAGGCGCCATCGCGAACCTCGGACGGCTTCGTGGTGTTGACCCAGAGGATCTGGCAACGCTCGGCGCCCGGATTGCGGAAGGCGTGCAAAAGCGTGCTCTTGAAGGCAAAACTGTCGCCCGCCTTCAGCACGTATCTTGTCGCATCCACCATCAGTTCGACCTCGCCCGACAGCACGAAGCCGAACTCATGGCCGGCATGGGCATAGGCCTCGGCCGTGCCGCCGCCGGCTTCCACCGTCACCAGCATGCCGGTCAGCGTCGCGCCAGGCGGCGACAGCAGCGCCTTGGCAATGCCTTCCGATTTGACCGGGATCTGCCGCCGCTTGTCGGCACGCACGCAATAGAGATCGTTGGCGGCATCGTTGCCGTCGGCGATCAGCGCCGACGGCTCGATGTCGAGGGCGGCAGCGAGCGGCCAGATCACCTTGACGCGCAGCGAGGACATGCCACGCTCGATCTGGCTCAACGCACCGATCGACACCCCTGCCCTGGCGGCAAGATCGGCCAGCGACAGCTTGCGCTCGAGCCGCAGCGCCCGCACGCGCCGGCCGACCCGCACATCGGCATCGTCCTTCGGCTTCTCAGCCGCTTCGTCCAGCATGTCCATTCATCCGTCCTCGTTTGCTTTTCCCTTCTCCCCTTGTGGGAGAAGGTGGATCGGCGCGAAGCGCCGAGACGGTTGAGGGGTGTTCCAGCGGAATGAGACGCTGGTGTTCCCTGGAACACCCCTCATCCGTCGCCTACGGCGACACCTTCTCCCATAAGGGGAGAAGGAAGAACGCCCTTACCCGCCTGCCTTGACCTTTTCGAACATCTTGGCGAGGTCGTCATTCTGTTTCATCGGTCCGGTGAAGATGGTGGTTTTCAGCATCACCTCGGGATCGGACGGCAGCTGCAATTTCTCCAGTTCCTCCTTCGGCACGGTGGCAAAGGCGGAGCTCAGCGAGCTGCCATAGCCATAGGCCTCGATCAGGTATTTGCCGGAATCGGCGTCCAGCCGGCTGTTGATGAAGTCATAGGCAAGATCGACATTCTTGGCGTCCTTGAGCATGACGAAACCGCAGGCCCAGGTCAGCATGCCTTCCCTGGGCTTCATGAACTCGACCGGCACGCCCTGCTTCTTGAGCGAGGTGGCCGACGCGTTCCAGGTCATGGCGGCGACCAATTGGCCGCTGGCCAGCGCCTGTTCGACCGAGGTCATGTCGGTGGTGTAGTTGGAGAGCAGCGGGCGCTGCTCGCGCAGCTTCTCGGCCACCTTGTCCATCTCGGCAGGCGTCATGTCGAACGGATTGACGCCGGCAAGGAGTGCGGCAACGATCGGCGTGTCATGCACCGCGTCGATGGTCGCCATGCGGCCGGCATACTGCTTGTCCCACAGGAGATTCCAGCTTGCTTCCGGGTTCTTCACCAGATCGGTGCGGTAGAGGATCGAGGTGTTGCCCCAATCCCACGGCACCATCCAGACCTTGCCGTCACCGGCCTGCAGGTCGGGCAGGTTCTTGAACACCGGGAAGATCGAATCCCAGTTCTTGATGCGCTTGGTATCGATCGGCTGCAGCAGGCCTTCCTTGTTCCAGCGCGCCACCTTGTCGTAGCAGGGATGCGCGATGTCGGGGCGGAAGCCGGCCTTGACCTTGGTGAAGGCGTCATCGTCGTCACCGAAGATCGAGGCCTCGACGCCGTCGGGGTGCGCCGCAAGGAAGCTCTTGTTGAAATCGGGCAGTTCGTAGCCCGACCAGGTGAAATATTGCAGCTTGTCGCCGGCGAAAGCGACGGTCGACGACAGCGCCAATGCCAAGGCGGCCAGGCCGGCCCGGACCGTCTTTCCGGATATCGGGTGGCCGGATATCGGGTGGCCAGATATCGGGTGGCCAGATTTCAGGTCGCCAGATTTCAGGTCGCCAGACTTCAGGTCGCCAGATTTCAGGTCGCCAGATTTCAGGTCGAATGCCATTGCAGTTCTCCTCTCTTGGTTTGTTTTGGTTGTGGTGGATCGGCGGGCGCCGCCGCGGCCAAGCCGCGATGGCGCAGGATCTCGGCTGCTGCAGCGATAACGAAGGACACCGCCAGGATCGACGTGCCCAGCGCCATGACCGTCGGCAGCGATTTGGGAAACCGCAGCTGGCTCCAGATGTAGAGCGGCAGCGTCGGCTCTGTGCCGGCCAGGAAGAAGACGACGATGAATTCGTCGAAGGAGATCAGGAAGGCCAGCATGAAGGCCGAGACGATGGCCGGCAGGCTGAGCGGCAGCATGACCCGCCGGAAGGTCGTCCAGTCGGAGGCACCGAGATCGAGAGCCGCCTCGCGAATGGTTTTGGGGATGGCGGCGAAGCGGCTGCGCATGATCACCACCGTTGTTGGCAGCGCCACCAATATGTGCCCGAGAACGATGGCGATGCGCGATGGCCCGAGGCCGATGAGGTTGATGAGGATCAGCAGCGATATGCCGACGATGACGCCGGGGATCAGGATCGGCAGCCGGGCAATGGCGCTGATGGCGGCGGCCAGCGGCGAGCGGCCATAGAGGTCCATATAGGACACGGTGATGCCGCACAGCGTCGACCCCGTGGCGGCAAGGGCACCGATGGCGAGGCTGTTCAGGAGCGCACCGGTCAGCGCCGAATTGCCGAACAAGGTGGCGTACCATAGCAAGGTAAAGCCTTGCAGCGGAAACGCTGCCTGGATCGAGTTGTTGAAGGAAAACAGCGGGATCAGCAGCACCGGCAGATAGAGAAAGACCAGATAGGCGATGACGTAGGCGCCAAGCCAGCGACCGCCCCGCTGCGTGCGTGTGGTGCTCATGTCCGGCTGCCAAATCTGCGGTCGGTGAAGCGCGCGACCAACACCACGGCAAGGATGACCAGCATCACGGCGACGGAGAGCGCGGCGCCAAACGGCCAGTCATTGGCCTTGCCAAATTGCGCCTGGATAAGGGTGCCGATCATGGTGCTGGCCGGACCGCCGACGAGAGCCGGCGTAACATAATCGCCAACCGTCGGCACGAAGACGACAAGGGCTGCCGCCAGCACTCCCGGCATCGAATTGGGCAGCACGACACGGCGGAAAGAGGTGAAGGGCCGCGCGCCGAGATCGGAAGCGGCCTCGATCAGCGATTTCGGGATCGTGTCCAGCGCCACATAAATCGGCAGGATGGCGAACGGCGCATAGGCATGGGCAAGCGTGACGACGACGGCGGCCGGCGTGTTGAGAAAGGCCAATGTCGGCTCGGACCAGATGCCGCCTTCGATCAGCGCCGAGTTCAAAACGCCATTATAGGCGAGCACGATCTTCCAGGCGAAGACGCGCAGGAGATAGCTGGTCCAGAACGGCAGCGTCACCAGGAACAGCAGCAGGCCGCGCCGCCGGCCGGCGTGGAAGGCAAGGTAGTAGGCGACGGGATAGGCGGTGACGACGGTGGCCAGCGTGACAAGCGCCGCAATGACCAATGAGCGCAGCGTCACCGTCCAGTACAGTGGATCGGACACGACAGTCGCAAAATTCGCCGCGGTGAAACCGGCGCCGAGCAGCGAACCGTCATTGCCGCGAAAGGCGAGGAAAAGCACCAGGCCGAGGGCAAACAGGATCAGCAGGAAGGTGACAAGCGCGCCCGGCAGCAGCATGGCGACCCGGAAGCCCGATGACGACCGGGCCTCTGGCGCTGATGCTGCAACGAGGGTCGACATCGACCTGCCTATCGAATTTTGAAATTGGCCTAGATTTTTTCATATTCATGAAACTGTCAAGCGGAATCCTTAATCGGGACCGTTGGCATGAATTGCCGTGGTCAGCGCTCCAGCGCGTCGAGCAGGCGATACCAGGCGATGGTCGCGGCGACGCCGACCTGGCGGAAGGCGTGGAATGGGATCGGCCGGATCGGTGAAAGCGGAAACGGCAATTGCCTCGCATCTCCACTTTGGAGATAGCCAGCGACACGTTCGCCAAGCGCTGTCATCAGGCCGACACCGCGGCCCTGGCAGCCGACCACGGCCAGCAGGCCCTGCTCCGGCACGTGGATGTGCGGCAGGTGGTCCGGCGTCATCGCCACCCGGCCAAACCAGCGCTTCTCGATCGCGATTTCGGACAGCATGGGATAGAGCCGCCGCAGCGCCCGCTCGAGATGTGCCCAGTCACTTGTGCTCGTCGGCAGCGCCATGCGCCCGCGCCCGCCGAGCACCAGCCGGCCGTCGGCGCTCTTGCGGTAATAGACGAGGATGCGCCTGGAGTCCGACACCGCCTGCCCCTCAGGCAGGATCGTGGCCGAAACGTCGGGCGGCAATGGCGCTGTTGCGATCTGGAACGAATGCAACGGCACGATAGTCTCGGCGAGGCCGGGGATCAGACCATCCGTATAGGCATTGGTCGCCAGCACGACCGCTTTTGCCTGCAATTGCAGCCCGTTCTCCGTTGAGATCCGCCAAACGCCGGCGCTTTTCCCCAACCGGACCACCTTCTGGTGTTCGGCGATTTTCGCACCCGTGGCCGCGGCAATTCGTGCCAGTTCCGATGTGTAGGCTAGCGGATCGATGACACCCGCGCGGCGATCTAGCCAGCCGCCGAGATAGCCCTGCGCGCCGGTCTTGGCTGCGATCTCAGCCGCGCTCAGAAGTTGGACATCGGCGCCGCGCGCCCGCCATTGCCGGTCACGGTTTGCCGCCGCCTTCAGCGCGACCTCGGTGTGCGCCGCCTGGATCCAGCCATGGCGAACGAAAGGGACCGTCAGCTTCTCGTCGCGGATCAGTTCGAACACTGCATCGGCGGTTGAAGCGGCGAAGTTGACGAGCGCCTCGCCGCGCTCCGGGCCAAAATGCTCCAGCAGCCATTCCGGATCGTATTTCAGGCCGGGAATGACCTGCCCGCCATTGAGCCCCGACGCGCCCTGACCGATTTCGCCGGCCTCCAGCACCTGAACGGACAGGCCAAGCCGGGCAGCATGCAAGGCGGTCGACAGGCCCATGATGCCGCCACCGACAATGACGACGTCGGCACGTTCGCCGCTGGGAAAAAGCGACTGAAACCTGGAAGTTGCCTGCGGCTTGCGCCAAATCGGATCGGAGAATGGTGCGGGCAAAGGGGTCACCTGGATGTGTTGCGGGCTGGTGAAAATCGTAGTGAGGATTTCACAATTTTGAAAGACCACTTCAGTTTTCGTCTGTGGACCGACGCCGACAGACGAGATCAGAAGCTGGAATCTCGATCGCCAACGACGGGATAGACCTTTGACGGGAATCCGGTGAAAGTGCCGCGCCGATCCAGCCAGCCGCTTTTTTCGATCATTTCAGAGGACCGAATACCAATGACGAACCAGACGCATCTGCCCACCGAGGGCCTTTTTGTCGGCCGCGCCAGCAGCGCCTCGCATCCGCTGGTGGTCACGGTGCGCGACGGCACGGTCTTCGACATCACGTCGCGCGCGGCGCCAACCATGCGCGACCTTTGCGAAATGGGCGACCCGGCAGGGCACGTCCGCTCGGCCAAGGGCAGACCGATCGGGTCGCTCGATGACATCGCCGCCAACAGTTTCGAGGCGACACGCGATCCGACAAAACCCTATCTGCTGTCTCCGGTCGATCTGCAGTCGGTAAAAGCCTCGGGCGTTACCTTCGTCGTCAGCCTGCTGGAACGGGTGATCGAGGAACAGGCGCGCGGTTCGGCTGAAAAGGCCGACGCCATCCGCGCTGACATTGCCGGACTGATCGGCCACGATCTGTCGAAGCTGAAGCCCGGTTCGCCCGAAGCCCTGGAGATCAAAGCCAAGCTCATCGCGCGCGGCGCCTGGTCGCAATATCTGGAAGTGGGCATCGGCCCAGATGCCGAGATCTTCACCAAATGCCAGCCGATGGCCTCGGTCGGCTTCGGCGCCGATGTCGGCCTGCACCCCGTATCGACCTGGAACAATCCGGAGCCCGAGATCGCCATGATCGCCGCCAGCAGCGGCAGGATCGTCGGCGCCACCATCGGCAACGATGTCAACCTGCGCGACGTCGAAGGGCGTTCGGCCCTGCTGCTCGGCAAGGCGAAGGACAACAATGCCTCGGCCGCGCTCGGTCCCTTCATCCGCCTGTTCGACGACACGTTCTCGATCGACGACGTCAAGCGGGCCGTCGTGCACCTGAAGGTCGAGGGCGAGGACGGGTTCTCGCTGGAGGGCGCAAGCTCGATGGCCGAGATCAGCCGCTCGCCGGAAGAGCTGGTTGCCGCCGCCATGGGTCCGCACCACCAGTATCCGGACGGGCTGGCGCTCTATCTCGGCACCATGTTCGTGCCGTCGAAGGATCGCGGCGAGAAAGGCAAGGGTTTTACCCACAGGGTCGGCGACATCGTCACCATCTCGTCGGAAAAATTCGGCGCGCTGGTCAACAGGGTGCGGCTGTCGCCCGATTGTCCGCACTGGATCTACGGCGCCAGCCATCTGATGCGCGAATTGGCGAAGGCCGATCTCATCTAGCATCTCGACACCCAGCCAGGCTGCGGCTGCCGACGCTGGTCCTGATAGGCGTTGGGTGGCCGCCGGCGTCATCCATGTCGGGGCTGATCGCGCTATCGCGGCCCGAGGCGAGGCAATTCGTTTGGCTGCCTCGCCGCCAATTATCCGACAGTCGGAAAATCGCCTCAACTGATGCAATCTGATGGGACCGTTGATGGCGCCCCGTCAGGCGCCAACTACATCTGCAGATGGAGGCTTGCCATCCGTCGAAAAAGGGAATGCTCTGACGCGTCCGACCGGCGCTGGCAAAAGACGTAATCCGGCGGTCGCCGGAACAAGGGACGGACTGAGAACTGACCATCTACAAACGGGAGGAAATCAAATGCTGACACGGCTAAGACTCGTCCTATACGGCCTGTTGGTGGCGCTGACGATTGTTCCGGCAGCGGCACAGGCCAAGACATTCTACTGGATTTCGCATGGTGGCCCGGCCGATCCGGTCTGGACCTACTTCCTGGCCGGCGCCAAGCAATGGGCCAAGGACACCGGCAACACCGTCAACACCTCGTTCCACAATGGCGATGTCGCCTCGCAGCAGGAAGCGGTTCGCGCCGCCCTCTCCGCCAAGGCCGATGGTATCGTCACCACGAGCCCCGATCCGGGCAGCCTGGTAGAAATCGTCAAGGAAGCGCGTGCGGCGAAAGTGCCGATCATCAATTTCAACACGCCCGACCCTAAAGCGGACTTCAACGCCTATGTCGGCGGCGACAATGTCACCTTTGGCAAGCACTGGGCGCAGTATCTGGTCGACAAGGGGCTGGTGAAGAAAGGCGACTTCGTCTGGATGCCGGTTGAAATCCCCGGCGCCACCTATGGCGTCCAGGAAGAAGAAGGCATCAAGAGCGTCTTCGAGCCGCTCGGCATCACCTACGAGATCACCGAAGCCACGCTCGACCAGGCTGAAGTGATCAACCGCATGGTCGACTACCTGACCGCCAACAAGGCCAAGGTCAAGGCGATCATCGGCCTCGGCGACCTTGTCACCGGCTCGATCAAGCGGGTGTTCGACCAGGTCGGTATCAAGGCGGGCGAAATCCCGGTCGTCGGCTGGGGCAACTCGCTCGACACCACCCAGGAAGTGCTGAACGGCTATGTCAATGCCGGCCAGTGGCAGGACCCGCAGGCGACCAGCTATGTGGCACTTTCGCTGGCCAATATGGCCGCCAGCGGCATTCCTCCGGGCTTCAACGTCATCACCGGCGCGCTCTACGAAAAGGACACCGCGCAGGTCTACGACGACATCCTGTCCGGCAAGTAACATCCCAAACCCAAACAGTCGCGATCGCCCGGGCGGTCGCGACTGGCTTCTCATTTTCGCCGAGCCCTTCGCGCACGGATGTGCCAGGCTCAGCCTTTCCACTCATGTCGCGGGTTGCTCGTGGAAAATCGTTCGCTCATCCAACACCTGGTCGCGCGGCCAGAATTCGGCCCCTTCGTGCTGCTCGTCGTCGAGATCGCCGTTTTCTGGGGCTTCAATCACGACTTCCTGTCGCCGCAGAACATCTCCAACACGCTCGCCTTCACCGTCGAGCTCGGCCTGATCGCGCTGGCGATGACGCTGTTGATGACGTCGGGGGAATTCGACCTCTCGGTCGGTTCGCTGTTCGGTTTCTCGCCGGTGCTGATGTGGACGCTGTTCAACAGTGGCCTCACATCGCTGGAGGTCGGCTTTGTCGCCGCACTTCTGGTTGCCGGCTTCATCGGGCTGGTGAACGGCTGGTTCGTGACGCAACTCAAGATCCCGTCCTTCCTGGTGACGCTCGGCATGCTTTTGGTGGTGCGCGGCACCGCCCTGTTCGTCACCGATGGTTTTCCGCAGCGCACCTGGAGCGCGGAAGGCAGCTGGCTGGCGGAAGCGCTGGTCGGCGACTTCTTCATCGGGCCGTTCCGCATCTACATGTCGCTGTTCTGGTTCATCGCCGCGGCCATCGCGCTCGGCTATGTGCTGACGCAGAGCCGGACCGGCAACTGGATCCAGGCGGCCGGCGGCAATCCCAGTGCGGCGCGCGCCCGCGGCGTCAATGTCAGCGGCGTCAAGATCGGCCTGTTCGTGCTGTCGTCGGTCATGGCGTCGCTCGCCGGCGTCATCTCTTCGCTGCGCACTTCCGCCGCCAATCCCAACAGCGGCACCGGCTATGAGCTCGAAGTCATCGCCATGGTGGTGATCGGCGGCACGGCGCTGACCGGCGGGCGCGGCACCATCATCGGCACCGTGCTCGGCATCCTGATCCTGCGCGTGATGCGCAACGGCATCGTGCTGATCGGCGTGCCAGGTCTTGCCTACAACATCTTCATCGGCGCGATCATCCTTGGCATGATGGCGCTCCATTCATGGCTGGAACGCCGGCATCAGGCGGGGACTTGAACCATGGCCGAGCCACTGATCCGCATGACGAACATCCGCAAGTCCTATGGCCGCGTGCAGGCGCTGGAGGATGCCAATTTCCATGTCAATGAACGGGAGATCGTCGGCCTGCTCGGCGACAATGGCGCCGGCAAGTCGACACTGATCAAGGTGCTTTCGGGCGCCGTTCCATTGACCAGCGGCGATATCTTCATCCGCGGCCAGAAGGTAAGCCTACGCAGCACCAGAGACGCCATCGCCCAGGGTATCGAGACGATCTACCAGGACTCGGCGCTGGTCACGCAATTGTCGATCGCGCGCAATCTGTTCCTCGGACGCGAACCGATCAAGCCGCCGCGCTTCCTCAACCGGATGGACCAGGACGCCATGAACACGGTTGCCCGCGACCTGCTCAAGCAGGTCGGCATCTCCAAGAACATCCCGCCGACGACGCCGATCGGCTCGCTGTCGGGCGGCGAGCGCCAGGCGGTGGCGATCGCGCGCGCCATGCATTTCGACAGCGACCTGATCATCCTCGACGAGCCGACCAACAATCTCGGCGTCGCCGAAACACAGGGCGTGCTGAGCTTCGTGCGCAACGCCCGCGATTCCGGTCATTCCTGCATCTTCATCGCGCACAACATCCACCATGTCTTCCAGGTGGTCGACCGCATCGTCGTCATGCGCCGGGGCAAGGTGGTCGCCGACGACATCGACCCGAAGAAAACCAGCGTGGCGGAAGTCGAACGGATCATCACCGGCATGTCGGACAAGGAAATCCGCGATGCCATCGCCGATGGCAAGCCATCGCACTGACTATCGGGTGATGGGCGGCAATCATCCATCACCTCAGATCGCATCGCTCGTCTGGCGCGGCATCGCATCGGCGCATAGGTTGCGGCATGAAAATCCACCGTCTCGGATATCGCCCGCAATTGCGGGCCGTGGGTTGCGGCATGAAAATCCACCGTCTCGGATATCGCCCGCAATTGCGGGCCGTGGGTTGCGGCATGAAAGCCACCGTTTCGGATAACGCCCGCAATCGCGGGCCGGGGGTTGCGGCATGAAAGCCACCGTCTCGGATATCGCGCGCAATTGCGGGCTGTCGACCGCAACGGTCGACAGGGTGCTCAACAACCGGCCGGGTGCGAGCGCCGCCAACCGGCAGCGCGTCATGGAGGCGGCCAAGCAGCTGGGCTATCTGCCGGTCGCCGATCAGGTGACGCTGCCTTCGCGGCCCGCGCACCTCGAATTCCTGCTGCCTATCGGCAGTAATGCCTTCATGCGCGATCTTGCCGGGCATATCGAGGACTACGCCGCGCGCCTGCCGCTCGTCGCCTCGTGCCGGATCCACAATCTCGCTGGCATCTCGCCGAACGCGCTGCAGAGTGCCGTCGAAAATCTCTCACTGCGGGCCAATGGCGTCGGTGTCATCGCCGTCGATCATCCGCGTACGCGCAACATCCTGCGCGACATTGTCGACGCTGGGATGCGCCTGGTGACGCTGGTGTCAGATGTTCCGGCGGCACCGCGATCGGCCTATGTCGGCATCGACAACCGGGTGGCGGGACGAACGGCGGCGCTGTTGATGGGACGCTTCCTTGGCGGCCGCACCGGCCATCTGGCGATGGTCGTAGGTTCCCGCTCCTATCGCGGCCACGAGGAACGCGAAATGGGTTTCCGCTCGGTGCTCAATGAAGAGTTTCCCAACCTGACTGTGAGCAGCGCCGTCGAGATCAACGACGAACCCGACGTCAGCTACATCGAAACCATGAAGGCACTGCACAACGAGCCGGAACTGTTGGGCATCTATTGCGTGGGAGCCGGACACTCGGGCGTTGCAAGGGCGATCCGGGAAGCCAGGCCGAACCGCAAGCCGGTGTTCATCTGCCACGACCTCACCAAGGACACGCGCGGCCATCTCGTCGACGATCTGCTCGATGTCGTCATCGACCAGAATGCCAGGCTGATCGCGGAACAGTCGGTCATTCGCCTGCTCGGCTCGATTGCATCCTCGGCGCCGTATCTGACGCGGAAGTTTATCGAGCCGCGGTTGATCTTCAGGGAAAACGTTCCAGTGCAGTGAAGGCGCGTCTGATTGCAGACTGAGCTTTTCCTGCCACAACCCGCAACTTTCGCGGGCGTCACGGCAAATCTGCACAGCAGCTATGCACGATTCATTATTGCCGAATCATTGGGCAAATCGTAGTTTCTGGTTGTCGGCCATCTACTCCTCCCAGATGCGATGCCGACGCTGAATGGGGCGCACCTCCTCCCGCGCCACATTC
The DNA here is from genome assembly GCF_040317555.1 of Mesorhizobium sp. M1406. NCBI lineage: Bacteria > Pseudomonadati > Pseudomonadota > Alphaproteobacteria > Hyphomicrobiales > Phyllobacteriaceae > Mesorhizobium > Mesorhizobium sp. M1406. The sequence goes on along the minus strand of NZ_JAMYKW010000007.1, from coordinate 155,497 downwards.
GAAATCGAGCCCGCTGCCACCTCCTCCCGGCAGCGGGCTTTTTTCGTTCCAGCGACGGTTTGCAACATTGCTCACGTCAAAAGACGCGAGACATCGTTCACTCTCGGTCGCAAGATCGAATAAGGCCAGTCAGCTGCCGCAGTAAGACTTCAGCCGGCAGCGGTGCCTCTGAAAGAGACGATCAGCCCTTCCGCCATGCGGACGAACTGCGCGCTCGGGCCTTCCGTGCCGACGCTCTGAACACTGACACGGGCGCCTTCAAGCAGAAGCGACAGAGTGTCGGCGAGCAACTCGGCCTGGCCGATGCCGGCATCCCTGCACAGCGTCACGAGGCGATCGCGCTGTGCTTCCTTGAGTTCCTTGATCACGCGCCTGGCCGGATGATCGGTCTCGCTCAGTTCGACGGCGGCATTGGCCATATCGCAGCCGCGGCCGTCCGCCCTGAGCATATCGGCGGCAACCCGGACCCAGGCATGCAGTTGCGCCAGCTTGTCGCCAGGGTGCTCGGTTTCGAACTTTTCCCACATTGCACCAGCCTTGCAGGCGGTGGCGCGCAGGCATTGGATGATGAGGTCGTCCTTTGAATCGAAATGACGATAGAGCGTCATCTTGTTGGTTCCGGCGGCCTCAGTGATCGCGTCGATGCCGACGCCCTTGATGCCATGCTTGTGAAACATGTCCTGCGCCGTCTCCAGGATCCTGTCCCGGGGGCGGGCGCGCTCCACAGTGCCGTCTTCCATCAAAACCTCCTTGGTTTCCCAAAAATCCCTCGGTACGCCTCTTGACTAGGGTGTTACCGGTCTGTAACGTCACGAATGTTACTTACTGGTAACACCTATGTCGCCTTTCGTCAATCACAAGGCCGTGATCTGGTCCTACCAGATCAAAACAGGCCAGATCGAGACAGGCGAAAAATTGCAGATCATGCGGCCTCGGCCGGTGAAGAGATGAAAACGGTTCGCGAGCATGGGCTGCGAATCGATAGACAAGGAGCCGGCCAATGCCACAGCGCCGCGATCTTACCATAGATGAAGCCGTCCGGGATCCGATGATCCGGCTGGTCATGAAAGCCGATGGCGTCGACCCGCGCGCCTTCGAGACGATGCTGCGCTCGCTCGCCGATGCACAGCGCCGCGAGGTGCCGTTGCTGCGTTCCCTGGAGGAACGCAGTGATGGGCGCGGCCAAAGGCTGTCCAGGGTTGCCAGCGCCTTCGGGCGGGCAAGAGCAGCCGGGGAGGCGTGCGTGTCGTGGTAAACTTTTTCATCCACCGTCCGATCTTCGCCTCGGCGATCGCCATCATCATGGTGCTCGCCGGGACGATTTGTTATTTCCTGCTGCCCGTTTCGCAGTTTCCCGACATCACGCCGCCACAGGTCGTGGTCAGCGCCCACTATCCGGGCGCCAGCGCGCAGGTGGTCGCGGACACCGTGACGACGCCGCTCGAGCAGCAGATCAACGGCGTGCAAGGCATGACCTACATGTCGTCGACGAGCTCCAATGACGGCTCCTCGACCATCACCATCACCTTCGATGTCGGTTATTCGCTCAGCACCGCCGCCGTCGACGTCCAGAACCGCGTCTCGCAGGCTGCCTCATCGCTGCCGGCGATCGTCAACCAGGGCGGCGTTACCATCAAGAAGCAGAATCCGAACTTCGTCCTCATCGTCAACCTGACCTCGCCCGACAGTTCGGTCGATCCGGTGGCGCTGAGCAACCTTGCCTATCTGCAGGTGGTCGATCCGCTGAAGCGGTTGCCCGGCGTCGGCGACGTGCAGATCTTCGGCGAACGGCGATATTCGATGCGCGTCTGGCTCGATCCGGACAAGCTCGCCAATCTCGGCATTACCGCGGTCGACGTTCAAAACGCCATCTCCGAGCAGAACGTCCAGGTGGCGGCCGGCAAGATCGGCCAGTCGCCGGCCCCCGCCGGCACCGCTTTCGAAATGCAGGTCAACGCCGTCGGCCGCCTGAGCGATCCCAAGGAATTCGGCGACATCGTCGTGCGCGCCAACACGGACACCGGCTCGCTGGTCAGGCTGCGCGACGTCGCCCGCATTGAGCTCGGCGCGCTGCAATATTCGTCGTCGGCCTTCTTTGGCAAGGACCCGACGGTGGTGCTCGCCGTCTACCAGATGCCCGGCTCCAACGCGCTCGATCTGCAGCAGCGTGTCAAGGACAAGATGCAGGAGCTTTCGGGCCGTTTCCCGAAGGGCGTCTCCTATGCGATGCACTATGACACGACCCGCTTCGTCTCGGCGTCGATGCATGACGTGCTGATCACGCTCGGCGAAGCGCTGGTGCTGGTCGTCGCCGTGGTGTTCCTTTTCCTTCAGAGCTGGCGCACGACGATCATCCCGACTATCGCCATTCCGGTGTCGCTGGTGGCGACGCTGGTCGTCATGGAGATGCTCGGCTTCTCGCTCAACATGCTCTCCCTGCTCGGCATGGTGCTGGCGATCGGCCTCGTCGTCGACGATGCCATCGTCGTGGTCGAGAATGTCGAACGACAGCTGGAGGCCGGGCTCAGACCGCTGGCGGCGACGAAGGCCGCGATGGCCGAGGTCACCGGTCCGATCATCGCCACCACAGCCGTGCTGATGGCGGTGTTCGTGCCGGTCGCCTTCATTCCGGGCGTCTCCGGCAAACTCTACAACCAGTTCGCGCTGACGGTGGCGATTTCCGTCGGCATCTCCGCCTTCAACTCGCTGACGCTCAGCCCCGCGCTCAGTGCCGCCTTCCTGCGGCATCGCGAGCCGACGCAGTTCGTGCTGTTCCGCTGGTTCAACACCGGCTTCGACAGGCTGTCGCATGCCTATGCCAATGGCGTGCGCATTCTCATCCGCTTGCGCTGGATCATGCTCGGCCTGTTCGCGGCCGGACTGGTCGCCACTTACTTCGTCTGGCAGCGACTGCCCTCGACATTCCTTCCGGTCGAGGACCAGGGCTATTTCTTCGTCGTCATCCAGTTGCCCGACGGCGCTTCGCTGGAACGCACCGACGCGGTGGCGCAGAAGGCGCGCGACATCCTGCAGGCAACGCCCGGCGTCGACATCGTCGGCTCGATCAGCGGACTGAACTTCCTGACCAGTGCCGCCCAGTCGAATTCGGCGGTCGAATTCGCCATCCTCAAGCCATGGGAGGAACGCGGTCCCGACCAGAGCGCCTCGAAACTCGTCGCCGACGTGCGCGGCAAGCTGATGCAGATTCCGGAAGCCTTCGCGCTGAGCTTCGATCCGCCCTCGATCCCCGGTATCGGCACCACGGGCGGCTTCGAGTTCGTCGTCGAGGATCTCACCGGTCGCGGCAGTTCAGCCCTCAACGATGCGACGCAAGCCGTGATCGCCGAGGCGCGCAAGCAGCCGGAGATCAATCCGCAGCAGCTGTTCTCGCCGTTCTCGACCTCGACGCCGCAGTTCAACTACGACCTCGACCGCAGCAAGGCCAAGCTGCTCGGCCTCAACCTGCCCGATGTGTTCAGCACGCTGCAGATCTATCTCGGCTCACTCTACGTGAACGATTTCAACCTGTTCGGCCGCACCTTCCGTGTGACCATCCAGGCTGACAAGGATGCACGTGCGGGTGCCGCCGACATTTCGCGGCTCTATGTGCGCAATGCCTCCGGCGGCATGGTGCCGCTCAACACGCTGGGCAAACTCGTGCCCTTCGTCGGCCCGGAAACCGTGCCGCACTACAACAACAACGCCTCGGCCTCGATCAATGGCGGCGCCGCACCCGGCTTCTCCTCGGGCCAGGCGGTCGCCGCAATGGAACGGGCCGCTGCCACCGCGCTGCCCAGGGATTTCGGTTTCGAATGGACCGGCATCACCTTCCAGGAGCTCAAGGCAGGATCGATCGCGTCCGTCGTCTTCGGCCTCGCCATCGTCTTCGTCTTCCTGATCCTAGCGGCGCAGTATGAGAGCTGGGCGATGCCGTTCATGGTGCTGCTGGCGGTGCCGCTCGCTCTGTTCGGCGCGTTCGTAGTGCTGTGGGCGCGCGGCATGCAGATCGACGTCTACTCGCAAATCGGCTTCGTCATGCTGATCGGCCTGGCGGCGAAGAACGCGATCCTGATCGTCGAGTTCGCAAGGCGACGGCGTGAGGAAGGCTTGAGCATTGTCGAGGCGGCGATGGAAGCCGCACGGCTCAGGCTGCGGCCGATCCTGATGACGGCCTTCGCCTTCATCCTCGGCGTGCTGCCGCTGATGTTTGCGACCGGCGCCGGTGCAGCAAGCCGTCAGTCGATCGGCACCACCGTCTTCGGCGGCATGGTCGCCGCGACCATCCTGTCGCTGGTGTTCGTGCCGGTATTCTACGCGGTCATCGAACAGCTGCGCGAACGCCGCGGCAATGACGAGCCCGCTACTCAAGACAATGAGCCAACGACTGACCACGCCTTCCCGCCCCTGGCGGAAGCGGCCGAATAAGATTGGAGACTGATCATGCGTAAATGGAAAATCGCGTTGGGAACAGCCGTCGCGCTGGGTGCGATCTCGGTGGCCAGTGTCCACCTGCTCGACATGGGCAACCTTAGCCTCAATGCCGGCACGGCCGGTGCCGCACCCGCTCCGGCGGCGTTCGTCATGCCGGTGCCGGTGGTCAGCGTCGTCAGGAAGACAATCCCGATCTACCTCGACTATGCCGCGCGGACGGAACCGATCCGCAGCATCACCTTGCAGGCCAGGATTCCCGGCTATCTGCAGGAACAGACCGCTGCTGACGGCGTCGACGTCCGGCAAGGCGATCTTCTCTACAAGATATCGCCTGACGACTTCCAGGCCGCTCTTGACCAGGCGAAGGCGCAGGTGCAGCGCGACATGGCGACGCTCGACTATGCCCGCTCCAATCTTGGCCGTGGCACCGAGCTCGCCAAGAGCGGTTACCTCGCCAAGGATGGCTTCGACCAGCGCACCAGCACCTTGCGCGAGGCACAGGCGTCGCTCGCGCTCAACCAGGCGACGGTTCGCACGGCAGAGCTCAATTTGAGCTATGCCGAAATCCGGGCGCCGTTTGGCGGACGCTTGGGCCGCAACCAGGCCTCTGTCGGAACGCTGGTCAGCGTCGCCGGCACGGTGCTCAACACGCTGGTGCAGCTCGATCCGATCTACGTCACCTTCAATCCGAGCGAGACGGATCTGGCCGAGATCGAGCAGGCCCGCGCCAACGGCCCGATCGAGGTCGAGGTGCTGCTTCCAGGCCAGACCGAGGCCAGCCAGAAGGGCGAGCTCACCTTCATCGACAATTCGGTCGACCGCTCGACCGGCACCATCACCGCGCGAGCGACGATCGGCAATGGCAAGTTCACCCTGTTGCCCGGCCAATATGTTCGTGTCCGGCTGCATGTGAGGCAGCAGCCCGATGCGCTCATGGTACCGCAGACGGCGCTGGGCTCGAGCCAGCTCGGCAAATATCTCTATGTCGTCGGCAAGGGCAACACGGTCGACCAGCGGCTGGTTTCGCTCGGCCCGACGAGCGGCGGTCAGGTCGCCATCTTGAGCGGCGTCGCCGAGGGCGATCAGGTCATCACGGGCAATCTGCAGAAGATCGGACCCGGAATGCCTGTATCGCCAATGCCGGAAAAGCCGGCCACCTGAACACCCCCGTCAGGACCGGCTTCAGCGCGGCGCCCCGACCTTCCCACAGGTCGTGGGCGCCGTTTTCGTGAGCAGTTCCACCAGACCGGCGACATCGGCGCGGTCGGCCTTGGCCGGCGGCTTCAGCGGCCGCGCGGCCTGAGGCTGAAGAGGCAACATTCCAGCGGTCCCCAAGAATCCGAAGATGACCTCTTGTTAGATTGTCGACAATCTGCTTGTCTTGCTTTCGGTTACCTTGGGAGCAGCCGAATGGGGAAAGCGGACTTCAGTCCGATTGCGGACACGACGCGCCGCGCCGAGATTGTCGCGCTGCTGCGGCGCGCGATCCTGACCGGGCAGCTCGAACCCGGCCAGAAGCTCAACGAGCTTAGGATTTCCGAACAGATGCGGGTCAGCCGCGCGCCGCTGCGCGAGGCGATGCGCGAGCTGGTCCAGGAAGGCATCCTGACCGGCATTCCCTATGCCGGCACCTTCGTCATCGAGGTCACGGCCAAGGACATCGACGACGCCTATTCGTTCAACAAGGTGATGGACGAGCTGGCCATCGAGCGGGCGTGGCCGCTGCGCGACCAGCGCTTCTTCGACGAGCTCGACCGGCGCCATGAAGCAGTGAAGCAGGCGACCCGTGCGTTGGACACGACGCGCCAAATCGAAACCGCGCTGCAACTGCATGGCCTGATCTACGAATGGGCCGACAATTCGGTGCTGCTGGAAACCTGGCATCGGCTGACCAGCCGGCTGCAGATGTATTTTGCGCTCCACCAGCATGCCCGCAATGAGCCGGTGCCGGCCGAAGACGCTCACGAAACCTATGTGCGGTTGCTGAAGGGCAAGGACATGCGTGCAGCGCAACGCCATGCCAGGGAGCACATCGATCTCGATTTCGAGGAGTTGCTTTCCTACGCGCGCGGCCTCGAACACCGCCCATCGAAGGGCGCCTGACCCGTTCCCAACATCACAGACAGCGGAAAAGACACGTGCAGATCGAAATCATCAAGGCCTACCATGTCGTGCAGCCCTTCGTGGACGGGCCCTACCGCATGTCGAAGGGGCGGGTTGCCGACGCCTTCGACGCGGTCATCGTGTCGATTACATCAGACAGCGGCATCACCGGCTGGGGCGAAATGGCGCCGCTCGGCAATTTCTACTCGCCCGCCTTCGCCGCCGGCGTTCGCGCCGGCGTGGTGGAGATCGCGCCGCATCTGATCGGCCAAGAGCCGCGCGGACTGGCCGGCATTGGCCGGCTGATGGACACGGTGTTCAAGGGCCATCCCTACATCAAATCGGCGCTCGACATGGCCTGCTGGGATCTCGCCGCACGTGCCGCCGACGTGCCGCTGGTGACACTGCTCGGCGGCCGGGAGAGCGAGACCACCGAACTCTACAAGGTCGTCACCCATGGCAGCGTCGACGCCATGGCCGCGCTGGCCAAGCGCATCGTCAAGGACGGCTTTCACCGGCTGCAGGTCAAGGTCGGCGGCAATGTCCATGACGACATCGAGCGCGTCACTGCGGTCGCCGCTTCGGTGCCGAAAGGCACGGTCATCTTCTGCGACGCCAATGCCGGCTGGACACCCTACCAGGCGCGCCAGTTCGCCGATGCGACGCGCGCCATCGACTACACGTTCGAGCAGCCCTGCACGACGATCGACGAATGCATGTCGGTGCGCCGCTCGCTCGACAAGCCGATGGTGCTCGACGAGTCCGTCGCCTCGCTGGATGACATGCTCGACATCCATCGCAAGGGTGCGGCCGACGGGCTGACCTTGAAGATTTCGCGGCTCGGCGGCGTCAGCAAGACACGCCAGATCCGCGACCTCGCCGTCGACCTCGGTTTCATGATCACCGTCGAGGACACCGGCGGCGCCGAGATCGACACCGCTGCCATGGCGCATCTGTCGCTGTCGACGCCCGAAGAGCGCCGGCTGCACGCGATCGCCTTCCATGAATGGGTGACCGTGCGCACGGCGTCGAACGTGCCCCCGGTCACCGGCAGCCGCATGGGCATTCCGGACGGACCGGGCCTTGGCATCGACGTCGTTCCCGACCTGCTCGGAAAACCTTTCTTCGAGGTCGGTCGCTGAGATGAAAATCCGCGGCATCAAAGCCACGCCGATCAGCTTGCGCCTCGAAGCGCTCTATGCCTGGGCGTTCGGCGAGTTCGACGGGTTTTCACCGACCATTGTCGAGGTCCAGGATGGGAGCTTGCTCGGGACATAGCGCGGCGCGTACCCTCCCGAAGGCAGGGAGGGCTATCGATGGATCTTTTCAAACTTAAAGGCGATGTCGCGCTGGTCACCGGCGCCGGCAGCGGCATCGGCCAGGCGATCGCGATCGGGCTGGCCGAGGCGGGTGCCGACGTCGCCTGTTTCGGCCATGCCTCGAAAGGTGGACTGGACGAAACCGCGCACCGGATCACGGCACTCGGCCGCAAGGCGCTCGTGCTGGCCGGCACGGTGACGTCTGAGGGTGATCTCGCGGCGGCGATCGAACGCGTCGAGAGCGAACTCGGTGCGCTGACCGTCGCCGTCAACAATGCCGGCATTGCCGGCTCCGATCCGGCCGAGACGCTGTCGCTGGAGACATGGCGGAAGGTGCACGAGGTGAATGTCGCCGGCGTCTTCCTGTCCTGCCAGGCCGAGGCCCGCAAGATGCTGGCGCGACGCAAGGGCTCGATCATCAACATCGCCTCGATGTCTGGCACCATCGTCAACCGCGGCCTGACGCAAGCGCACTACAATTCCTCGAAAGCCGCCGTCATCCACATGTCGAAGAGCCTCGCCATGGAGTGGGCCGACCGTGGGCTGCGGGTCAACGTCGTCAGCCCGGGTTACACGCTGACGCCGATGAACAAGCGGCCGGAGGTGGCGGAAGAGGTCAAGATCTTCAAGCGCGACACGCCGATGGGGCGCATGGCGGCGCCGGAGGAAATGGTCGGACCGACAGTGTTCCTGGCCAGCCGCGCATCGAGCTTCGTTACCGGCCTCGACCTGATTGTCGATGGCGGCTACGTCTGCTGGTAAGGCTGTTTCGTGGCCGGGTGCCGCGACCGACTTCGCCCTCAGTCTGGAATTCCGCAGTGCGTAGCGGCGTCAGCCGTTGCGCCGCATGAACGTTGGTATATATAATTTCATCCTATGAAACGGCGTCGACGAGGATGGAGCTCGCCGGCCGAGATCATGGGATTTTGATGGCTCGCACGTCTCAGAGCGCCGCCGGAGCGGCGATCGATCCGTTGACGATTGCTCGCGCAGCAATCCACCCGATGCCATGACGCGGATCCATCCGATATCACACCATCACCAGATTGAGCACCATTTTGCCTGCGCCGATCGCGGCTGCAGCATGGGCATGGTGCGAACGAGCTTGCGTAACGACCAGCCTTTCCAACACAATCAAGAAAAGACGCAAGAAGGGAACGACTGAAAACATCCACATGGTTTGACAGGAGAACCAAACATGTCATTTCGCAGTGTGATTTCGAATCTATCAATGGGAGCCTTCGCGCTTGCCGCCGCAAGTGCGCTTACATCGCCGGCCCAAGCCGCCGCACCGGAATCCAACGACCCGATCAAGATCGCGCTGTTCGACTGGACCAGCGTCAATCTGAACGCCAAGATCCTCGGCGGCATCCTGGAAAAACTCGGCTACACTGTCGAATATCCGACCGCCGACTACCTCTCCAGCCTGACCACGGGTCTCACCAATGGCGATCTCGATGTCGGCCTGGAGTTCTGGGACACGACCGCCGGCGAGGCGATGAAGGCTTCCGATGCAACCGGCCAGACCGAACGGCTGGGCAAGCTCGGACCCAAGGCCAAGGAAGAGTGGTGGTTTCCCGAATACATGAAGGAGAAGTGTCCGGGCCTGCCCAATTGGGAAGCGCTGAAGGACCCGAAATGCGCCGAAGCCTTTTCAACGGCGGAGACCGCACCGAAGGGCCGTTATCTCGGCGGCCCGGTAACATGGGAAGGCTTTGACGACGAGCGCGTCGAGGCGCTGAAGCTGCCCTTCACCGTCATCCATGCCGGCACCGACGCGGCGATGTTCGCCGAACTGGACTCCGCCTATCAGCGCAAGGCGCCGATCATGCTGTGGATCTATTCGCCGCATTGGGCGCCGGCCAAATACAAGGGCGAATGGGTCGAATTCTCCGAATATACGCCCGAGTGCTACAACGATCCGAAATGGGGCACCAACCCCGACGCCAAATACGATTGCGGCAAGCCGCATGGCGAGATCTGGAAGTACTCCTGGGCCGGCATGAAGGACAAATGGCCGGTCGCCTACAAGGTGGCGAAGGCCTACACGGTCGACACCGACGAACTCAACAAGATGAGCGGCGAGATTGATCTCGGCGGCAAGACGCCGGAAGACGTCGCAGCCGCCTGGATCGCCGCCCACGAGGCCGACTGGAAAGCCTGGGCGCAGTAATCGTCCCAACTGGAAAAATGAGACCCGGCTGTTGATCAGCCGGGTCTCAATTCTTGATGTTCCAGAAGGACGTTTGAATGACGGACAAGACTGAACAGGGACCAAACGCGGCAGGCACGCCAAAGGATGCCCGCCCGATAAAGCTTGCCTGCCGCAATGTCTGGAAGCTGTTCGGATCGAACGCGGCCAACTTCATCCGCGAACGCGACGGCAAGGCCAGCATGGCCGATGTCACTGCCGCCGGACTGGTCGGCGCGGTGCGCGCCGTCGACCTCGAAATCCGCCAGGGCGAGACCTTCATCATCATGGGCCTGTCGGGCTCCGGCAAGTCGACGCTGGTGCGCTGCATGTCCAGGCTGGTCGAGCCGACCCACGGCAAGGTCGAATTCGAGGGCAAGGACCTCCTGAAAATCTCGGATGCCGCGCTCATCGAACTGCGGCGACACCGCATGGGCATGGTGTTCCAGAATTTTGCGCTTCTGCCGCATCTCAACGTGCTGGAGAACATCGCCTTCCCGCTCAGCATCCAGGGGCAGGACCGGCCGACGCGCGAGGCACGGGCCCGCGAGGTCATCGAGCTTGTCGGCCTGCGCGGCCGCGAGCACTTCTATCCGCGCGAGCTTTCCGGGGGCCAGCAGCAGCGTGTCGGCATCGCCCGCAGCCTGGCGACAAAACCGGAGATCTGGTTTCTCGACGAGCCGTTCTCGGCGCTCGATCCGCTGATCCGGCGCGAGATGCAGGACGAGCTGATGCGGCTGCAGACCATGCTGCACAAGACCATCGTCTTCATCACCCATGATTTCGACGAAGCCATCCGGCTGGCCGACCGCATCGCCATCATGAAGGACGGCGAGGTCATCCAGATCGGCACGCCGGAGGAGCTGGTGGTCAATCCGGCGACCGACTATGTCGCCGAGTTCACCCGCGACGTCGACCGCGCCAAGGTGATTTCGGCACGCAGCCTGATGCGCGCCTGCGACGGCTCGGAGCATGGCGGCACGGTGGCGCCGGATGCCAAGATCGCAAGCTTCTCGGCCGGTATCGTTGCCGCCAACAAGCCGTTCGCGGTGGTCAACGGCACCGGCAAGCCGATCGGCGAGGTGACGCCGCAAGCGGTGATCGATCTGCTGGCCGGCATCGACCGCTCGAGGGCCGGCGCATGACGGTGACGGCAAGCGCCAGCCAGGCAAGGTCGCGGCCGATTCAGGTCTGGCTGCTGGTCTGGGCGTTCGCGCTTGCCGCCGTGCTTGTCGTGTTCCTGTTGCAGGACCGGCTGCCCTGGGCCGTCAACTATCCGGCAAGCGCCACCGTGCCGGTCGCCGACTGGGTCAGCGCGCTGATGCGCTGGATCAAGTCGAACCTGTCGTGGTTGACCCGCTCGATCACCGCGGTGCTCGGCGTGCCGCTCGACTTCGCGCTCGATCTGCTGGCCAAGAATTTCAAGATAGGTCACGGCACTGAGGCCTATGTCCTGCCGCGCCTGTCCTGGATCGGCGTCTGCGCTGCCGCTTTCCTCGCTGGACATGCCGTTGGCGGCCGGAAACTCAGCCTGCTGGTTGGTGGCTGCTTCCTCTACATCGCGCTGTTCGGCCAATGGACCAGCGCCATGCTGACGCTGGCGCTGATCTCCATCGCCGTGCCGTTCTGCATCGTCACCGGGCTGTTCGCCGGCATCTGGGCGTGGCGCAAGCCATGGGCGGAAAGGCTCATCGTCTCCCCGGCGCTCGACCTGATGCAGACGATCCCGACCTTCGCCTACCTGATCCCAATGCTGCTGCTGTTCGGCAACAGCCCGGTCTCGGCGATGATCGCGACCGCAATCTTCGCCACCCCGCCGATGGTGCGGGCGACGATGCTGGGCCTGTCGCGGGTGCCGTCGGAGATCGACGATTTCAGCGAAATGGCCGGCTGCACGGCGCGGCAGAAACTGTGGCGGGTGCTGCTGCCGTCGGCGCGACCGACACTGATGGTCGGCGTCAACCAGGTGATCATGCTGGCGCTGAACATGGTGATCATCGCCTCGATGATCGGCGCCGGTGGCCTCGGCTACGACGTGCTTCTGGCACTGCGCGCGCTGAAGGTCGGCGAAGCGATGGAAGCCGGTCTCGCCATCGTCGCGCTCGCCGTCGCGCTCGACCGGCTGAGTCAGGCCATCGCGCACAAGCAGGCCAAGGGTCATGTCCATCAGGAGATGGGCCCGAGCCTCTGGCGGCGCTACCCCAATCTGACGCTGGCCATCGCCATCCTTGTCGTGACAACGCTGCTCGGCCTGTTCGTGCCGGCCTTCGCGGCGGTGCCGAAGGCGATCACCTTCACCACCGCGCCGCTGTGGAAGGCGGCGGTGAACTGGATAACGATCAATTTCTTCGATGCGATCGAGGCGTTTCGCGTGGCGCTGATCCTCAACGTGCTGAACCCGCTGCGCGCCTTTTGCGAAGGCTTTCCGTGGCTGGGTGCCATCTTCCTGCTCGGCCTCGCCGGCTACCAGCTCTCCGGCCTGCGTCTAGCCGCCCTGGTCGCCGCTCTGACCGCCTTCTGCGCCATCACCGGCCTGTGGGAAAAAACCATGGCGACCGTCTATCTCTGCGGCATCTCGGCCTTCATCGCTTGCCTGATCGGCATCCCCATCGGGCTGATGGCCTCGCGTAGCGACCGCTTCGAAAAGATCGTCACCCCGGTCATCGACACGCTGCAGGTGCTGCCGTCCTTCTGCTTCATCATTCCGGTGGTGATGCTGTTCCGGGTCGGCGACGTCACGGCGATGATCGCAACGATAGCCTTCGCCGTGGTGCCGGCGATCCGCTACACCAATCACGGCATCAGGCAGGTGCCGCCGGCGCTGATCGAGGCGGCCAAGGTGTCCGGCTGCACGCCGCGCCAGACTTTCTTTCGCGTGCAACTGCCGCTCGCGCTGCCGGAGATAATGCTCGGCGTCAACCAGACGATCCTGATGGCGCTGGCGATGATCATCATCTGCGCCATGGTCGGCACGCGCGATCTCGGCCAGGAGGTGTTCATCGCGCTGTCGAAGGCCGATTCCGGCCGCGGCATCGTCGCCGGCCTGGCGATCGCGTTCATCGGCATCGTCGCCGACCGGCTGTTCAGCGCCTGGACGGCAAAGGCACGGGCAAGGCTGGGGTAGCTTGAGGCGCGACGGCTATTCCGCCGCCACGCCTTTGACTTCCAGATAGCTCTCCATCGAATCGTCCAGCGCCTGCAGCCACGGGGTATGGTGCAGCGGCGCCATGGTGCCGGTCATCAACGAACGGTAGGCGTGGTCGCGGAAGCTCATAATGTCTTCCACCTTGTGGTGTTCCCACTCCATGAAGGTCTGGTTGACCGCCTCGACATCGAAACCGGGATAGTCGGTCTGGTCCATCAATTCCTTGGTGTAGTCGCCCTGGAACCAGATCATCTGCTCGGCGTCTTCCAGCGTTTCCTCGCGCGCGCGCCACTTCGCGCCGTGCTCGGCCATCGCCTCGGCGGACGGCAGCTTGATGCGGCCCAGGATGACGTCTCGCGCGAACCATGCCTGCGCGTCGAACATATTGAAGGTGTAGAACTGGTCCTGCATGCCGATATAAGAAAGCTGCGGGTTCTTCTCCCAGACGACGCCTTCATAGAGATCGAGCGGCCACATGCGGTTGGCGGTCTTGAGCTTCAAATCGTCGGTCAGGAACGGGAAGGAATGCAGGTAGCCGGTGCACAGGATGATGGCGTCGACGTCCTTGGTGGTGCCATCCTTGAAATGCGCCGTCTTGCCGACGACCTTCTGCAGCAGCGGCACCTCTTTCCAATTCTCCGGCCATTTGAAGCCCATCGGCTTCGAGCGGTAGCTGGAGGTGATCGATTTGGCACCGTATTTGTAGCATTGCGAGCCGATGTCCTCGGCCGAATAGGAACGGCCGATGATCAGGATGTCCTTGCCCTTGAACTCCATGGCGTCGCGGAAGTCGTGGCTGTGCAGGATGCGGCCGTTGAAGGTCGAGAAACCCTCGAAGTATGGCACGTTGGGCACCGAGAAATGCCCGGAGGCGACGACGACGTTGTCGAACTCTTCCGAGTAGGTGACGTCGTTGGTGCGGTCATGCGCGGTGACCGTGAATTTTTTCGTCGTGTCAGAAAAGGTGACCATGCGCACCGGGCTGTTGAAGCGCACCCATTTGCGCACACCTGATTTTTCGACGCGGCCCTTGATATAGTCCCACAGCACGGCGCGCGGCGGATAGGAGCCGATCGGCCGGCCGAAATGCTCCTCGAAAGTGTAGTCGGCGAATTCCAGGCATTCCTTCGGGCCGTTCGACCAGAGGTAGCGGTACATCGAGCCGTGCACCGGATCGCCATGCTCGTCGAGCCCGGTGCGCCAAGTGTAGTTCCACAGGCCGCCCCAGTCCGACTGCTTTTCGAAGCAGACGATCTCGGGAATGTCGGCGCCCTTGTCGGCCGCCGACTTGAAGGCCCTGAGCTGTGCCAGGCCGGATGGCCCGGCTCCGATGACGGCAACGCGACTTTTCATTGCAGGCCTCCCGATCTGATTTCGGCTTTTGTCTTGACGCAATCCCCAAGGGAAAGCGCTATAGGCTTTTCCCGGGAAAACCGGTTTACGCTTTTCCTGGAATTGCTCTTACGAAACAAATTTCACTCACAGGGACAGTAAATGGCCGTTTCGTGCTGTCAACAGGCCGGTGCTGAAACAAGGTTGCACCGTGGTGGATTTTCGCAAGAAACTGGCGCGGCCAAACGCGGGATCACGCGCATGCGCCTTCAGGCAACTTGCCGTCGCAGTTGCGCTGCTGTATCGGCAGCTTACATGTTCACCTAGAGTGAAATGAATCCGCAGAGTGCCGGGGCCGACATGGCGAAGACAGTTTCCGATTCCAAGGCTGGTTCCGCCGGTGCAACGGCCAAGCCGCTGCCAAAGGTCTCGGCCGACGGGAAGACCATCCGCGCGCCGCTGACGCAGAACCCGCATGCCATTCGCGACACGCGCGAAAAAGTGCTGGAGGTCGCGATCGGCCGCGAGGTGCGGGCTTTCCGCAAGAAGCTCGGTATCACCGTCGCCGACCTGGCGGTCGCCACCGACATTTCGCTGGGCATGCTGTCCAAGATCGAGAACGGCATCACCTCGCCGTCGCTGACCACCTTGCAGGCACTGTCGCGGGCGCTCGGGGTTCCCGTGACCGCCTTCTTCCGCCGCTTCGAGGAAGAGCGCAGCGCCGTCTTCGTCAAGGCCGGCCAAGGCCTCGATGTCGAGCGCCGCGGCACCCGCGCCGGCCACCAGTACAATCTGCTCGGCCATATCGGCTCCAACACCAGCGGCGTCGTCGTCGAACCCTATCTGATCACGCTGACCGAGGATTCGGATGTGTTCCCGACCTTCCAGCACGAAGGCATGGAGTTCCTCTACATGCTCGAGGGCGAGGTCGTTTACCGGCACGGCAGCAACCTTTACCCGATGAAGCCCGGCGACAGCCTGTTCTTCGACGCCGATGCACCGCACGGGCCCGAACAGCTGACCAAACTGCCGATGCGCTATCTCTCGATCATCTGCTATCCGCAGAGTGCGAGTTAGTCCGGCCCAAACCCCGGGCTCGTCAGGCTGCCATCATCGAGCTTCGACAGCCATTCGACCAACGCCGGGCGATAGCGTGTCAGGCCCTTGTAGTTGGCCAGTTCGTCGGGCAGGTCGCGGATGACGCGGTGCAGGCGCCGCGCCCATTTCGGCTGGGTCACCAGTTCGTCCATCTTGATCAGGTAGCAGCGGATCGGAAAGACGATGCCGTTCGAGCGCGGCAGGCGCCAGAAGCTCTGCAGTTCGACCCGCAGATGCACCTTGTCGCCGACATTTTCGGGCGTCACCGTCGCCCGGTCCGGACCCCATTTGTGATAGTTCTCAGGGCTCGTATCGAGGCGTGGATTGACGGTCATCGTCCAGTTCAGGCGCCGCGCCGGCTTGCCTTGCTGGATGTTGGTGAGGAATTTCAGCGCCCTGACGAAAATCCCCTTCTCATGCGCCAGCGGCACCGGCGCGTGCCATTCGAAGAAGTTCATGCCGATGTCGAAATCGAGTGACCAGTCGGCCTGGGTGGTGACCATGCCGGCATCCATCCACAGATTGCCGTCGCGCTGGTCGAGGATGCAGAAATCGCCCTGGCTCTGGCGAGTGATGTACTCCATCGGTCCGTAAGGCAGTGTCGAGGTGTCGCCGAAGGTGAAGGTGTCATCGATGCCGAGCGGCCGGTTGATCCAGCGCCAGCGGTCGCCATCGCGCGTCAGCGTGAAGTGCTCGGGATAGCCTAATGCCTGCTGCTCCATCAGGAGTTCGAGCAGGTCCCAGCCGGCCAGCGTCATGTGCGGCAGCGACTGGCAGCGCAGCGGATCCTCGGCCAACACCAAGGCACGGTCCTGCATCTCGGCGACATAGTGCTCGTCGACGTCGATCAGGTTTTCCAGCACGCTGCCCTTCGGCCCGACGACATGCGGCTCGATGTTCACCGCGTACATGTAGGCATCTTCGTGGAACGGGAACGGAAACCGCCTTATGTGTTCCGGGCTGTTCTTGAAGGTGAAATCGTCGCGGAACGTTTCCTTGCGAAAGGTGATGCCCATGATTTCCTCCTAGCGCTCCAGGACCAGCGACCGGCCCTCGAAGCGCGACACGCACGGCATGATCTTTTTGCCTGAACGGTGCTCTTCCTCGCTCAGCCAGTGGTCGTTGTGGATGAACCTGCCGTCCGAAGAGATGACGTTGGTTTCGCATTGGCCGCAGACGCCGCCGCGGCAGAGATAGGGTGGATCGACGCCGGCCGCCTCGATCGCCTCCAGAAGGCTCTGCTGTTCATCGACACGGATCGTCTTGGCGCTGACGGCAAGCGTCACGTCGAACGGCAACCCGGGCTGAGGTGCCGCGAAATGCTCGAAATGCACGGTCTCCCGCGGCCAGCCAAGGGCTGCTGCGCGATCCCGCGCCCAATTGATCATGCCGGCCGGGCCGCAGACATAGAGATGCGTGCCGAGCGGCTGCGTCGACAGCAAGCGGTCGAGCTCGATGCGTTCCTCGCGGTCGTCGTGATAGAGCCTGATGCGGCTGCCGTAGCGCTCGCGCAGCACATCGGCATAAGTGCCGAGCGATGCGGTGCGGCAGGTGTAGTGCAGCTCGAAATTGCCGCCTTCGGCCGCCAGCTGCGCGGTCTGCGCCATGAACGGCGTGATGCCGATGCCGCCGGCCAGCATCAGGTGCTTCCTGGCGCGCAGGTCGAGCGAGAACAGGTTGACCGGATAGCTGACCACCATCTCCAGTCCAGGCCGGACATTACGGTGCATGAACAGCGAGCCACCGCGGCCGACATCGTCGCGGCGCACCGAGATCGTGTATTCACGTGTGTCGAGCGGCGAGCCCATCAGCGAATACGGATTGAGCCTGGTGCGCTCGCCGTCGCGCATCTCGACCACGACATGGGCGCCGCCGGAAAAGGTCGGCAAAAGCTCGCCGTCGCGGCGGCGGAAATGGAAGCGGGTGACCAGGTCGTTGACCGGGACGACATCGCTGACGACGACGTCGAGTTTTGTTGTTCCGGTGCTCATCGAAAAATCTCCTCCATCGGAGGAATCTCCGAGCGATCTTCCGCATTGATGCAGACGCCCTGGAAGGCGGCGATGCGCCGGGAATAATGATCGCGCACCAGGAGCAGCAGCCCGCAATGCGCGCAGGGCGCCGGCTGCGTCGTCACATTGTCGGTGATGCCCTTGCAGTGCACGCACTGCATGCGCCGCGCCAGCGAGCCGCGGTGCTCGGTCTGGATCGAGGTGTGGTCGATGCCGGCTTCAAGCGCCACCTGCATCGCCTGGCCGATCAGGCCTTCAGTGCCCGAGAGATAGAGGCGCAGGCCCATATGCGCGTTGGCGAGCGTCTGCCTGAGCCGTGGCAGCAGGCTGGCGAAGGATGGCGCCTGGTGAAACCGCGCCGGCTTCAGCGCTTCGAGCGCGGCGATGTGCTTGCCGTCCGACCCTGGAATGAAGATGATTTCGGCATCGTCGAAGAACCCCGCGGGCGCGCTCCCCGCCATGTCCTTTATCGCCAGCGCCCCTTCCGCATCCGCGATAAAAAGATGATGCTTGCCAGGCTGCGGAGACAGCGTTCCGTAAACGGGCCGGCTGATGATACTTTTGACTGCCATCTAACTCTTCGTGCCTCGAACCTCTCGACCTGACTATGCCTCAACCTTTCGCCGTGCGCTTGGTCTTCTTGGGATCATCGAAGGGAAGCGGCTGCGCCGTCGCTTTGATGGCACCGCTCTTGTTGCGGATTTCGAGTTTGGTGTCCTTGACCGCGCAATCGACGTCGAGCCGGGCGATGCCCATCGATTTCTCGACCAGCGGCGAATACATGGCGCAGGTCACCACGCCGACCTTTTTGCCGTCGCGATAGACCGGCGCGCCCTCATCGGCCGGCTCCTTGCCGTCGAGCAGAACCCCATAGATCTTGAAGCGCTCCTTGCCCTTCAGGCGGTAGTGCTCCTCGGCGCCACGAAAGCCCGTCTTGCCAGGACTGACGGTGAAGTCGAGGCCGAGTTCCCACAGCGTGTCGCCGGGGCCTTCATTGTCGAACGGATACTTCTGGGAGTTGTCGTAGGGATAAAAGAGCAGATAACTTTCGACGCGCAGCATGTCGAGCGTGGTGAAGCGGCACGGAATGATGCCGGCGCTCTTGCCCTCGTCGAGGATCCTGTCCCAGATCGTGCCGGCATCCTGGCCGCGGCAGAAGATCTCATAGCCGCGCTCGCCGGTGTAACCGGTGCGCGAGATCATCACCGGAAAGCCGAACAGCTGCGTCTGCATGTGATGGAAATAGTTGAGATCGCGAATGCCCGGCACGTGCTTGGCTAGGTAGTCGACCGATGTCGGCCCCTGCAGCGACAAATCGTGGAGATTGTCGTCGAAGCGGAGTGATACGTCGCGGCCCACGGCCGCGCGCTGCAATTCCTCATGGCCGGTGCCCGAGCCATGCACGACCATCCAGGCATTGGGGCCGGTGCGGTAGAGGATGCAGTCGTCGGTGAATTTTCCCGCCTCGTTCAGCATGCAGGCATAGGCCGACTTGCCGGGATAGATCTTTTCGACATCGCGCGTCGTCGCCAGATCGATCAGGTGCGAGGCATGCGGTCCGGTGATGTGGACCTTCTTGAGGCCGGAGACATCCATCAGACCGGCCTGGGTGCGGATGGCGATGTATTCCTCGTCGGCATCCTTGTCGTAGGTCCAGGCGGTTCCCATGCCGCTCCAGTCTTCGAGCTTCGAACCGAGCGCGCGATGGCGATCCGCCAGGGTCGAAAATCTCCAGGATGCCGTCATCCGCTCGTCCTCCGTTTCGAAAATTCTTTAGCTGTTCCCTGCCCCCTGCGCAGCGGCGGGAGCTTTGACCGAATATTGACCGCAAACGTCGAGGCGCCGCAATACCCATAAGCAATTAATTTCATTGTCAGGCAAAATCCGCCACGCTAGGCAAACGGTTAACCCCACGTAAATCGCGCTTGACAATTGCGGAATTCGGACGGAATTTATGAAAAAAATTTCACTCTCTTGAAAGAGGGCAGCGGGCGGCCAATTCGGGGTCGAGCGTTGGAAAAGGGGAAAAACCGATGTCAGACATGCAGCAGCGCATCGAAACGCTGTACCGCTCCGACGTGCGCGGGTCCGCACTCCTGATCGTGTGCCTGTGGGCGACGATCCTCTTTGTCCTCTTCATGACATGGCCGTACGTCCCGAACGCGGGGATCAAGGCGGTCGTCGCCGCCGCCGCCGCTGCCGTGCTGATCTTCAACACGGCAGCCATCCTGGCGATGGTCAAGCACTACAAGGAAGACAAGGAATTCATCTACGGGCTCGATATCAAGAACGCCGACGCGTTCCGCAACCGCAAGTCCTGAGGGGTAGAAGAGATGCCGCGCTACACGCCACCGGAGCAGAGCAAGGCCGGGCAGGTTTTCGACATCGCCGTCGTCGTGGTCGCCATTTTCGTGGCGCTGTGGCTGCCGCTCAAGCTGGGTCTTGCCGGTGCGGCGAAATCAATCGACGCGCTCGACGCCAAGACGTGGGAAGCGCTTGGCCAGAACCCGACAATGGCCTCGATCTGGGAAAAGCTCGGCTACACACCCGAGACCGCGCATGACATCATCCAGAACCGCTTCCACTATGTCATCGACTGGCCGACGCTGATCATCATGGCCGCGGTGCTGATCGGCTATTTCGTCTTCCTGTTTCGCGCGTCCGACCGCGAATATCGCGACGTCATCAACGAAAAATTCGACGACAAGTAAAAGATTCGACGACAAAAATTGGGGGACGCACCATGTGGACCGCACTCTCTTACGCATGCTGGGGCATCTCGATCGTGCTTGCCCTGTGGATGCTCTATGACTGGTTCAAGGTCGATACGACCTTCTCCGAAGAGGTGCTGACCTCATCGCGCGAAGGTGAGCTGGAAGCCGTTTCCGAAAAACACCGGATCTGAGTGGGGATTGAACAATGACGGTTACACTTGAACCGGCAATCCACGGAGACAGGGTTTCACTGCTCCGCGTGCTTGGCCCGGCCCATGTCTGGGCGCTTGGCGTCGGCATCGTTCTCGTCGGCGAATTCACAGGCTGGAATTTTGCCGCCGACAAGGGCGGCGCGCTGGCCGCGCTGATCGTCTGCTGGGTCGTCGGGCTGCTCTACACCTCGGTCGCGATGATCGATTCCGAGGTCACATCGACCGTCGCCGCCGCCGGCGGCCAATATGCGCAGGCCAAGCACATCGTCGGACCGCTGATGGCGTTCAATGTCGCGCTGTTCCTGGTCTTTGCCTACACCATGCTCGAAGTCTCCGACGCCATCCTGCTCGGCGACACGATCGTCGCCAAGGCGGGGGTCGAAGGGCTGACCCACAATTCCTTCATCGCCGCGACCATCGTCGTGCTGGCGTGGCTGAACTATCGCGGCGTGCTGATGACGCTCAACGTCAACTTCGTCATCACCGCGATCGCCTATGTCTCGATCGTCATCCTGTTCTTCTCGGTCAGCCCGTGGACGCAAGGCGCCGTGCTGAAGCTCAACGAACTGGTCACCCCCGGCAACGCCCTGCCCTATGGCTGGATCGGCGTCATCGCCGCCTTCCAGTTCGGCATCTGGTATTATCTCGGCATCGAGGGCACCACGCAGGCCGCCGAGGAAGTGCGCTCACCGGCCCGCTCGCTGCCTTACGGCACCATGGCCGGCATGATCACGCTTTTGATCGCCGCCGCCATGACCTGGTATGTCTGCGCCTCGATGATGCCGTGGGAATATCTGGGCATCACCTATTATCCGCTGTGGGACGCGGGCAAGCTGACCGGCAGTCCGTTGCTTGAGAACCTGCTATTCGTCGCCACGCTGCTTGCCGCGCTGGCCTCGGCCAATGGCTGCATCAACGACGCGGCGCGCGCCTGGTTTTCGCTCGGCCGTGACCGCTATCTGCCGACCTGGTTCTCGGCCGTGCATCCGAGATATCGCACGCCCTACCGCTCGATCCTGTTCCTGCTGCCGATCGCGCTGGCATTCGCCTTCATCGCCGACCTCAACCAGGCGATCACCTTCTCGATCCTGTCGGGCGTGCTGCAATACACGTTCATGAGCATCAACATCATCATGTTCCGCAAGAAGTGGCCGCTGGGCTCGATCCGCCGCGGCTACACGCACCCCTTCCACCCGGTCCCGGCCATCGTACTGTTCTGCCTTTGCGTGGTGACCTTCTTCGCCATCTTCCTCGGCTTCGGTTCGCAGCTGATCGCGATGGTCGCCTTCTATTTCCTGATCTCGCTGTGGTTCCATTTCTACCGCTACAGATTCGTGCGGCGCGGCGACCAGTTCACCATGCCGTGGCCGAAGCCGCAGGGTTATTGATGGGGGTTGGCCCGTCCGGATCCCGGGCGGGCCTGGCATGAGAACATGTCCGAGGTGACATCAGCACTGCTTGCCGGGGCCATTGTCCTGGCTCTCGTCCTCCACCTTGCCTGGCAGGCGCGTACCAGCCGCAACAGGGCATCGGCGCTCGCCGTCGAGCAGGGCCAGATCCGCACGGTCATCGCCGACGCAGCCGATGTTTCGGACGGCACCGCCGGTGTCACCACCTGGCAAGGGTCATGGAACAGTCAACGCGTCCAGGTGCGCACCATCGTCGATACGCTGGCGACCAGGAAACTGCCGGCGCGCTGGCTCAGTGTTTCGGTCACCGAAGAGGTGGCGGTGCCAGCTACCTTCGACATGATGATGCGGCCGGGTTCGCCGACGACCTTCTCCAATTTCGATCACCTTGAGCATACGCTGCCCAAGGCCCCGGGGTTTCCTGCCGAGGCGGTGCTGCGCACCGACCGCAGGGCGGCGCGCTTTCCCCAGGGCCTCATCGCCAGCCATATCGAGATCTTTGCCGAGGGGCGTGCCAAGGAACTGCTGATCACCCCGAACGGAGTGCGTATCGTCTGGCTGCTGGCCGAGGCCGAGCGGGCGCGCTATGGCGTCTTCCGGCAAGCCGAATTTGGCGGCGCCACTCTCGATCCGTCCCTGATCGAAAGGCTGCTGGTTTCGGCGTCGGCGCTGCGCGACGCCATCAACAAGAACGAGCGGCAGGCCGCATGACCAGTTCCATCCCCGCACCCACCAATCCCTATCTGGTTCTCGGCGCCGCAATCGTGCTGCCGGCAAGCGGACATGTCATTCTCGGCGTGCCGGTGCGCGGCTTGCAGTTCCTCTTCTTCATGGTGATCCTGGCATGGGTCACGGCCAAGATCGCGCCGCCTGACGCCAGCTTCGTCGGCCGGCATGCCGGCGGCTTCCTGATCTATGCCTTGTCGATCCTCGACGCCTACAAGACCGCCCGCATCCGCACCGTCAAATGGGTTCACAATGCCCGGCGAGACGGCGACAATGCACAGAGCGGCATTGGGCCGCACACGTAACTAGAGGAAAATTTTTTTCATATGATTGAATTTATGAGACTCATTCGATACATCATCTCTTAGCTGCAAACGTTGGGAGGCTGACATGTGTGGAATTGTCGGACTGTTCTTGAAGGACAAGGCGCTGGAACCCCAGCTTGGGGCGATGCTGTCGCAGATGCTGATCTCGCTCAGCGATCGCGGCCCGGACAGCGCCGGCATCGCCATCTATGGCGCGCCTTCCAAAAATGAGGCCAAAATCACCATCCAGTCAGCCAAGCCGGAGCGCGATTTCCGAGACCTCGAGGCGGAACTCGCCAAGGCCATCGGCACGCCGGTGACGATCGCGGTGAAATCCAGTCATGCCGTCGTCCGGACCACGCCCGCCAAGATCGACGAGGCGCGCGAGACCATCCAGGCGCTGCGCCCCGACATCCGTATCATGGGCGCCGGCGACGTTGTCGAGATTTACAAGGAAGTTGGCCTGCCCGAGGCGGTCGTCGATCGCTTCGATGTCCGCAAGATGACCGGCACGCATGGCATTGGCCACACCCGCATGGCGACGGAATCGGCGGTGACGACTATGGGTGCGCATCCGTTCTCGACTGGGGCCGACCAGTGCCTGGTTCACAATGGTTCGCTGTCCAACCACAACAATGTCCGCCGCGAGCTGATCCGCGAAGGCATGACCTTCGAGACCGAGAACGACACCGAGGTCGCCGCCGCCTATCTCTCCTCGCAGATGGCGCATGGCAAGAATCTCGGCGAAGCGCTGGAAGGCACGCTCTCCGATCTCGACGGCTTCTTCACCTTCGTCGTCGGCACCAAGAACGGCTTCGGCGTGGTGCGCGACCCGATCGCCTGCAAGCCCGCCGTGATGGCCGAGACCGACCAGTATGTCGCCTTCGGCTCGGAATATCGCGCACTGACCAAACTGCCCGGCATAGACAATGCGAGGGTCTGGGAACCCGAGCCCGCAACCGTCTATTTCTGGGAGCACTAAGTTCATGTCGGCAATCACCCTTTCAAAGACGGCGGCGCACGACCCTCGGGTCTTCGATCTCGACCAGCTGTCGCTGCGCGAACTCAACCAGGCGCTTCACAATCTGGCTCCCGGCTCGAATGAAACAGCCTGGGAGGTGCTCCATCCGAAAGGCAGTCATTCGGTCGCCGTTGGCGTCGACCAGCCTGTCGCCATCGATGTGCGCGGCAGCGTCGGCTATTACTGCGGCGGTATGAATTCAGGCGGCACGATTACCGTGCATGGCTCGGCGGGGCCCGGTGTCGGCGAGAACATGATGTCGGGGTCGATCACCATCAAGGGCGACGCCAGCCAGTATGCCGGCGCCACCGGCAGGGGCGGCCTGCTGGTCATCGAGGGCAACGCGTCGTCGCGCTGCGGCATTTCGATGAAGGGGATCGACATCGTCGTGCATGGCAATATCGGTCACATGTCGGCATTCATGGCGCAGTCGGGCAATCTGGTGGTGCTGGGAGACGCGGGCGACGCGCTGGGCGATTCCATCTACGAGGCGCGGCTGTTCGTGCGCGGCAAGGTCGACAGCCTGGGGGCAGACTGCATCGCCAAGGAGATGCGAGCCGAACATCTGGAGTTGCTGCAGGGTCTGCTCGACCGCGCCGGCGTCACCGGCGTCAAGCCGTCGGAATTCAAGCGCTACGGCTCGGCGCGCACGCTCTACAATTTCAATATCGACAACGCCGACGCGTATTGAGGCAGCATGACCTACAGGAACCCGCCGACGACGCCACGCAAATCCGCGACCTTCGACGACTACACGCTTTCCGAAATTCGCCGTGCCGCGGCGACCGGAATCTATGACATCCGAGGCGGCGGCGCCAAACGCAAGCTGCCGCATTTCGACGACCTCTTGTTCCTCGGCGCCTCGATCTCGCGTTACCCGCTCGAAGGCTATCGCGAACGCTGCGACACCAGCGTGGTGCTGGGTTCGCGCCATGCCAAGAAGCCGATCGAGCTGAAGATCCCGATCACCATAGCCGGCATGAGCTTTGGTTCGCTGTCGGGGCCCGCCAAGGAAGCACTTGGGCGCGGCGCCACGCTGGCCGGCACCTCGACCACGACGGGCGACGGCGGCATGACAGAGGAAGAGCGCGGCCATTCCAAGCAGCTGGTCTATCAATACCTGCCCTCCCGCTACGGCATGAACCCGCGCGATTTGCGCCGTGCGGATGCAATCGAGGTGGTCGTCGGCCAGGGCGCCAAGCCCGGCGGCGGCGGCATGCTGCTTGGCCAGAAGATCTCCGACCGCGTCGCCGAAATGCGCACGCTGCCGAAAGGCATCGACCAGCGCTCGGCCTCGCGCCACCCGGACTGGACCGGACCCGACGATCTCGAGATCAAGATCCTCGAACTGCGTGAAATCACCGACTGGGAAAAGCCGATCTACGTCAAGGTTGGCGGCGCGCGGCCCTATTATGACACCGCGCTTGCCGTGAAGGCCGGCGCCGATGTCGTCGTCGTCGACGGCATGCAGGGCGGCACCGCCGCGACCCAGGAAGTGTTCATCGAAAATGTCGGCATGCCGACGCTTGCCTGCATCAGGCCTGCGGTGCAGGCGCTGCAGGATCTCGGCATGCACCGCAAGGTGCAGCTGATCGTCTCCGGCGGCATCCGCAACGGCGCCGATGTCGCCAAGGCGCTGGCGCTCGGCGTCGACGCGGTCTCGATCGGCACGGCTGCCCTTGTCGCGCTCGGCGACAACGATCCCCATTGGGAGGCGGAGTATAACGAACTCGGCACCACGGCCGGCGCCTATGACGACTGGCACGAGGGGCGCGATCCGGCCGGCATCACCACGCAGGACCCAGAACTGATGAAGCGGGTCGATCCTATCGCCGCCGGACGCCGGCTGGCGAACTACCTCAAGGTGATGACGCTCGAGGCGCAGACCATTGCGCGCGCCTGCGGCAAGAACAGCCTGCACAATCTCGAACCCGAGGACCTCGTCGCGCTGACGATCGAGGCAGCCGCCATGGCTGGCGTGCCGCTGGCCGGCACCAACTGGATACCGGGGAAGAACGGCTTCTGATCAACGAAGGGCCGAAGCCCACATGCTCTGGGGCCAACAATCGACAAAAAATGGGGAACTACGGTGACAATTGATCTTGCTGAATTCGCAAGGGCGAAAAACGTCAAATACTTCATGATTTCCTACACCGACCTGTTCAGTGGCCAGCGTGCCAAGCTGGTGCCGGCGCAAGCGATCGCCGACATGCAGAAGGACGGCGCCGGCTTTGCCGGTTTCGCCACCTGGCTCGACCTGACGCCGGCGCATCCCGACATGCTGGCGGTGCCGGATCCGGATTCGGTCATTCAGCTGCCGTGGAAGCCGGAGGTCGCCTGGGTCGCAGCCAACTGCATCATGGACGACAAGGAGGTCGATCAGGCGCCGCGCAACACGCTGAAGCGGCTGATCGCGGAAGCCGCCAGTGATGGCATGCATGTCAAGACCGGCGTCGAAGCCGAGTTCTTCCTGATCTCACCCGACGGCAAGACGATTTCCGACGAATACGACACGGCGTCGAAGCCGTGCTACGATCAGCAAGCGGTGATGCGCCGCTACGACGTCATCGCCGAAATCTGCGACCACATGCTGGCGCTCGGCTGGGGCGCCTACCAGAACGACCACGAGGACGCCAACGGCCAGTTCGAGATGAACTGGGCCTTCGACGACGCGCTGGCGACCGCCGACAAGCACTCGTTCTTCAAATTCATGGTCAAGTCGATCGCGGAAAAGCATGGCCTGCGCGCCACCTTCATGCCCAAACCCTTTCAAGGGCTGACCGGCAATGGCTGCCATGCCCATATCTCGGTATGGGACAAGACCGGCAAGACCAATGTCTTCGCCGACAATTCGATGGAGCTTGGCCTGTCGGCCAAGGGCAGGAATTTCCTAGGCGGCATCATGAAGCATGCCTCCGCGCTGGCGGCGATCACCAACCCGACGGTGAACTCGTACAAGCGCATCAACGCGCCGCGCACCATTTCGGGCGCGACCTGGGCGCCGAACACGGTGACCTGGACCGGCAACAACCGCACCCACATGGTGCGCGTGCCCGGCCCCGGCCGCTTCGAACTGCGCCTGCCGGATGGTGCCGCCAACCCCTATCTCCTGCAGGCCGTCATCATCGCGGCCGGTCTCGACGGCGTCCGTTCGAAGGCCGATCCCGGCAAGCGCTACGACATCGACATGTACCAGAACGGACACACTGTGAAGGGCGCGCCGAAGCTGCCGCTCAACCTGCTCGACGCGCTGCGCGAGTTCGACAAGGACAAATCGCTGAAGGCGGCGCTGGGTGAGGAATTTTCGTCGGCCTACCTAAAGCTGAAGCACCAGGAATGGAATTCCTATGCTTCGCACTTCACGCAATGGGAGCGCGACCACACGCTGGATATCTGACCACCCAGCGCGATGCGAGCGACCTCGGAATGAACGCATGAAATACTCCATCTTCTCGCTCGCCCGCGCCGCCCTGTCCGGCCACAAGAACTGGCAACGCACCTGGCGCGACGCCACGCCGAAGGACCGTTACGACGTGGTGATCATCGGCGGCGGCGGCCACGGGCTGGCAACCGCCTGGTTCTTGGCCAGCGAGTACGGCATCAAGAACGTCGCTGTGCTCGAAAAGGGCTGGATCGGCTCCGGCAATGCCGGCCGCAACACCACCATCATCCGCTCCAATTACGGCCTGCCCGGCAACACCGGCTTCTACGAGCTATCGATGAAGCTGTGGGAAAGGATGGAGCAGGACCTCAACTACAACACGATGGTCAGCCAACGCGGCGTCATCAACCTCTACCACTCCGACGCGCAGCGCGACGCCTATGCGCGGCGCGGCAACACGATGCGCATCAACGGCATCGACGCCGAACTGCTCGACCTTGCGGCGGTCAGGAAGATGATACCGTTCCTGAACTTCGACAATGCACGCTTTCCCGTGCAGGGCGGCCTCTTGCAGCGGCGCGGCGGCACGGCGCGTCACGATGCGGTGGTCTGGGGCTACGCGCACGCGGCGAGCGAACTCGGCGTCGACATCATCCAGAACTGCGAGGTCACCGGTTTTACCCGCGACGCCAATGGCAAGGTGACCGGCGTCGAGACATCGCGCGGCAGGATCGGCGCCGGCAAGGTCGGCATGGCTGTTGCCGGCAGTTCGTCGCGCGTGGCGGCGATGGCCGGCCTGCGCCTGCCGATCGAAAGCCATGTGCTGCAGGCCTTCGTCTCCGAGGCGATCAAGCCACTCATTCCCGGTGTCATGACCTTCGGCGCCGGCCATTTCTATGTCAGCCAGTCCGACAAGGGCGGGCTGGTCTTCGGCGGCGACATAGACGGCTACAATTCCTACGCCCAGCGCGGCAACATGCCTGTGATGGAGGACGTCTGCGAGGGCGGCATGGCGCTGATGCCGATGATCGGCCGCGTGCGGCTGCTGCGCCAATGGGGCGGCATCATGGACATGTCGATGGACGGTTCGCCGATCATCGACAAGACGCCGGTCGACGGGCTCTATCTCAACGCCGGCTGGTGCTATGGCGGCTTCAAGGCGACGCCGGGCTCGGGCTTTGTGTTCGCCCACCTTCTGGCCCGCGATGCGCCGCACGAAGAGGCGGCGCGGTTCCGCCTCGACCGCTTCCGGCGCGGCGCGATGATCGACGAGAAGGGCCAGGGCGCCCAACCGAACCTGCATTGAAGGCGGTTAGAAGCAAATGCGCATTGTCTGTCCCTTCTGCGGTGAACGCGAACTCGGCGAGTTCACCTATCTCGGCGACGCCAAGCCGGTGCGGCCAGTGGCCGGCGCCTCGGAAGACGAAGTCTTCGACTATGTCTATCTGCGCGACAATGTCGCCGGGCAGACCAGCGAATACTGGTACCATGGCGGCGGCTGCAGGGCCTGGTTGAAGGTTGCACGCAACACGCTGACGCATGAGATTTCGGCCGTGGAGCCGGCTGCGGGTGCTGGGGCGAGGCAGGTCGCGAAATGAGTTTTCCTGTCCAAGTCAGCGCTGCCCCTCATCGCCCTGCCGGGTACTTCTCCCCGTATAGTGACGGGGAGAAGGGAGCTGGCCGCAACGAGAGCGCCCCTCTCCCCGTCACTATACGGGGAGAGGATGCCGGCAGGCAGGTGAGGGGCAGCGCGACGCTCCCGCATGACATCGAATCGATGAGAGGCCGGCAATCGTGACGTCCAGCCAATCCCATCGTCTCCCTTCCGGCGGTCTGATCGACCGCTCGGCGCCGCTGAACTTCCGCTTCGACGGCAAGGCTTTCTCCGGCTTCCAGGGCGACACGCTCGCCTCGGCGCTGATCGCCAACGGCGTCAAGCTGGTCGGCCGCTCGTTCAAGTACCATCGCCCGCGCGGCATCCTCACCGCCGGTTCGGAAGAGCCAAACGCGCTGGTCGAGCTACGCACGGGCGCTCGGCGCGAGCCGAACACCAAGGCGACGACGGCGGAGCTCTATGACGGGCTCGAGGCTGCCAGCCAGAACCGCTGGCCGTCGCTGCGCCATGATGTGATGTCGGTGAACCAGCTATTCGCGCCGATCTTCGTCGCCGGCTTCTACTACAAGACCTTCATGTGGCCGGCGAAATTCTGGGAAGCCATCTACGAGCCGGCGATCCGCCGCGCCGCCGGTCTCGGCCGCGCTGCCGGCGTTGCCGATCCCGACCACTACGACAAGGCATGGGCGCATTGCGATGTGCTGATCGCAGGCTCCGGCCCGGCCGGTTTGGCCGCGGCATTGGCAGCCGGCCGCGCCGGCGCCCGCGTCATCCTGTGCGAAGAGGATTTCACGCTTGGCGGCCGCCTGCTATCGGATGGCGGCACGATCGATGACCTGCCGGCAGCCGAGTGGCTGTCGCGGTCACTGGCAGAACTGGCTGATATGCCCGATGTCCGCATCATGACCCGCACGACATTGTTCGGCGTCTACGATGGCGGCACATATGGCGCGATCGAGCGGGTCAACGACCATTTGCCCCAGCCGCCCGAGCATCAGGTGCGCCAGCGCTTGTGGCGGATCGTGGCCAAGCGCTGTGTCGTCGCGGCCGGCGCCATCGAACGGCCGATCGTCTTTGCCGGCAACGACACGCCCGGCGTGATGATGGCCTCCGCCATGCGGACCTATGTCGCGCGCTACGCGGCAACGCCGGCCAAACGCATCGCGCTGTTCACCAACAATGAGGATGGCTGGCGCACGGTCGAGACGGCCCTCGGTGCCGGACTGCGGATTGCCGCGGTCATCGATGCGCGGCCTGATGTATCTCCAGCCCACCGATCGCTCGCCTCCAAGGGTGGCTTCGCGGTGCTGCACGGTTCCGTCAGTGGTGTCGAGGGCGGCAAGGACGGCGTCAGGAAAATCGCGGTGTCGCTCACCGGCGGTGCGCGCGCCGAGGTCGAAGCCGACGGGCTCGCCGTCTCCGGCGGCTGGAATCCGGCGGTCGGATTGACCTCCTTCCATCGCGGCCGGCCGACATGGCGCGACGATATCGCCGCCTTCGTTCCAGATGGCGCCCCTCCGGGCATGGTTGCCGCCGGTGCCGCGAACGGCGACTTCGGCCTCGGCGCCTGCCTGAGCCGAGGATTTGCCGCCGGCGCGGCAGCGGCGCGTGACGCGGGGCACAATGGTACGGCGGGCGCTGGTCCTGTCGCCGACGACGAGGCGTTTTCACTGACGCCGCTCTGGCATGTCGCCGGAAAGGGCAAGGCCTTTGTCGATTACCAGCACGATGTGACCGCTTCCGACATCGAACTGGCGCAGCGCGAGGGCTTTGAATCCGTCGAGCACCTGAAGCGCTACACGACGCTCGGCATGGCCACCGACCAGGGCAAGACCTCGAATGTTGCCGGTCTCGCCATCATGGCGGCGGTCAGCGGCCGTTCCATTCCAGAGACCGGCACGACGATCTACCGGCCGCCCTATGTGCCGGTCGCCATCGGCGCCTTCGCCGGTCATCACCGCGATGAGACTTTCCATGCGACGCGGCTGACGCCGTCGCATCACTGGGCGGCCGAACAAGGCGCGGTGTTCGTCGACACCGGCCTGTGGAAGCGTGCGCAATGGTATCCGCGCGCCGGCGAAAAAGACTGGCTGGAATCGGTGACCCGCGAGGTCAAGGCGGTGCGCGGCGGCGTCGGCTTCTGCGATGTCTCGACGCTCGGCAAGATCGACGTGCACGGCCCGGATGCCGGCGCCTTCCTCGACCGCGTCTACATCAACACCTTCTCCAGCCTTGCGGTGGGAAAGGCGCGCTACGGGCTGATGCTGCGCGAGGACGGCATCGTCTATGACGACGGCACGACGTCGCGGCTGGCCGAGGACCATTATTTCCTGACGACGACCACGGCCAAGGCCGGGCTGGTGATGCAGCATCTTGAGTTCTGCCGGCAGGTGCTGTTCCCCGAACTCGACGTGCAGCTAACCTCGGTCTCCGACCAGTGGGCGCAATTCTCGATCGCCGGACCCAAGACTCGTGACCTGCTCCAGGAGATAGTCGATCCGTCGGAAGACCTGTCGAACGAAGGCTTTCCGTTCATGGGCGCGCGCGAGGTCAGCTTACGCGGCGGCCTCAGGGCGCGGCTGTTCCGCATCTCATTCTCCGGCGAAATGGCCTTCGAAATTTCAGTGCCGGCACGCTTTGGCGACGCCATGGCGCGCAATCTGATGCTTGCCGGCGCGCCATTCGGCGTCACACCCTACGGCACCGAGGCACTCGGCGTCATGCGTATCGAAAAGGGCCACATCGCCGGACCGGAACTGAGCGGCACGACGACCGCGGCGGATCTTGGCCTGGGCAAGATGATGTCGACCAAGAAGGATTTTGTCGGCCGCGTCATGGCCGGGCGCGAGGCACTGGTCGCGCCCGACCGGCAGGTCGTGGTTGGCATCAAGCCGACCGACAGGGCCCGCCGGCTGCGCTCCGGCGCGCACGTCATTCCGAAAGGGCAGACACCTGGCCCCGGCAACGACCAGGGCTATGTCACCTCGGTCTGTTTCTCGCCGACATCAGATCAATGGATCGGGCTGGCCTTGGTCGAGCGCGGCCGCGAGCGCATCGGCGAGATCGTACACGCGCACGACCCGATACGTGGCGAGGACTATGACGTCGAACTGTGCAATCCCGTCTTCTACGATCCGGATGGAGGGCGCCAGCGTGGCTGATTTTTCCTGGGCTCCCCGCAGTCCCCTCGAGCATGCGCTGGTCGCCGGTAGGCATGGTGCAAGCAGCATCGAGGCCGGCGTTTCGTTGACCGAGATCCGCAATTTCGACCTGATCCAGGTAATGGCGCGGCGCGGCCAAGCGGCCGAGTTGGCAAAGGCGGCCATAGCCCGTTTTGGCGTGGCGGCTCCCGATGCGCCCAAGGCGATACAGGCTCAAGACGCCACGTTGATCTGGTCCGGACCGGATCAGTTCTTCGTCCTGTCGAAGGGCGGCAAGCACACAATGCAAACGCTGGGGCCGGCATTGTCCGGACCTGCCTCGCTGTCCGACCAATCGCATGCGCGAGTGGTGGTCAGCATTTCCGGAGCTAAGGCGCGGACAATGCTCGCCAAGCTGTCGTCTATCGATCTGCATGCGGGAGCATTTCCGACTGGCGCTGCCGCCGCAACCTCGATGGACCATACCAGCGTGACGCTCTGGCGCGGGAATGACAGGGCGGATGGGCTGGCGGTGTTCAGGTTACTGGTGTTTGCGACGTTTGCCGAAAGCCTTTGGCATACGATGCTCGACTCGGCTGCGGAATATGGAGTTGCTGTCAGCCATTCCGAGGAATTTTAACTCGCCAATTCCATATCTCGGCGCTGCCATTGCCCTGCCGGGCATTTCTCCCCGTAAACGGGGCGAAAGAGGCTGGCCGCAATGCCGGTGCCTTTTGCATCGCTGGCGATTGGCGAAAGCAACGAGGACAGCGTCCTTCGCCCCGTTTACGGGGAGAAGATGGCGGCAGCCAGATGAGGGGCAGCGCCGACGTTCGGAGACAAGCCTGATCGGCGAAATTCAACCTGAGCCGACTGCGCCCGAAATGCCACCTCCGCCTTGCCAAACGCAACCGCACTGCTATTCTTGCTGCTAAAATAATTTCACACACAGGCAAACTTGTTTCTCGAACCGCAAGGCTGAGATGAGCCAGTCGCCCTACCCCGCAATTGCAGCCGGACCGCCCCGGCCGAGCCTCATCCTGAGGCCCGGCCAGATCGCGCTGCCGACCGGCATGGAGTGTTATACGATACAGGGCAACGGCGCGGTGCTGATCGACATCGAGGCCGGCGACACGATCAGCGTGCGCAATGTCGAAGGCGGACAGGCCTGCGAGTTGCTGGCCTGGGACAGGACCGGCGCGACCGAAGCCGGCATTTTCGGCGAAACATCGAACAGCAATGCCGCCGGCATCAAGACGCTGCTGGCCGAGGGCGACGATAGTCTCGCATCGCTACGGGGCAGGCTCGCGCGCCGGCAGGTGCAGCTTGATCAGGCGAAGGCCGTGCGCGTATTTGGCGGCACCACGCCAGCCGGCACCGAGCAGGGTTTCACGGTCATACGCGACGGCGCGATGGTCATCGCCGCTCCCGGCGGGCCGATGCTGGTCGACGGCCACGACACGGCAACGCCACTTACCGTCATCGTCCGGCGCGCCACCATCCGCCCAGTGGCGAAATCGCAATTGGCCGACCCGCTCACCGACCCGGTGCTCGACCTGCGTGTCCACTCGGCGACGGCGGAATCCTACTTCGTCAAGGCCGGCGACTATCTGCAGATCATCGATGTCGACGGGCGCCAGTGCACCGACTTCCAGTGCTTCTCGGCCCGCAAGCTGGACAAGGGCCTCGACCATCCACTCGACGTGACGACGACCCGCACGCTGATGGGTGCAAGTTATCCGATGCCCGGCCTGTATTCGAAATATTACGACCAGGACATGGAGCCGCTGGTCGAAGTGGTGCAGGATACATGCGGCCGGCACGATGCGTTCGCGCTCGCTTGCGCGGCGAAATATTACGACGACATCGGCTATCCCGGCCACATCAACTGCTCGGAGAATTTCAACCGCGCGCTGGCCGACAAAGGCGTCAATCCTCGTGCCGGCTGGATGGCGATCAACTTCTTCTTCAACACCGCGATCGACGCGCATGGTGTCATGGTGTCCGACGAGCCGTGGTCACGGCCCGGCGACTATGTGCTGCTGCGCGCGCTCACCGACATTGTCTGCGTTTCCTCCGCCTGCCCCGACGACACGACGCCGGCCAATGGCTGGAACCCGACCGACATCCATGTGCGCACCTATTCCGGCCAGCACAAATTCTCGCGAGCGATCGCCAGACGCATGACGCCTGATTCGGAACCGAAAATGACCCGCGAGACATCCTTTCATTCGAGCTTTGCCAAGCACACCCGCAACTTCGTCGAGTACAGGGGCTACTGGCTGGCCAATTCCTTCGCCAAGGAAGGGCCGATCGCCGAATACTGGGCCTGCCGGCAGGACGCGGTGATCATGGACCTGTCGCCGCTGCGCAAGTTCGAGGTCACCGGCCCGGATTCGGAAGCGCTGCTGCAGTACACGCTGACCCGCGACGTGAAAAAGCTCGGTGTCGGCCAAGTGGTCTATTCGGCCATGTGCTACGAGCATGGCGGCATGATCGACGACGGCACGCTGCTGCGCCTCGGCAAGGATAATTTCCGCTGGGTCGGCGGCGACGATCTGTCCGGCGAATGGCTGCGCGAAACAGCGGCGAAACTCAACCTCAACGTGCTGGTGCGCTCGTCGACCGACCAGATGCACAATGTAGCCGTGCAAGGGCCGAAGAGCCGCGACATCCTCCGAGAAGTCATCTGGACCTCGCCGCTGCAGCCGTCGATCGACGAGCTCGAATGGTTCCGCTTTGCGGTGGCGCGCATCGGTGCCGGCAACGGCATTCCGGTCGTCATCTCCCGCACCGGCTATACCGGCGAACTCGGCTACGAGATCTGGTGCCATCCGCGCGACGCCGAAAAAGTGTTCGACGCCATCTGGGAGGCCGGCCAGCCGCACGGACTGAAGCCGATGGGGCTGCAGGCACTCGACATGGTGCGCATTGAGGCCGGGCTGATCTTCGCCGGTTACGAATTCTCCGACCACACCGACCCGTTCGAGGCCGGCATCGGCTTCACCGTCCCGCTGAAGAGCAAGACCGACGATTTCATCGGCCGCGAGGCGCTGATCCGCCGCAAGGAGCACCCGCGGACGAAGCTGGTCGGCCTCGATATCGATGCCAACGTCGCCGTCGGCCATGGCGACTGCGTGCATGTCGGCCGCGCCCAGATCGGCGTCGTCACCTCAGCCATGCGTTCGCCGGTGCTGAACAAGAACATCGCGCTGGCCAGGCTCGATGTCACCCATGCCGCCGTCGGTACCGAGGTCGAGATCGGCAAGCTCGACGGCCATGCCAAGCGGCTGCCGGCGCGCGTCGTCGCCTTCACGCATTACGATCCGCAAAAGACCAAGCCGCGTTCCTGACCGCCGCCTTCGCGATGGTTTGGCCGGCTGACCGGCGATGTCGCCGGCCGTGTGAGTCCGTGCGCTCACAAGCGTGATGTGCACGACTTCACAAAACGCTTGACCTGAAAGCGCGCCGGATCAATCTTCACTGTTAAGAAAAAAATGCGACTGAGTGGAAACACCGGCAGTCGCTCAATGCACGCGTCGATGATGAAGCCTCGCAAAGCCGCGGCCGTCACGAACGGGGAACATCAAAAAGGGGAACAAAGACACATGAGCACGATTACGACTGCCCTGGAGCCGCTTGCGGAAGGCAAGCTGCATCGGAACATAGATTGGCGCGGCGCCTTCTGGGTGGCGAGTGGC
Source organism: Mesorhizobium sp. M1406 (assembly GCF_040317555.1). Taxonomy (NCBI): domain Bacteria; kingdom Pseudomonadati; phylum Pseudomonadota; class Alphaproteobacteria; order Hyphomicrobiales; family Phyllobacteriaceae; genus Mesorhizobium; species Mesorhizobium sp. M1406. The sequence goes on along the minus strand of NZ_JAMYKW010000007.1, from coordinate 119,641 downwards.
GTCCCTGCCCTCGTCCTGTTCTCGATCGGCGGCATCGCCGGCACGACCGGCACGCTCGCCTTCGCGATCTGGATCGCCTCCATGATCATGGGCTTCCTGCAATCCTTCACCTATGCCGAGATCGCCGGCCTGTTCCCGAACAAATCCGGCGGCGCCTCGATCTACGGAGCCACGGCCTGGCTGCGCTATTCCAAATTCATCGCGCCGCTGTCGGTCTGGTGCAACTGGTTCGCCTGGTCGCCGGTGCTGTCGCTCGGCTGCTCGATCGCCGCCGCCTATATCCTCAACGCGCTGGCGCCGGTGCCGCTGTTCACCGAAACCTCGCCCGATGTCGTCGCCTATATCGCCGCGCATGCCGGAACGAGCGCCGCCGACGCCATCACGGCGGCGACCGCCGCCGCGACGCCGGCGATCCGCAGCTGGACGCTTTACAGCCACACGCTGGGACCGGTCTCGTTCACGTTCAACGCGACCTTCTTCATCGGCGCGGTGCTGATGCTGATCATCTTCGCTATCCAGCATCGCGGCATCCTCGGCACGGCCAACGTGCAGAAATATATCGGCCTGCTGGTGATCATCCCGATGCTGATCGTCGGCGTCGTGCCGATCATCACCGGCCAGATCAACTGGGCGAATTTTTCGCCATTTGTGCCGCTGGCTGCTGCCTACGCGCCCGAGCCCGGCTCGTGGAACATTGCCGGCTGGACGCTGGTGCTCGGCGGCATGTTCATCGCCGCGTGGTCGACCTACGGATTCGAGACCGCCGTCTGCTACACTTCGGAGTTCAAGAACCCGGGCACCGACACGTTCAAGGCCATCTTCTATTCCGGTCTGCTCTGCATGCTGCTGTTCATCCTGGTGCCGTTCACCTTCCAGGGCGTGCTTGGCTTGAACGGTATGCTGGCCACCCCGATCGTCGACGGCTCGGGCGTTGCCGACGCTCTGGCCGGCATGGTCGGCGGCGGCGCGCTCATCCACAGCCTCTTGGTGATGCTGATGATCCTGGCGCTGGTGCTGTGCATCATGACCGCCATGGCCGGCTCTTCGCGCACGCTCTACCAAGGCTCGGTCGACGGCTGGCTGCCGCGCTATCTGAGCCACGTCAACGAGCACGGCGCACCGACCCGCGCCATGTGGACCGATCTCGTCTTCAACCTGATCGTGCTGGCCATCGCCTCGGCCGACGCGACGAGCTTCTTCTTCATCCTCGCCGTGTCGAACTGCGGCTACATCATCTTCAACTTCCTCAACCTCAACGCCGGCTGGATCCACCGCATCGACAACGGCCATATCGCGCGGCCTTGGAAGGCGCCGAGCTGGCTGCTCGGGATCGGGGCGATCTTCGCCTATGTCAACGCCATCTTCATGGGCGCCGGCGCCAAGGTGTGGAACCCGATGGCACTGTGGGCCGGACTGATCACAGCGGCGCTGATCATCCCGGTGTTCTGCTTCCGCCACTACGTCCAGGACAAGGGCAAGTTCCCCGACCACATGCTGGCCGACCTCGGCATGACGGGAGCCGACCTCTCGGTCAAAAAGGCAGGCATGCTACCCTATCTGACGCTGGTCGCCGGCGTGGTGGTGATGCTGCTCGCCAACTGGTTCTTCGTCATCTGACGACTTCCGGAAAAGTCGGCAGCGGAAAGCCGTAACAGGATGGACAATCGGCCGGTCGAAACTCGACCGGCCGATATCGTTTATTCAGCCGCCAGGGCCAGTTGAGGCCTTTCGGCTTCTTCGCTGGGTGCCAAATCGTCTTCCTTCTCGACAACCCTCTTGGGCTCGCGGCCGAAGAACAAGGCGTAGCCCGCCGGCAGAACCAGGATGGTCAGCACGGTGGCAACGAGGATGCCGCCCATCATGGCGTAGGCGAGCGGCCCCCAGAACACGCCGCGCGAGATCGGGATCAGTGCCAGCACCGCCGTCATCGCCGTCAGCACGATCGGCCTGAAGCGGCGCACGGCCGAGCCGATGATCGCTTCGGAGCGGTCCATGCCTCTCGCAATATCCTGGTCGATCTGGTCGACCAGGATGATCGAGTTGCGCATGATGATGCCAAGCAGAGCGATGACGCCGAGGATGGCGACGAAGCCGAACGGCGCGCCGCTGATCAAAAGGGCCGCCGCAGCACCGATGATGCCGAGAGGACCGGTCGCCAGAACCAGCATCGCCTTGCCGAAATGCTGCAGCTGGATCATCAACAGCACGACGATGACGGCCAGCATGATCGGCGCCTTGGCGGCGATCGAAGCCTGGCTTTCGGCCGAATCCTCCGCACCGCCCTGAATCTCGATCTTGTAGCCGGGCGCCAGCCCGTCACGCAGGTCCTGCATGTCCTTGTACATCTTGGTGATGACGTCGTTGGACTGCACGCCATCCGGCAGCGTCGCCCGCACGCTGATGGTCGGCAAGCGGTCGCGGCGCCATTCGATGCCTTGCTCCAGCACCGGCACAACCTTGGCTACCTGCGACAGCGGCACGAAGCCGCCGAAATCGGTCGGAATATAGACGGAGTCGACCGAGGACAGCAGGCTGCGGCTGGCATCCGGCTCGCGGGCGACGATCGACACCGTCTCCTCGCCGTCGCGGAAGTCGTCGAGCGGCACGCCGGACATGGCCGCCTGCAGCATCTGGCGGATGCGCTGCGAGGTGACGCCGAGCGCACGGGCGCGATCCTGGTCGATGACCAGCTTCATTGCCGGCACCGGTTCGAGCCAATCGTCATGGACTGCGCCAAGCAGTGGATCCTCGCGGAACTTCGCCTTCACCTGGTCGGCGATGCGGCGCACCTCCTGGCGATCCGGCCCCATGACGCGCATCTGCACTGGCCAGCCGGTCGGCGGCCCAAGGAACAGGCGGTCGACCTTGGCGCGGATCGACGGGAAATCTTGCGCCAGGACGGCGCGCAATTTGACGATCAGCCGTTCGCGGGCCGGTTCGTCATTGGCCATGACGAGCAGCTGGGCGAAGTTCGGATTGCGCAATTGCTGGTCGAGCGGCAGGAAGAAGCGCGGCGCACCCTCGCCGATATAGGTAGCGATGAAGCGCTTGTCCTTGTCGCCCATCATCTTGGCTTCGAGCGCCTTGGCCTGCGCCTCGACCTCCTTGATGCTGGTGCCTTCCGGCAGCCAGAGATCGACGAGGATTTCCGGCCGCGAAGACTGCGGGAAGAAGTTCTGCGGGATGAACTGGAAAGCCCACAGGCTGGTGCCGAAGGTCACCAGAGTCATCGTCAGGACGATGATGCGATGGCGCACCGCCCAGCCGACGGTTCCGCGCAGCCGGCGATAGAAGCGCGTGTCGAAGGCGTCGTGGTGGCTGCCGGCATGCTTGCGCTGCTTCAGGATCATGTTGCCGAGCCACGGCGTGAAATACACCGCGACGAACCAGGAGACGACCAGCGCGATGCCGACCACATAGAACAGAGTGCGGACATATTCGCCGGCCGTCGAGGCGGCGAAACCGACCGGGATGAAGCCGGCCGTGGTGATCAGCGTGCCGGTCAGCATCGGAAAGGCGGTCGAGGAATAGGCGAAGCTTGCCGCCTCGATCTTGACCAGCCCCTCCTCCAGCTTGCGCTCCATCATTTCGACGACGATCATGGCGTCGTCGACGAGCAGGCCGAGCGCGATGATCAGCGCGCCGAGCGAGATGCGCTGCAGGTCGATGCCGAGCTCGTACATGATGGCGAAGGTGGCGGCGAGCACCAGCGGGATGGTGATGGCGATGATCAGGCCCGAGCGCCAGCCGATCGACAGGAACGAGACGACGAGCACGATCAGCAGCGCTTCGCCGAGCGCATGCATGAACTCGGCCACCGCATCCGTGACAACGCCCGGCTGATCGGAAATCTGGTCGACCGAAACGCCATAGGGCAGCGCCTCCTCGAAGCGCTTGTAGGTGGCCTCGACGTCCTTGCCGACATCGGTGACCTTAAAGCCCTTGGCCATGACGACGCCAAGCTGCACGCTGTCATGACCGTTGAAGCGGTATTTGCGCTGGAACGGATCTTCCAGCCCCGAGGTCACCGTGGCGATGTCGCCCAGCCTTGTGACCTGACCGCCGGCGCGCAGGCGCAGGTTCCTGATGTCCTCGACCTTGCCGACATCGCCTTCGACGGAGATGCGGACCGAATTGGTGCCGGTTTCGACGGAGCCGGCCGGGTCGACATTGTTCTGTCCCTTGATCGCGTTCTGCAGATCGGTCAGGGTCAGACCACGTTCGGCGAGCGCCTTGGACGAGACGTCGATGTAGAGTTTTTCCGGCTGGTCGCCGATGATGACGGCTTTCTCGACGCCGGGCGTCGTCAAAAGCATGTCGCGTGCCTGGATGGCGAACTTCTTCAGTTCGGGGTAGCTGAAGCCATCGCCGCTGATCGAATTCAGCGTGATGAAGGTGTCGCCGAACTCGTCGTTGAAATAGGGGCCGAGCAGACCCTGCGGCAGGTCGCCTGATATATCGCCGACCTTCTTGCGCACCTGATAAAAGGCGTCGGTCACCTCCGCCGTGTTGGTGTCGCCCTTGATCTGCACCGTGATGATGGCACTTCCCGCGCGGGTGAAGGAGCGCACGAAGTCGAGATGCGGCGTCTCCTGCAGCTTGCGCTCGATCTTGTTGACGACCTGGTCTTCCATCTCCTTGATCGAGGAGCCCGGCCAGATCGCCTGGACCACCATGACCCGGAAGGTGAAATCGGGATCTTCCTTCTGGCCCATGCGCATCAGGCCGAGCGCGCCGGAAATGATGATCAAGCCGAACAGGAACCGCGCAATGGACGGATGGCCGATTGCCCAGCGCGACAGGTTGAAAGGCCGATTTTCTTCCGTGGAATTGGTCATGGATGCAGATCCATCTGTTCAACAATCGAGTTCGGATCGGCTTCCGGGCGGCAAGGCTCTCCGAGCGGAGAAACACTCATCGCGGTGGGACGCGAGCATCGATGTGGGGGTTACATCAATCGAGCGTCTCAGGTCGGGCGCTTGCCGCCCGGAAACCAGCGGCTGCGGTAACGCGCAGCCGGTTGTCTGTCGTTCAGCGCACCTGCTTGGCGTCGCCGTCGTCACCCGCCGCGGAGGCCGATTGCAGCACCGTATCGCCGGCGAGTTTCACCTTGAGGTTCTCGGTCATGAACTGTGTGCCGGCGGCGACCACGATGTCGCCAGGCTTCAAACCCTCCGCGACACGCACACCATCGGCGGCGAACTTGGCTATCTTGACCGGACGGGCATGAACGGTGTCGGCGTCCCGATCGACGGTCCAGACGATCGACTGGCTGTCTTTCTCAGCCAGTGCGCTCAGCGGGATCGAAACGAGTTGCCGCTCATTGGCCGCCGATGCTTCGATGCTGGCGGTCATGCCGAGAAGCACACGCGGATCCTTGGGCAGGCTGACGCGGACGGCAAAGGTGCGCGACTGCGGATCGGCGCTGCCGGCGACTTCACGGACCTTGCCGTCCAGCGCCAGCGCGTCGTCGGACCAGAAGCCCGCCTTGACGATCTTGCCTGGCTTGAATTCGGCGATCTCCATCTCCGGGACAGCGATCAGCACTTCCTTTTCGCCGTCAACGGCGACGGTGACCACCGGCGATCCGGAGCCGACCACCTGGCCGACATCGGCGCTGACCGCGGTGACGATGCCATCCCTGTCGGCCTTGAGGTCGGTATAGCCAACCTGGTTCCTGGCCTGGGCAAGCGTCGAGCGAGCGGAATCGCGAGTGGCGACGGCTTGGTCGTAGGCCAGGGTCGCCTGCTCCAGCTGCGATTTCGGCGCGAATTTCTTGTCGAACAGCTGTTCGGCGCGCTTGCGGGCAAGCTCTGATGTCTCGACCTGCCGATCGGCGGCATCAAGGGCTGCCTGCGCGCTCTTGACCGATAGGTCGTAATCGATGGGATCGATGCGGGCGAGGACATCGCCCGAGGCCACGTGCTGGCCGATGTCGACGAGGCGCTCTGTGATCTTGCCGTTGACCCGGAAAGCCAGTGCGCTTTCGGTGCGGGCCCGCACCGAGCCGGAATAGGAGAGCGTGCGGGTGTCATGCGCCTGGGCGATCTCGACGACCTTGACCGGCCGGATTATGTCCTTGACTTCGGCTTTTTCTTGGCTGCAGCCGGCGAGCCCGAGGGCCGCGACCATCAGGCCGGCAACTGGTAGTTTGCGGAGGATGGAATTGGACAAAGACATCTTGTTACTCCCGACTGGAGATGAACGGTCGACACCGGCCTTCGGTGGCTATTACTTCAGAGCCCTGATCGCATAGTCGATCAGGTCGTCGGGCATCGCCCGGTTGGTCTTGGCAAGGCATTGCGCCACCATCTGCGGATGGCACAGGATGACGGTCGTGGCGCCGAAACACCGCGACGCGATCACCGGATCCTGCTCCCTGAACTCACCGGCCGCGATGCCATCGCGGATCACTTCCGCAAACAGGTCATGAATGCTGTCGACATGCTTGTCGATGACGGCCCAGTCCCGTTCGAGTGCGACGACGACCATCTCGTGGACCTTCTGCTCGTCGAGCATGACCTCCATGGTCATCTTGTATTGGGCGTGCACGTAGCGCCGAAGGCGCTCCTCGGCGCTGATCGGCAGGTGGGCAATCTCGTAGGCCATCTTGTAGCTCGCGCCGAGCATCCGGCCGCAGACTGCCTGGTGGATTTCCACCTTGGAGGCGAAGAAGCGGTAGATGTTGGCCGGCGACATGCCGAGTTCGCGGGCGATGTCGGCGACATTGGTCTTGCCGTAGCCATAGTGGCGGAACAGGCGCTCGGCGCAATCGAGAATGCGCGTCACATTTTCCTGTCGGGCGGCGTCGGCGACGATGGTGGCGGCTTCGGACATGATCCTCTATCGATTTACGAGTGACGAATTTCAATTTTCATCACTCGTAAATCGAAATGGGCGGCCTGTCAATGCGATTTCAACGTACTTGTACGATTGGTGACAGATGGTGACATTCGATAGACGTCACGAAGGCACCCGAGGATGCGGACTGCTGAAAATATTTTCCGCGAGAGGCCGTCGGCGTTTCAGGCGACCTTTGCCATTTCGCGCAGCCGGAACTTCTGGATCTTGCCGGTCGAGGTCTTCGGGATTTCGGCGAAGATCACCGCCTTCGGCACCTTGAAGCGGGCAAGCAGCGCGCGGCAATGCTCGATGATTTCGGCTTCGGTCGCGGCCCTGCCGGGTTTCAGCTCGACATAGGCGACCGGCACCTCGCCCCATTTGTCATCGGGCCTGGCGACAACACCGCAAGAGCCGACGGCAGGGTGTTTGTAGAGCGCATCCTCGACCTCGATCGAGGAGATATTCTCGCCGCCCGAGATGATGATGTCCTTGGAGCGATCCTTGAGCTGGATGTAGCCATCGGGATGCATGACGCCGAGATCGCCGGAATGGAACCAGCCACCGGCAAAGGCTTCGTCGCTGGCCTTGCGGTTCTTCAGATAGCCCTTCATGACGATGTTGCCGCGGAACATGACCTCGCCGATGGTCTGGCCGTCCGCTGTCGTCGGCTGCATCGTCTCCGGATCCATGACGGTCAGGCCTTCGAGTGCCGCGTAGCGTACGCCCTGCCGTGCCTTCTTGGCGCTGCGTTCGCCCTTTTCGAGATCGTCCCAGGCGCCGTGCCATTCGTTGACGACCGCCGGGCCATAGGTCTCGGTCAGGCCGTAGAGGTGGGTGACGGCAAAGCCGGCATCGGCCATCCCCGACAGCACGGCTTCCGGCGGTGGTGCGGCGGCCGTGTTGAAGGTGACCGTCTGCGGGAATTCCCGCTTGTCCTCGTCCTTCGCATTGATCAGCACCGACATGACCACGGGCGCGCCGCAGAGATGGGTGACGCCGAGATCGGCAATCGCATCGTAGATCGGCTTCGGCCGCACCCAGCGCAGGCAGACATGGGTGCCGGCCTGGACGGCGAGCGTCCAGGGAAAGCACCAGCCATTGCAGTGGAACATCGGCAGCGTCCACAGATAGACGGCGTGCTTGGCCATGCCGGCATGGATGGTGTTGGTGTAGGCCATCAGGGCGGCACCGCGATGATGGTAGACGACACCCTTCGGATTGCCTGTGGTGCCGGAGGTGTAGTTGAGCGAGATGGCGTCCCATTCGTCGTCGGGCATCGACCAGGCGAAGTCCGCGTCGCCGCCGGCGACAAACGCCTCATAGTCGAGCGTGCCGATCCGCTCGCCTTTGGGATAGGGCGCATCGGCGGCATAGTCGGGATCGTCGTAATCGATCAGCAGCGGCCTGACCTTGGCCAGCGTCAGCGCTTGCCGAACCACGCCGGCGAATTCGCGGTCGACGATCAGCACCTTGCTTTCGGCATGATCGAGCTGGAAGGCGATGACCGCGGCATCGAGGCGTGTGTTGAGCGAATGCAGCACCGCCTTGGTCATCGGCACGCCGAAATGCGCCTCCAGCATCGGCGGCGTGTTGGACAGCATGACCGTGACCGTGTCGCTCTTGCCGATGCCGCGCTTCTGAAGCGCCGAGGCGAGCTTCAGCGACCGCTGCCAGAAATTGCGATAGTCGATGCGCTGGCGGCCATGGATGATGGCGATATGATCGGGATAGGTCCTGGCCGCGCGCTCCAGGTAGGTGAGCGGCGTCAGCGGCTGATGGTTGGCCGCGTTCTTGTCGAGATCCTGTTCGTAAGGATTGCCCATCCCATGCTCCCCGCGTTTTCTTTAGACCTTCTAATCTCAGGCTCGGGCCGCGTCACCATCAACGATGCCCCGTTGAAGCGCATTTGGCGCAATGATGATCCAGATTTGCCGCGCCAAAGGGCATCGCATACCCTTGTCCAGTTTGACTTTTGTCGAGAGCCGTGAATAATGTCAGCCGAGGAGACGGCATGGCGATCAGACCGGCAGAACAACTTATCCACAAGGCCGCCTGGCTCTATTATGCCCATGGCCTGCGGCAGGACCAGGTGGCAAGCCAGCTTAACATTTCCCGTGCCTCGGTCGCCATGTATCTGCGCAAGGCGCGCGAGACCGGCATCGTCAACATCTCGACCTCCACCCAACTTTTCACCGACGATGTGCTGGCACGTAAGGTCGAGGATGTGCTGGGTCTCGACGCCGTCTGGATCGCGCCGGAAAACGACCATATCGCCGACCCATCGACGGAAATCGCCGTGCTGGCGGCAAGCGTCTTTCTCGAACTGGTCAAGAAGGGCGACCGGATCGGCGTCGCCTGGGGCCGCACCGTCTACATGATCGCCGACATCATGTCCTATGCCGACCTGCAGGATGTCACGGTGGTGCAGCTCTGCGGCAATCTCGGCGCGCCCTATTCCTATCGGCCCGATCAATGCACGATGGAGATCGCGCGGCGCCTCAACGCCAAGGGGCTCAACTTCTACGCACCGCTGGTGCTGTCGACGGAAGAGCTGGCACGCGCGCTGCGGGCCGAACCGGTGATCCGCGAACAATTGTCGGGCGTCGGTGAATGCGATCTGGCGCTGTACTCGGTCGGCGCGGTCGACGCCGACAGCCACCTCGTCAAATGCGGCGCGCTGACACGAAGTGAAATGACGGAGTTGCGCGGCCGAGGCGCCGCCGGCGTCATTGCCGGGCAGATCATCGACGCCGACGGCAAGGTGCTCGACTGCAGTTATAACAGGCGGGTGATTTCCGCCGAGCTTGCCTCGCTGCGTGCCATCGCCCGGCGGCTGATGGTCGTGCAGGAGGACAGCAAGTTCGAACCGCTGCTCGCGGCGATCGCCGGCGGCCTTTGCACGCATCTGGTGGTCGGCGCGCGCATGGCGCAGCGGCTCTTGGATCATGCGGCCGCCGCGACAGAAAAGGCCTCCTAGGAAACACCATCTCCGCCGCCGGCGCATTGTCATCAAAGCGTCGCGGCATTCCTGTTTCACCATCAAAGACAGCAACCGGACGAAGCGAACATGAAGAACCTGTGGAATGACGAAGCCGCCGAAAGGCTCGTTGCCGACTATGCAAAGAAGGGTGTCGGCCGCGACCTGGCCTTGCGCGTCTACACGACCCGGCTGCTGGGCGGCGAACCAAGGCTGGTCCTGCATGGCGGCGGCAACACCTCCTGCAAGACGACGGCCACCGATCTTGTCGGTGACGAATGGGATGTGCTGTGCGTCAAGGGCAGTGGCTGGGACATGGGCGTCATCGAACCGCAGGGCTTGCCGGCGGTCAAACTCAAGCCGCTGCTCAAGGCGCGCGCGCTGAACAGATTGGCCGACGAGGACATGGTTGCCCTGCAACGCGTGAACCTGATCGATCCGTCATCGCCCAACCCCTCGGTCGAGACGCTGCTGCATGCCTTCCTGCCGCACAAATTCGTCGACCACACGCACTCGACCGCCATCTTGGCCATCGTCGACCAGGAAGATTCGAAGCCGCTGGTGAAGACGGTGTTCGGCAGCAAGATGGGCTATGTGCCCTACATCATGCCCGGCTTCGACCTCGCCAAGGCGGCGGCCGACATCTTCGACGCCGACCCCACGGTCGAGGGCCTGATCCTCGACAAGCACGGCATCTTCACCTTCGGCGACGATGCCAAACAAGCCTACGACCGGATGATCCATTATGTGAACGTCGCCGAGGACTTCATTGCCGCAAGTGGCAAGCCCAAGGCAGCAAAGCAGCCCCTGCCGGCAAGGCTCGCGACACCAGCGTCCATTGCGCCGACGCTTCGCGGCGCCGTCGCCGTGGCACGCGGCGAAGGCCGCTTCGACCGCATGATCAGCGACTTCCGCACTTCGGACGCAATCGTCGATTTCATCAATTCGGCCGAGATTGCCGACTATGCCGGACGCGGCGTGTCGACGCCCGATCTGTCGATCCGCATCAAGACGGGACCGATGGCGCTGCCGGCGCCCGATGCCGACAAGGCCGACGACTACAAGGCCGTGATCAAGGACCACGTCGAAGCCTTCGCCAAGGACTACCGCGCCTATTTCGAAACCAATGACGCGCTCGACGACGTCAAGCGCACCATGCTCGACCAGATGCCACGGCTGACGCTGGTGCCGGGCCTCGGCATGTTCGGCCATGGCCGCACGCTGAAGGACGCGAAGATCGCGTCCGATGTCGGCGAAATGTGGATCGAGGCGGTACGCGGCGCCGAGGCGGTCGGGCGATTTCATCCGCTCTCCAAGGCCGATCTGTTCCCGCTGGAATACTGGTCGCTGGAACAGGCCAAGCTCGCCTCCAACAAGCCGAAGCCGCTGACCGGCCAGGTGGTGCTGATCACCGGCGGCGCCGGCGCGATCGGTGCGGCGACAGCAAAACTGTTCGCCGACAATGGCGCCCAAGCCGTCGTCGTCGATCTCGACGCCGAAAAGGCCACCGAGGCCGCCAAGAAAGCCGGCAACAATTCGATCGGCGTCGCCGCCGACATCACCGATCCGGCACAGGTGCGCGCCGCCTTCGACAGAGCGGTCGCCGTGTTCGGCGGTGTCGACATCCTGGTGTCAAATGCCGGTGCCGCTTGGGAAGGCCGCATCGGCGAGCTCGACGACGCGCTTCTGCGCAGGAGTTTCGAACTCAACTTCTTCGCCCACCAGTCGGTGGCGCAGAACGCCGTGCGCATCATGCTCGAACAGGGCACCGGCGGCGTGCTGTTGTTCAACACCTCAAAGCAGGCGGTCAATCCCGGCCCGAAGTTCGGCGCCTATGGCGTGCCGAAGGCGGCGACGCTGTTCCTGTCCAGGCAATACGCGCTCGACTATGGCGCGCACGGCATCCGTTCCAACGCCGTCAACGCCGACCGCATCCGCTCGGGCCTTTTGACCGACGCCATGATCGCCAGCCGTTCGGGCGCGCGCGGCGTGTCGGAGAAGGACTACATGTCCGGCAATCTGCTCGGCCAGGAAGTGACGGCACAGGACGTGGCGCAGGCGTTCCTGCATCACGCGCTGGCTGATCGCACCACCGCCGACGTGACGACGGTCGATGGCGGCAACATCGCGGCGGCACTGCGGTAGGGAATCTTGTCTTAATCACCCTGCTGCCTCGAGGCAGCGGGGTGAGCCCGAATCCTAACAAATATTGTTAGTTCTTGTGATCCGTGATACATTGGTTGGCATGAAAACCGAACCGATGCGTACCCTTACCATATCCCTCACCCCTCAGCAGGTTGCTCGCCTGCAAAGCGCCGTCGAAGGCGGAGGTTATGCCTCCAACAGCGAGATTGTTCGCGACGCCCTTCGTCTGTGGGAGCAGCGCGAAGAATTGCGAGCCTTGGAACTTGAACATTTGAAACGGGCCTATGCCGACGGCATGGCCAGCGGCAAGCCGGTGGAAGTCGAACCCGCTGAGTTTATACGCGGCCTGAAGGCAGAACGCCGCGCTCGTGGCTAGATATCGGCTCACACCACGCGCCTCGCAGGATTTGCGAGATATCTGGCACACCATAGCAATCGACAATGAAAAAGCGGCGGACAAGCTGCTGATGCGCATTTTTGACAAGCTGGGATTGGCGGCTCAACACTCCAAGATGGGCACCGCCCGGCCCGAATTGAGCGCAACGGCCCGTGTGCTCATAGAAGGCCGTTATGTCGTCATTTACGAACCGCAATCGGATGGCATCCTAGTCGTGGCGATTGTCCACGGGATGCGCGATCCGGAACACTGGCTGTAGCCCGAAACCGGTCTGCTACAGCAGTTCCCGGATGCCTTCCCAAGCCTTTCTGCCAAGCCTTGAATCAGCCTCGTCATTGCCGCCATGCGCATGCAGTGCCGAGCGTGGAGTGTTTTCGCCTGGCAGGAGAATGCGGTGACCCGCATCCGGCGATGAAACGAGACGGGTGACCTTACCGGCTTCGCCGCGCCGCCGAACAATCTCCGTGGCGAACCACAGGGAGGGCCACAGCGCGTCATCGCCACCTGCGACAAGCAGAATCTCGGCCGATGCGGTCTCAACGGGGATGGTCGCCGCCTTTGCTTCCCGTTCGAAGGCTTTCAAACAATGCTCGAAGTGTTCTCGGTAGGACACAAGGCCATCCACATACTCTCGGCCCCAATTCGGGTCCGTCGGCACAAACGGCAGGGGAATACCGTCGAGCGACCATGAGGATCGTTCAGGCCAGCTGACGCCATCCCGGCCCGCACCGATATTTCCCCAAACCACCGATGACGGGCTGATAGCGACCACAGCGTTGATGCGCTGGTCATGGACCGCCGCAAGCAGTGATGCCTCGGCACCCTTGGATGTGCCGACATAGACGATGCGTCGGCATCCTGTTTCAATGAGATAATCGGTTGCCGCAAAGAAGGTTTCGAGGGGAATTTCGCATATTCCGGGAGCCTGGTCCTCACCGCCAAACCACTGCAAAGCCAAGGCTGAAGAACCCTCGTTTGCAAAGAGCCGTGCGCGCCCGACATCGACGCGGCCGCTCGATCCACCCAACACCACGACACCGGTGGTGGCCTGCGGGCATCGAAGCAATGTTCCGGCGACGGCGCCGGACAGGTCTTCCTCGATTACCGCCTGTGCTTCCATATACGCACCGAACCTTGGGCCGGCACCTACGAGCCAGCTCTACAAATATTCGGCAAGAAGGCCACCTGCAACAAGCTGCTGCAAGCGGCCTTCGATAGCGACGCCTACTTCGCGTTCGGGTTCGGCATCCAGGCCGGCATCGCGACATCGGCATGGGCGAACTGCGGCAGCTTGGCCGACAGGTCCTCCATGTTCTTGATGTCCTTGTCGATGAGGTCCTTCTGCGTGATCAGCGTTGGCGGCACAACGACGTTGTGGCCGGGGTCCTCACCGGCCAGCAGCTGTGCCAGCGCGCGCACCGAGACCTGGCCAACGACGGCCGGGTTGGTGGCGGCCGTGGCAGCCCAGGCGCTGTCGGGCTCGCGCATCGCTGATATATCGGACGTCGAGATATCGGCCGAATAGATCTTGATGCCCTTGTTGAGGCCCGCCTCGTCGACGGCGATCTTCACGCCCTTGGCGAATTCGTCATAGGGCGCGAACATCACCTTGATGTCGGAGTGAGCCGACAGCACCGAGCGCGCCTGGTTGGCGACCGAATTGGCGATCGGATTGTCGAGCGTGCCGAACATCGCGACTTCCTTGATGCCGGCATACTTCTTCTTCACGTCGACCCAGGTCTCGTTGCGGCGGTCGAGCGGCGCAATGCCGGCGACATAGACATAGCCGGCATTCCAGCTCTCGCCATTGTCCTTGACGGCCTGTTCGAGGGCGAGGCGCGCCAAGTCGCGGTCGGACTGTTCGACCTGCGGGATCTTGGGGTTCTCGACGTTGACGTCGAAAGCCACCACCTTGATGCCTGCGTCGACCGCACGCTGCGCGGCGTCCTTCATCGATTCCGTCAGACCGTGCTGGATGATGATGCCCTGCACGCCGAGCGCGATGGCCTGATCGACCATATCGGATTGAAGGGCAGCATCCTGGCGGCTGTCGAGCACGCGCAGGTCGATGCCGAGCGCCTTCGACTGTGCTTCGACGCCCGAGAGATAGGCCTGGAAGAAATCACCGGTCGAGAGATAACGCACCAGCGCGATCTTGACGCCGGGCTTGTCGAATGGCGCCGGCTTGTCCGCGGCAAAAGCCGGGACCTGCATCAGCATGGTCGCGCCGGCCAATCCGAGCGCCACCTTCCCTAGAAGTCTTCTTGTAATGCTCACTTTGTTTTCCTCCACTCTTGTTGAACCCAAAATCCTGTTCCGGTCGAAACTACCTCCTGCCCCTGCCCGAGAGCGCAAAGGTGAAGACAAGGGCGACGACCAGAACCACGCCCTTGACGAAATCCTGCGTGTAGTAAGGCGCGTTCATCATCGTCAGGCCTTGCAGCAAGATGCCGACGAACAGCGCGCCGATGGCGGTGCCGAAGGCGTTCGGCTTGGCGGCGCCGAGCACCGCGTAGCCGATCAGCGCCGCGGCAACCGCATCGAGCAGCAGATTATTACCCGAGGCGATGTCGCCGCGTCCAAGCCGGGCGGCGAGCAAAATGCCGCCGATCGAGGCAAAAACTCCTGAAATAACGTAGGCCCAGATCTTGTATGCCTTGACAGGCGCGCCGGCGAGTTCGGCGGCGCGCTCGTTGCTGCCGACCGCATACATCATGCGGCCGAAGCGGGTGTATTCGAGGAAGAACCAGATCAGCACGGCGAGCACGAGCAGCACGACGACCGACACCGGAATGAGGTTGGGAATGAAGAAATCGAAGCGGTGGCGGCCAAGCGCCAGGAAGGCGTCGCTGAACTTGCCATTGGCGACCGAACCGTCCGGCATCGTCATGCCGGTTGCGATCGAGCGGCCTTCGGTCGGGATGCGCTGCAGGCCGACGAGCAGGAACATCATGCCGAGCGTCGCCAGGAGATCGGGCACGCGCATATAGACGATCAGCCAGCCGTTGATCAGGCCGACAATGGCGCCGATCAGCAGGCAGACGACGACCGCGACGAGAGCGTTCTGCTCCAGCACCACCATGACATAGGCCGCCGCCATCATGGCTGATGTGGCGACCGAGCCGATCGACAGGTCGAAGCCGCCGACGACGAGCGTGGCGGTGACGCCGAGCGCCAACACGCCGGTGATGGCAACCGACTGGAAGATGAAGACGGCACTTTGCGGCGAGACGAAACCGCCGGCGGCGATCGCGAAATAGGCGACGAGCCCGAACAGGAGCACGATGAAGCCGTAGCGGATGGCGTGGTCGCGCAACGTCATTCAGCGCTCCCGCGCGCTGGTGCCGTCTTTACCCAACTCGAACCCATGGTCTCTCCGTTCCAATTCATATTACGCGCTCTTCAGGCGGCGCTGTGCAGCGGTCCGCCGGCGACCTCGGCCAGCAGGCGATCGAGATCGACGTCGGCATTGCGGTGCTCGCCGACGATGGTGTGCTCCGACATCACCAGGATGCGGTCGGCGGTCTCCAGCGCCTCGTCGAGTTCGGTGACGAACAGCAGCGTGGCGCGGCCGTTTGCACTGGCCCTGAGCTTGGCGGCAATGTCGCGCCTGGCGGAAATGTCGACGCCCTGAAACGGCTCGTCCAGAATGAACAGTCTGGCATCCTGGGCCATCCAGCGGGCGACCATCACCTTCTGCTGGTTGCCGCCGGACAACTCCGACATTTCGTCCTTCTCGGAGCGGCAGACGATGCCCAGTTCCTGGATTTGCCGGCGCGCGGTAGCGCGTTCCAGACGGCGCCTGAGAACAGCGAAACGTGACATGCGCTTGTGAAACGGCAGGCTGATATTTTCCTGGATGTTGAAGCCGCCGACGATGCCGTTCTCGCCGCGATCCTTGGCGACGAGGAACACGCCGGCGGCGATCGCCTCGCCGGCCGATCGCGGCGCATAAGGCTTGCCGTTCATACTCATGGTGCCGGCGAGCGGCTTGCGCACGCCAAACAGTGTCTCGGCGAGCGCCGTCTTGCCAACGCCGACGAGGCCGGTGATCGCAACGACCTCGCCGTCGCCGAGCGTCAGCGAGATCGGCTTGGCACCCTGCGCGATGCGCAGGCCCTCGATGTTCAGGATTGCCTTGGCCGAATTCCTGACAACGATCTGGTCGAGATGGATCTTGCGGCCGAGCATGGCGTTGACCGCGCCTTCATAGTCGAGCGGCTTCTTGTCGAAAATGCCTGAGATGATCCCGTCGCGCATGGAGACGATGCGGTCGGCAAGCCGCCTGATATCCGACATGCGATGCGAGATGTAGAGGATCGCCACGCCTTGCTCGCGCAGCCTGTCGATCAGCGCAAACAGCCGATCGGCCTCGGTGCTGGAGAGCGATGAGGTCGGCTCGTCGAGGATCAGCACTTTCGGCTGGTGCGCCAGCGCGCGGGCAATCGCCACCATCTGGCGATCGGCCAGCGAAAGATCGCTCACCCGCGCCTTCAAATCGATGGCCAACCCCATGCGGTCGGCGACTGTCTTGGCCTCCCGACGCACGCGGACCGGATTGAACAGGGTCGGCGCGCCTTTGCCGCTCAGCCTGTCGAGGGTCAAATTGGTGGCGACGTCGAGATCGGCGACGACACCGTCGTTGATGTTCTGGTGAACGGTGACGACGCCGGCGCGGATCGCCTCAGCCGGGGTTTTCGGTGCAAAATCCTGGTCGGCGAGCGCCATCGTGCCGCCGCCGCGCTCGTAGACGCCGCTGATGATCTTGACGAGGGTGGACTTGCCGGCGCCGTTGGCGCCCATCAGGACGGTCGCTTCGCCCGCATGCAATTCGAGCGAGACGCCGCCAAGCACCTCGTTATGGCCAAAGGATTTCCTCAGTCCCTCTACGCGGAACACGGCATTGCCGACCATGCGTTCCTCCCTGACATGACGCTATGGGCTACATCGGCAATTGTCAACACGATTGACAATTGCCAGATCGCTTCCTAGCTTGGCCCGGCCGCCATGCCTCAATTATATTCGGAGGGCATATGCGGGAGGATCACGATGACTGAAGAATTGCCGTTCGAAGCACTGTCGGTGGAGACCTTGGCGGCCCGCCTCGGCATGAACGAGGCGCTGTGCGCGAAGATCGGCAAGGACACGACACGCTGGAAGGTCCGCGAGGTCGGTGACGGCAATCTCAACCTGGTGTTCATCGTCGAAGGCGCCAGCGGTGCCGCGGTGGTCAAGCAGGCCCTGCCCTATGTCCGCCTGGTCGGCGACAGCTGGCCGCTGCCGCTGAAGCGCTCCTTCTTCGAATATCATGCGCTGACAAGGCAAGAAGCACGCGCGCCCGGATCGGTGCCGGCCATCCATCATTTCGATGAACGCCAGGCGCTGATCATCATGGAATATCTTGCGCCGCCGCACGTCATCCTGCGGCGGGCGCTGATCGAAGGCCGGCAGCTGCCGAACATTGCCCGAGATATCGGCCTGTTCATGGCTCGCACGCTGTTTCGCGGCTCCGACCTGCACATGGCGGCCAAGGACCGCAAGGCGGACCTGGCGCTGTTCGCCGACA
The DNA here is from genome assembly GCF_040317555.1 of Mesorhizobium sp. M1406. Classification (NCBI taxonomy): domain Bacteria; kingdom Pseudomonadati; phylum Pseudomonadota; class Alphaproteobacteria; order Hyphomicrobiales; family Phyllobacteriaceae; genus Mesorhizobium; species Mesorhizobium sp. M1406. The sequence goes on along the minus strand of NZ_JAMYKW010000007.1, from coordinate 101,713 downwards.
ATGTCGAACTCTGCGACATCACCGAGAACCTGGTGTTTTCCGACCCCTATTTCGACGCCAAGATGAACCGGCATACCTCGCCGCAGCTCGACGGCCTCGTCGCAGAACTGCGCGCCGACCGCGACCTCAAGGTCGAGGCGCAGCGGCTGAAGCACATCTTCGCCGCCAATGCCGAAACGCTGCTGCATGGCGACCTGCATTCCGGTTCGATCATGGTCACCGATAGCGAAACCCGGATGATCGATCCGGAATTCGCTTTCTATGGTCCAATGGCCTTCGACGTCGGCATGCTGCTCGCCAATTTCTGGATGTCATTCTTCTCGCAGCGCGGCCACGAGCAGGAGGGCAAGCGCGATGCCATGCGCGCCTATCTGCTCGGTGTGACAGTCGAGACTTGGTCAGTGTTCCGCGCCGAGTTCTCCCATCTGTGGCGCACCGAACGCACCGGCATGCTCTACCAAAAGAGCCTGTTCGAGGATCAGGGCGACAGGCTCGGTGCCGAGCAGGCGCTCGACCATGTACTGCACCAGATCTGGACCGACCTGCTCGGCTTTGCCGGCATCGAGGTTCACCGGCGCATCCTCGGCCTCGCCCACAATGCCGATTTCGAGACCATTGCCGACGAGGATTTGCGCGCCAGTTGTGAGGCAAAGGCGCTAAAATTCGGCCGTCACATCGCCGTCAACCGGCGCCAGATCCACAGCATCGACGAGGTCAACAATCTGGCCGCGCTGATCGAACAGGAGAGCAGCATTTGAACGTCGGCGACCGCCACTATCGCACCATCTGGCTGAGCGACGACGGGCGTTCGGTGGAGATCATCGATCAGCGCTGGCTGCCGCATGATTTCCGCATAGAGACGATCGGCACGGTTGCCGGCATCGCCACCGCCATCCGCGATATGTGGGTGCGCGGCGCGCCGTTGATCGGCGTCACCGCAGCCTATGGTGTCGCCATGCAGATGGCCGACGATGCGTCGGATGCAGCGCTCGACGCCGTCTGGGAGACCTTGCACGAGACGCGTCCGACAGCGATCAATCTGCGCTGGGCGCTGGACGAGATGCGGCGCTTCCTCAAGCCGCTGCCAACGGAACAACGCGCCGAAGCCGCCTATCGCCGCGCCAAAGAAATCGCCGACGAAGATGTCGGGCTCAACCGCGCGATCGGCGAGAACGGTCTCGCCATCATCAAGGCGATCGCGGCGCGCAAGCAGCAGGGCGAGCCGGTCAACATCCTGACCCATTGCAATGCCGGCTGGCTGGCCACCGTCGATTATGGCACCGCCACCGCGCCGATCTACCTGGCCACGGAGGCCGGGATTCCGGTCCACGTCTATGTCGATGAAACACGGCCGCGCAACCAGGGCGCCCAGCTGACCGCCTGGGAGATGGCCGGCCACGGCGTGCCGCACACGCTGATCGTCGACAATGCCGGCGGCCATCTGATGCAGCGCGGCGAGATCGACATGGTCATCGTCGGCACCGACCGCACCACCGCCGACGGCGATGTCTGCAACAAGATCGGCACCTATCTCAAGGCACTCGCCGCCGCCGACAATGATGTGCCGTTCTATGTCGCGCTGCCGTCGCCGACCATCGACTGGACGGTGCATGACGGTCTGGCCGAAATCCCGATCGAGCAGCGCTCGGCCGACGAAGTGTCGCTGGTCTGGGGCAAGACCGCTGCCGGCGAGATCGCTCAGGTCCGCATTTCGCCGGAGACGACGCCGGCGGCGAACCCGGCCTTCGACGTGACGCCGGCGCGGCTGGTGACCGGGCTGATCACCGAACGCGGCGTCGCCAAGGCGTCGCGCGAGGGCCTGAAGGCGATGTTTCCCGAGCGCGGGTAAGAGCCGACCGTCGAACCCCTAATACAGCGGCTTGGCCATATGCCTTGGCGTTGGCCACTCTGTGGTGGTGCCGGGCTGCACCGGCCGCTCGAGATAGGTCGACAGCACCACGTAACTGCGCGTCGAGGTGACGCCAGGCGTTTCGTAGAGGCGCGACAGCAACCCTTCGAGCGCCCTGGTGTCTTCGGTGCGGACCTTGAGCAGCATGCAGCTGTCGCCGGCAACCGAATGGATCTCCTCGACTTCCGGATACTCCGAGACTGCCATCAGTTCCGGGGTCTTTCCCCAGCCCTTGGTGTCGATATGGACAAAGGCAAGCAAAGGCTTTTTCACCGCCCGGGGATCGATGATCGCCGCGGTGTTGCGGATGGCGCCGCTGCGCCGAAGGCGTTTGACCCGCTCATGCGCGGCAGGAGGCGACAAGCCCACGCGATCGCCGAGTTCGGCGTAGCTGATCGTGGCGTCATCGACCAGGACGCCTAATATTCTTCGGTCTATCGCGTCGAGGTCGCGGGCCACAGCCTTGTTCTGCGGAATACCATCTGTTTCTTCATCCATGGCTAATTTCCCGATTGCAGCTGAATAAAATACGGCGATTATGACGATATGTCGAACGCGGATCAAGTTGCACCATTGGCGCCAAGCGCCCGAGCCCCTATCCCGGCGCTTGCTTACCTGCTGACCGGATGCATCGCCGTCATCGGCTCGAACTCGCTTGTGCTGGGCCCGATAGCCCCAGCCGTGGCCGCGTCGTTCGGTACCAGCGTGCCGGCCGTGATGATCGCGGCGGCCGCGTTCGGCCTCGGCACCTCCGCAAGCGCCCTGTTCCTTGCCCGCTACATCGACCGGCTCGGCGCACGCCGGATGCTGCAGGGCCCACTGTTGCTGTTGGCACTGGCGCTTGTCGCAAGTGCCGCGGCGCCAACAGTGATGATGCTGGTCGCGGCACAGTTGCTTGCCGGCATCGCTGCCGGTATCGCCATGCCGGCGATCTATGCCAGCGCCGCCGCCATCGCACCGCCGGGCAGAGAGAGCGGCACGATCGGCGTCGTGTTGACCGGATGGACGCTCAGCATGGTGGCCGGCGTCTCGCTGTCGGCCGTGCTTGCCGATCTGGTGCATTGGCGTGCCGTTTTCGCCGCAGTCGCGTTGCTGGCAATGCTTGCATGGGCGGGGCTTACAATGACGTCGCTCAGCGACATCAGGAAGGCCGGGCCGGCGCCCGCCCCGCTGGAAGCGCTCGGCATTCCCGGCATCGTGCCGCTTCTGATCGCTTGCGCCGCCTTCATGACCGCCTTCTACGGTGTCTATGGCTATCTCGGCGACCATCTTCATGTCGGGCTGGGAGAGCCGGTCAGCGCCAATGGCCTGGCGGCACTTGCCTATGGCATAGGCTTCGGCACGGCTGCTCTCCTCGATGGTGTCATCGACCGGCTGGGCGCGCGGCGCGTCATGCCATTCGCCTATCTTCTGGTCGCCGTCGTCTATGTCGCCATGGCCGCGACGAGCGACAGTTTCGGGCTAACCTTGACCATGGTGGCGGTCTGGGGACTGGCCAATCATTTCGGATTGAATGTCCTGGTGACGCGCCTGTCGGCGCTCGATCCGTCGCGGCGCGGCACGATCATGGGTTTGAACAGCGCGGTGACCTACCTCGCGGTCTTCGTCGGCACCACCAGCTTCGGGCCGCTTTATTCCAGCTTTGGTTTTGCGACATGCGCGGCCGTTGCAGCACTGCTCATGCTGATCGCCGCATCGGCGGCGGCGTGGCGCACGAGGTAGTCGAACGGGCTTGGCCCAACCTTCTCACGGTTGACAGCAGCGCCCCGCCCTTTCATACAAAGCCGTTAATGTTCTCAGGGCGGGGTGAAAGTCCCCACCGGCGGTAAGGACTCTTAGTTGCGCATGATTCCTTTCCGAAAGCCGTTCCGGTTTTCGGGGTCATGCGCGGGACCCAAGCCCGCGAGCGCTTTCCGGTTTCGGAAAGGTCAGCAGATCCGGTGTGATTCCGGAGCCGACGGTTAGAGTCCGGATGGAAGAGAACGAACGGAAGATGGACCGCCTCGGCGGGCCGGCTTGCGTATCGTGCGTCCTGATTCTGGTTCGAAACGGAAGGATGGACCCATGAATCAGCATTCCCATAAAGACTACGGAACTGTTCGCATCGCCGTCATTCGCGCGCGCTGGCATGCCGACATCGTCGACCAGTGCGTACAGGCCTTCGAGGCGGAACTGGCTGACATCGGAGGCGACCGCTTCGCCGTCGATGTCTTCGACGTGCCGGGCGCCTATGAAATTCCCCTGCATGCCAAGACCCTGGCCGGGACCGGCCGCTATGCCGCGATCCTCGGCACCGCCTTTGTCGTCAATGGAGGCATCTACCGGCATGAGTTCGTCGCCAGCGCGGTGATCGACGGCATGATGAACGTGCAGCTGTCGACCGGCGTACCGGTGCTGTCGGCGGTGCTGACCCCGCACAACTACCACGACAACGCCGAGCATCACCGCTTCTTCTTCGAACACTTCACCGTCAAGGGCAAGGAAGCGGCCAATGCCTGCGTGCAGCTCCTGGCGGCGCGGGAGTTGATCGCGGCCTAAGATCGCCAAACAGGCCGGATTTCAGCCCTGCAACAAGAATTGCGATCAAGAAGAACTCAGAAGGTTGCGGTTCCGCTGAAATCCGGCCAGAAGCATCAAGGGCCGGCCGGCGAACGGCCGGCCCGCGACGTTGCGCTTGAAACCAGATACGGGAGACTATTGGGTGGCTCGCATAACACTGAGACAATTGCTCGACCACGCCGCCGAATACGGCTACGGCGTGCCCGCTTTCAACATGAACAATATGGAACAGGGCCTCGCCATCATGGAGGCCGCCGAGGAGACCAAGTCGCCGGTCATCCTGCAGGCAAGCCGCGGCGCCCGCGCCTATGCCAATGACGTGGTGCTGGCCAACCTGATCGACGCGCTGGTCGAAATCCACCCCGACATTCCGGTCTGCATGCACCTCGACCATGGCAACAATGAAGCCACCTGCGTCACCGCCATCCAGTACGGCTTCACCTCGGTCATGATGGACGGATCTCTGAAGGAAGACGGCAAGACGCCGGCCGACTACGCCTACAATTCGGGCATCACCAAGCGCGTCGTCGACATGGCGCATTGGGGCGGCGTGTCCGTCGAAGGCGAGATCGGCGTGCTCGGCTCGCTGGAGAGCGGCGGCGGCGAGCAGGAAGACGGCCACGGCGTCGAAGGCGCCATCAGCCACGACCAGTTGCTGACCGATCCCGAGCAGGCCGTGGAATTCGCTAGGGATACCCATGTCGATGCGCTGGCGGTGGCCATGGGCACCAGCCATGGCGCCTACAAATTCTCGCGCAAGCCGGACGGCGCGGTGCTGGCCATGAACGTCATCGAGGAAATCCACCGCCGCCTGCCGAACATGCATCTGGTCATGCACGGCTCGTCCTCGGTGCCGGAGGATCTGCAGGAGATCATCAACAAATATGGCGGCCAGATGAAGCCGACCTGGGGCGTTCCGGTCGAAGAGATCCAGCGCGGCATCAAGCACGGCGTGCGCAAGATCAACATCGACACCGACAACCGCATGGCGCTGACCGGCGCGATCCGCAAGGTGCTGACCGAGAACCCGAGCGAGTTCGATCCGCGCAAATATTTGACACCAGCCATGGCTGCCATGCGCAAGCTGTGCAAGGAGCGCTTCGAACAGTTCGGCACCGCCGGCAACGCGCAGAAGATCAAGCCGCTGCCCGTCGCCGAAATGGCCAAGCGCTACAAGTCGGGCAGTCTCGATCCGAAGTTCGGGTGAGTGGCTGACGCGGCCTTCCCTTCTCCCCTTGTGGGAGAAGGTGTCACCGCAGGCGACGGATGAGGGTGTTCCAGGGAACACTAACGCCTCACTCCGCTGGAAGACCCCTCATCCGTCTCGGCGCTATCGCGCCGATCCACCTTCTCCCACAAGGGGAGAAGGCAAGAGAGGTGCCCCCCTCAAAAACTCGATCACCATCGCCGCCGTCCAGGTGAAGCGGCCGCCGCCGAGGGGCTCGCCGGTGAGTGGATCGTAATATTCGGCAAAGCCGCTTTCCCGGATCAGATCCAGGCTGGATTGCGTAATGCGCCGTGCCGCGTCATCGTGACCAGCGACGGCAAGGCCGTCCGCGATCATGTAATTGACGACCAGCCAGACAGGGCCGCGCCAGTAGCGTTTGGCGTCGAAACGTGGATCGTCGGGATCATGCGACGGCACGACGTAACGCGCCTTGGCGGCTAGGCGTTCGACGGTTGCGGCCAGCGCAGCAGTGCGAGGCCCGGGAATGGCCGCGAAGGCCGGCAGGATGCCGCCGACGGAGGCGCTGTCGACCAGTCTGCCGGTGACGCGGTCGAGGCAGAGATACTGGCCTCGCGCATCGCTCCACAGCCGCTCCATCGCCGCCAGGCCCTTTTCAGCACGGGCACGATTGGCGCGAGCAATCCCGGTTTCGCCCAGCGCCTCCGCAAGATCGGCAAGATCGGTCGAGGCGCGGATCAAAATGGCGTTGAAGCCGGGATCGACGACCTGGAATGGCGAGGCGTCATGCAGCCTGGCATTGTCCCAGCCAAGCCCGCGAAAAAGCTGCAGCAGCCAGATGTAGCGGTCGTACTGCCCTTGTGTCGGACGGTGCGCAGGGTCGGCATGCAGGATGTCGCGGCGCGTGTAGGGCTCGACACCTTCGGTCGGCACGCGCTCGAAGGCATCGTCCCAGTCGATGGAATTGTCGCGGCCGGACTCCCAGGGATGGATGATAGCGACCAGCCCCTCGCCTCTCGGGTCGCGGTTTTCGTAGAACCAGCGGTGCCAGGCGTCGATTTTCGGCAGCAGCGCGCGGGCCCGCTCCGCAGCCAATTTCTTGTCCTTTGCCCGGTCGAACAGGCGGCGTATGGCAAAGCCTGCAACAGCCGGCTGGGTTATGCCTGAAGTGGCCGTCGGGCGGCCGGTCTGCCAGACCTCCGGCCCGGGAAAATAGCCGTCACTCCAGACATGGAAGACGATGTGCGGCACCATGCCGTCCGGCCACTGATGCGCGAACAATGTCTCGATCTCGGTCCAGGCGCGCGTTTCGTCGTAGTGGGCTAGGCCGAGCGCGGTGAGGCAGGAATCCCAGTTCCACTGGAACGGATAAAGACCCTTTGTCGGGATGGTGTAGTTGCCCTGGTCGTTCTCCTTCAGCACCTCGATGGCACGGGCAATGATGTCACTAGTGGCGGAAGCGGTCATGGCAGTTCAGGGCTTTCGGTATCAAAGGGCATTGGTGGTTTCGGGATCGAACCAGCGGATGCGGTCGGGTTTGGGCGCGAGCCGCAGGTGATCGCCGACCTGGACGCCGGCATTCGAGTCCAGGATGGCGCGGAACAGGCCGCCCTCGACATCGCAGGTGACCAGCGTGTGCGGGCCGAGCGGCTCGATGACGCGCACGGTGGCGTGCAGACCCTCGCCGCCGGCATCGACGTCCTCGGGGCGGATGGCGAACTCTATTCTCTGCTTGTCCGATTTGGGGCCGGGCAGCGTCAGCCCGGCTACGGTCCAGTCTCCATTCGCGGCCTTGGTCGCCGGGATAAAATTCATCGGCGGATTGCCGATGAAGGAGCCGACGAAGCGCGCGGCCGGATTGCGGTAGACCTCGACCGGCGATGCGGCCTGGACGATGCGGCCCTGATGCATGACGGCGATGCGGTCGGCGAGACTCATCGCCTCGACCTGGTCGTGGGTGACATAGATGGTGGTGGTCTTCGAGGCGGCAAGCACGCCCTTGAGCTCGGCACGCATCTCCAGCCGCAGCAGCGCGTCTAGGTTCGACAGCGGCTCGTCCATCAGGATGACGTCGGGCTCCATGGCGAGCGCACGGGCGACGGCAACGCGCTGGCGCTGGCCGCCGGACAGCTGGCCCGAATAGCGTTTCAGCAATTGCTCGATATGCATGAGTTCGGCGGTGCGGGTGACACGACGCTCGACATCGGCCTGCGGCAATTTCTTCATGCGCAGACCGAAGGCGATGTTCTCGAACACGGTCAGGTGCGGAAAGACGGCGTAGTTCTGGAACACCATGGCGATGCCGCGGTCGCGCGGCGGCAGATGATCGACGCGGCGGCCACCAATCCAGACCTCGCCCTGGCTCGGTGTCTCCAGCCCGGCGACGATGCGCAGCAGCGTGGTCTTGCCGCAGCCAGAGGCGCCAAGCAGCACCATGAATTCCTGGTCTGATATGGTGAGGTCGACCTGATGCAGGGCGGTGAAACCGCCGAAGCGTTTTGCCACGCCCTTGATCGCTATTTCAGCCATGAGCGGTCTCCATGTCACGCGTCATCGGTTGGCGATCCCCCACATGGCGAACAGGTATTTTCGAACGGCGAAGATGAAGATCAGCGCTGGCACGACCAGTGCGGCGCCACCGGCGAATTTGAGATAGAGCGGCGATTCGCCGAGGCTTTGCAGCAGGAAGGCAGTCAGCGTGCGGTTCTCGATGGTGAGCACAGCGGCTGCGAATACCTCGTTCCAAGAGATGGTGAAGGCAAACACCGCCGAGGCGGCGATGCCCGGCAGCGCCAACGGCAGAATGACCTTGCGAAAGGCCTGCCATCGTGTGCAGCCGAGCGTCCAGGCGGCCTCCTCTAGCTCGACCGGAATGCCCGAGAACAGCGAGAAAGTGATCAGGACGGCGAACGGCAGCGCCAGCGTGGTATGGACCAGCGCCAGCCCGATGGCGGTGTCGTCGAGGCCCGTGCGGATAAACATCACCGCCAGCGGCAATGCCAGCAGCGGCAGTGGAAAGGCGCGCGTCATCAGCACCAGGAAGCGGAAGGCCTCCTTGCCCGGAAAGTCGAAGCGCGACAGCGCGTAGCCGGCCGGAGCGCCGAAGCCGATGGACAGGATCATCGTCAGGGTGGCGACGAGGACCGAGTTCCACAGTGCCCTGGCGACGCCGGCGAATTCGATGAAGAAAGACAGGCTGCCGAGATCAAAGGACGGCAAGAAGCGCTTGGGAAAGGCGGTGACCTCATCCGGTGACGACAGCGCGTTGACGATCAAGAGATAGATCGGCAGCAGCACCCAGACGCAAAGCAGGATGGCGGTGGCGATCAGCAGCCAGTCGCCGGCCTTGCGCGCATCGGTGGTCGCGGCAACCGGTGCTTGCGTGACCGCGCTCATATCCGGGCCTCCTTGGGCACCCGCAGCACACGCAGGAAAAACAGCGTGAAGCCGATCGAGATGGCGAGGATGAGCAGCGCCGAGGCGGCGGCGACATTGCGATCCTGCAGCGTGAATTGCCAGTTGTAGGTCTCGCCCATCAGCACTGGCAGATTGGTGCCGCCAAGGGCTGCGACCACGGCGAAGACCTCGAAGGCGAGGATGACGCGCAGAATGATCGCCGTCTGCAGGCTGGGGCGCAGCAATGGCAGCGTGATGCGCACAAAGCGCTGCCATGGGCTGGCGCCAAACACCTCCGCCGCCTCATAATATTCCTTGGGGATCAGGCCCATGCCTGCGACGAGGATGACCATCATGATCGCGGTGGCCCGCCAGATCTCGGCCAGCGCCACGGCGATGAAGATGGTCAGCTTGCTCTGGTAGCCGAGGAACATGATTGGCTTGTCGACGACGCCGAGGCTGGAGAGCAGCGTGTTGAGGAAGCCGGACTGGTCGAAGATAGCGAGCCAGATCAGCCCGGCGGCGAGATCGGAAATGCCGAGCGGGATGGCGAAGACATAGAGCGCGGCACTGCGCCCGGTCTCCAGCCGCGACACCACGCTCGCCATCATCAGCGCCATGCCGAGTTGGATCGGTACGACGATGGCTGCCAGCAGCAGCGTGTTGCGGACCGTGACCGGGAATTTCCAGCTGCCGGCCATGGTGCGGAAATTGTCGAGGGTGAAGGCGCCGTCGCGGGTGATCGCCTCGAAGGCGACCAGCGCGAACGGGTAGAGGAAGAAGATGCAGAGGAACAACGTCGCCGGCATCAGCAGCAGATAGGGCAGAGCCTTGCCGTGCATGGTGATGTCCTTTGCGTGCGGTGGCCATGTGCGTGCGGGTCTGGGCGCCCGAAGTGCAACAAACTCCGGGCGCCCCCTCGGGAGGATTTTAGTCGACGGGGCAAGCGCCAGTGGATGGCTTGTCGGGCGCCCAGCATGGCGCCTTGGCCTGGTCGATGAGAGCCTTGAGCACTGTTGCTTCTTCGCCGAGCACGCCATGCACGTCCTCGCCGCCGAGCACGATGCGCTCGAAACTGTCGGTATAGACCTGGTTGAATTTGCCGCCGAGGTCGCCGAGCCCCATCGGCAGCAACGCCGGCAGTGCATCGGGCGCACCGGTCATGGTGGCGATCGCCGGGCCGAAGGCCTTCACCGAGGCCGGCATGTCGTCTGGCAGTTTGACGTCGACGACCGGGAAGAAATTGGTTGCCTTGAGCGTCGCGATCTGGGTTTCCGGCTTCAGCATATAGGCGACCAGCGCCTTGGCCTTGTCGATGTCGGGCGAGGTCTTCGGAATGGCGACGCCAGCCACGACAGGCATGAAGCCGCGACCGGCGGGGCCGGCCGGCGCCGGGAAGGCAACGAATTCGTCCGGCTTCTTGTTGAAGGCGTCGGCAAGGCGCGCGACATGGTCGAACGCCACCCAGACCTCACCTGAAAGCAACGGCTCCTGCATGAAGGCGTAGTTGGTCGAATTCGGGTTGGTGTACTGCCAGAGTTCCCTGAACTTGTTCCAGGCGACCTCGGCTTCCGGTGAACGGAACTTGGTCACCATCGAGCCGGTGTAGGACGGATAGAGGAACCCCTCGAAGAAGCGGTGCTTGAGCCCCTTGGGACCGGCGGGAAAGCCGAATTTCGGCGAGCCGGTCTTCTCGGCGATGTTCTTCGACCATTCGATAAGCTGATCGTAGGTGATGGTGTTGAGATCGACGCCTGCCGGCAGATATTGCAAGGCCTGCTTGTTGGCCGCCATCAAATAGGTGGCCTGCATCCAAGGCAGGTATTTCTGCTCGCCGTTGCCGAGCATGCCGAGCTTCTTGTAGGCCTCGTTGACCTTGACGCCGCCGATATCGACGCCGGACAGATCGGCAAGGTTCGCTCCGACCGTCGAGAAATCGCCGTGCAGCCCACCCAGCAGGCCGATGGTGCCGGTGCCGGCCTGCAGTTCAGCCTGAAGGCGGGTGAGCCAGGGACCGTCCTCGGCGACCTGATAGTCGACCGGGCCGTCAAAACCTTTCAGCACCTCGTCGCGCATCTTCTGGGTTTCCTCGACCGGACGCGCCTGCGTCGACCAGAACAAAACCTGCTGGGCCTGCGCGCCGCCCGAGGCGATCGTTAACGCCAGCGCGGCGCCGATCAGTGTCTTCAATGCTTTCATCACGGTCTTCCTCCCTGGATAGGCGCCATCATTTCGGCGTCAGCTTGTTGTCCGCGGTGCGGGTCCATGGCTTGCGCGCGCAACCAGCGTCGGCCGGATCAGCCGCGTCAGCGGCTCGGCGGGCTTCTCGGCGATCACGGTGAGCAGCATGTCGGCGATCTCGCGCGCGCATTGGCGGATCGAGGCATCGAACGTGGTCAGGCCCGGTGGCGCGTAGCCCGAAGCGGCAATGTTGTCGAAACCGATGACGGAGAGGTCGCGCGGCACGCCGAGGCCCGCGCGGGCGGCCTCCTCCATCACGGTCAGAGCCAGTTCGTCGAACAGAGCGACGATGGCGGTCGGCCTGTCAGGCCGCTGCAGCATGCGGTTGACGGCCTGGATGCGGGCCTCATGGTCGAAGCGCGGCGCCGTCACCACGTCGAGCCGCACCGACGGATCGCCCCGACGGGCAATGGCTGCGGCAAGGCCGTCTTGCCGCAGATGCCGGAAGGTCATCAGCTCGGAAATCGTCACCAGGCCGAAATGGCGGTGGCCGAGATCGTAGAGCATGTCGAAAGCCTCGCCGAAGGCGTGCGCGCCGTCGGTATCGAGCCAGTTGTAGCCGAACTCGCTGTCGAGAAGCCGGCCGTGGGCAACGAATGGAAAGCCACGCTCGCGCAGATAGGCGAGCCGCTCGTCAACCTCGGCGATACGCGTGACGACAACGCCATCGGCCCGCCCGGATTCGACGACATGGCGCAGCACCGACAGTTCCGAATGGCCGAAGGCCGCGGTGGCCAGGATCAGGTCGGCGCCGTGCGACACCAGCCCTTCGCCGAGCCCGGTGACGAATTCGCCAAGGAAAGAATCGACAAGGTTCGGCCCGCGGATCGGTAGTACGAGGCCGACGAAACCACTGCGGCCGGAGACAAGCGTGCGCGCCGCGGTGTTGGGCACGTAGCCAGCCTGACGCGCCGCTTGCGCGACACGCTCGCGCGTCTTCAGCGCGATCTGTTCATGGCCGGCAAGCGCCCGCGACACCGTCGTGATCGACAGGTCGAGGCCTGCGGCAAGCTCCTTGAGCGTGATGACGCGGGTCGTCATCGCTCCTCCCTCGAACAAGTTTGAAACGTTTGTAATTGTCTTTCGCAAAATTGCAAACGTTTTAAATTTCTGGCCCTTGGATTGATCCGAGGCTAGCCTGCCTTCCACCCTGCGGTGCAGTTTCGGTCAAGTTGCAATCGAGATAAAGCTTGGCAGCGGCCACCATGCGGCCAGCCCAGGCCTCCGTGCGGTGCTACTATCGCTCCGCACTCCGAGCGGCGGATCCTACTGAAGCGTTCGCGCCGGCGGCTGGCCGGCATGGTCCCGGGGGGTGCCGGCATCGCCATCCTCTGCTCCAGAAGCACGGTCGAGGCCTGTCGCCACCACCGAGACCCTGAAGCGGCCTTCCATGCTCTTGTCGAAGATCGCGCCGACGATGATGTCGGCGTCCTCGTAGACCTCTTCGCGGATACGAGTAGCGGCCTCGTCGACCTCGAACAGGGTCATGTCCCTGCCGCCCGATATCGAGACCAGGACACCCTTGGCGCCCTTCATCGACACTTCGTCGAGCAGGGGGTTGGCGATCGCGGCTTCCGCCGCCTTCATCGCCCGGCCCTCACCGGAGGCCTCGCCGGTGCCCATCATGGCGCGGCCCATGTCGCGCATCACCGATTTGACATCGGCGAAGTCGAGATTGATCAGGCCTTCCTTGACGATGAGATCCGTGATGCAGCTGACGCCGGCATAGAGCACCCGGTCGGCGATGACGAACGCATCGGCGAAGGTGGTCTTGGCATCGGCGATCCTGAACAGGTTCTGGTTCGGGATGACGATCACCGTGTCGGCGCTCTCGCGCAGCCGCTCGATGCCCTCTTCGGCCATCTGCATGCGGCGCCGGCCTTCGAAGGTGAACGGCTTGGTGACGACACCCACCGTCAGGATGCCGGCCTTGCGCGCCGCCTGGGCGATGATGGGAGCAGCACCGGTTCCGGTGCCGCCGCCCATTCCGGCGGTTACGAAGCACATATGCGTGCCGGCCAGATGATCCATGATCTCGTCGAGCGATTCCTCGGCCGCGGCCCGGCCGATCTCGGGAAGCGATCCGGCGCCCAATCCCTCGGTGACATGAGAGCCAAGCTGGATCAGCCGCGTTGCCTTCGACATGGTCAATGCCTGGGCGTCGGTGTTGGCGGCGATGAATTCCGTGCCCTGAAGCTGCTCCGCGATCATATTGTTGACGGCATTGCCGCCGCCGCCGCCAATGCCGATGACGGTGATCTTGGGTCTCATCTCGGAGATTTCGGGCTTCTTGAACTCGGCCATGCCTGTTTCTCCTTCGCCAATTGCGCGCGCTTCACGACCCACCCTCGGACTGCCTTGGGAACATTGCAATCGAGCGGCATGACGCGAATCAGTCCGTTCGCATGGGTACCCCAAAAAGCCAGAGAGCGGCCAGAGGTGCAAGTGCGCGCAAGGTCAAGATTTGTGATGACGGTTTTGCACAGTGGAATTGTGGAGGTGTTCGAGAGCCGGCGCGATACACCAGACCGAATCCCGATGCGGTTGCGATAGCGCCGGAAGAACCGCGACCGTGTCTGGAAAAGTTTGCTGGCTGCAATGGCCGGCAGGGTGACGAGCCGGCTTGCCGCAACGATCGAAGCGTCTATCATGCGTCGATAAATCGCTGACTTGGCGTTCTCGCCGCGATCGGCCAGGCAGGATTATCCGCGGCTGTTGTCGTCAGGGTAGATTTCAGAACGAGTGAAGCAGCGCCCCCCGCCAATGGCCGACAAAACACAATTCGGGTTGACCGCCGTCGACACCGTTCCCTTACATGAGAAAGTCTATCTGGAACTCGTGCGGGCGCTGATGTCGGGCCAGTTCACGCCGGGCCAGAAGCTGACTTCACGCAAGCTCGCCAAGGAACTCGGCACCAGCGACATGCCGGTGCGCAGCGCCTTCATGCGGCTTCAGGCACTGCGGGCGCTCAGCCCCATGCCGAACGGCAGCGTCGAAGTGCCGGTCATTTCGGCCGAACGGTTTTCACAGCTGACCGCCGTGCGCACGATCCTCGAAGGCTCGGCGACCGAGCTTGCGACAAAACGCATCAACGGCAACAATCTGCGGACGATCCGACGCCACTGCACCGACCTGACCCTGGCGGCGCGCAAGGGCGATATCGACGATTACCTGCGCAAGAACCACGACTTCAAATTCTCGATCTATCGCCATTGCGGCAACGAGCAGATGATCTTCCTGATCGAGACCGTCTGGATGCAGGTCGGCCCGTTTCTCAGGAACCTTGCCATGGGCTTCGAGGATGACCTCGCCTCCATTCTCGACATCGACCATCACGAGGAAGTCGTCGCGGCGATCGAGGCCCAGGATGGCGAGCGAGCGCGTGCGGCCATCGTGCGTGACATCGATGAAGGCGCCGCGCACATCCTGCAGCAGGCCAGATTTCCGGAAATCAGAACCTGAAGTCGCCCCTTGGCTTTCCGCCCTCTTACCTCTATGTTGCGATCGCAGATCGCGCAATTGGTTTTGAAATGCCTCCCGACATCCCAGCTAGTGAATTGAAAAAATAAGGAAAAAGCCCTTGGCGGCAGCCAGGTCTGTTTTCCAAAACTCACAAGCTATCTTTACCAGGGACAGTGCAGCCGATGAGGCTGCGGCACCTTCAAAAACCAGAGGTTATAAATTGAGCGATGCAATTGCGGACGTTTTGAACTGGCTTGAAAGCAGGACCGACATCCAGAGTCTGAGGGCGGCGGTGTGCGACCTCAACGGCATCATGCGTGGCAAACGCATTCCGGTCGAGCAGGCAAGGAAGGCGCTGGAAGGCAAGCTGCGCATGCCTTATTCGCTGATCGGGCTCGACATCTGGGGCGAGGATATCGAAGGCAACACCCTGGTGTTCTCGACCGGCGATGCCGATGGACTGTGCCAATGGACGGGGCGCGGCATTCTGCCGGTCGCTTGGACGGCGCATCCGACGGCGCTCATCCCGCTCTGGCTTGCCGACGAAACCGGCGCGCCCTATCTCGGCGACCCGCGACGGGCGCTGGCCCGAATCCTCGATCGCTACAAGGCTTTGGGCCTGACCCCGGTCGCGGCAACGGAACTCGAATTCTACCTCGTCGATCCGCAATCGCAGCGGCCGGTCGGACCTGTCTCGCCGGTGACCGGGCGCCGTCTCGATTCCGACGCGGCGCTGTCGATCGACGAGATCGACGACTTCGAATCCTTCATCCATGACGTCTACGAGGCTTGCCGGACGCAAGGCATTCCCGTCGACACGGCCATCGCCGAGAACGGTGTCGGTCAGTTCGAGATCAATCTGAACCATGTCGCGGACGCCTTGCGGGCTGCCGACGATGCGGTGCTGTTCAAGCGCACGGTGAAGGGCATTGCCCGCAAGCACGGCTTTGCCGCCTGCTTCATGGCCAAGCCGTATGGCGACCGGGCCGGCAACGGCTTTCACGTCCATTTCAGCCTGGTCGACGCCGAAGGGCGCAACGTCTTCGACGACGGCACCGACCAGGGCTCGGAGATCATGCGCCATGCGGTCGGCGGCCTGCTTGCGGCGATGGCCGAGAGCACGCTGGTGTTCGCACCACACTTCAATTCATACCGCAGGCTACGCCCACGATCCTATGCGCCGACCGCCGTCGCCTGGGGTTATGAGAACCGCATGGTGGCGATCCGCATTCCCGGCGGACCGACCGGTGCGCGCCGTATCGAGCATCGCGTTTCGGGAGCGGACGCCAATCCCTACCTGGTGCTTGCCGCCATACTGGGCGCCGCACTGACAGGCATTGAAAGACAAATATCGCCAGGCGATCCGATCCGCAGTGACGGTCAGGGACTTCCCCCGGCAAAGCTGCCGCCGGACTGGGCGTCGGCGATCGCCGCCTTTGAAAGCGGGGCGCATGTGGCGGAGATCTTTCCGGCGATCCTGCGCGACTCCTTCGTTGCCTGCAAACGCCAGGAGCTGAATACGTTCGCGCTGAATGTCAGCGATTTCGAGATCGAGACCTATCTCGAAAGCGTTTAGGTCCGACTGACCGAAAGCGCCGGCATTCGGTCCGGCCACCCTCCGAGTCGCTGAAAAGCAAGTGCTTGCACGACGCGGTCGCCCCTGGGCGATCCGCTGAATCGTCAAAACGTCTCGACCCAGGGCCGCAGCTCGAGCTCCGAGCTCCAGGCGCTGCGATGCTGGCGATGGGTCGCGAGATAGGCCTCGGCGATGGCGTCCGGCGACAGGCGGCGGTCCGGCCGGTCGGGATCGGCTGCCTGACCGGGCGGCTCGATCACCCCGTCGATGATGAAGTGGGCGACGTGGATGTTCTTCGGGGCGAGTTCGCGGGCCATGGACTGCGCCAGGCCGCGCAGGCCGAATTTCGGCATGGCAAAGCCGGCCGAGCCGGAAAATCCCTTCACACTGGCTGTGGCGCCGGTGAACAGGATCGATCCGGAACCCCGGACCAACAGCCGGCGCGCCGCCTGCTGGCCGACCAGGAAGCCGCCATAGGCGCCGACCAGCAATGCCTGTTTGACCGCTTCGGTATCGAGTTCGGCGATCGGGCCGCGCGTGCGCGCGCTGGCATTGAAAACCACGAGCGCCAGCGGGCCGGCCTTGTCGGCGGCGTCGAACAGCTTGGCGACGGACGCGGCGTCGGCGACATCCGTCTCGACGGCCAGCGCACCGGTCTCGTCGACCAGAGCGCTCAGCTTCTCCACGTTGCGGGCGGCCAGAACCACGCGAAAGCCTTCCCGGGTGAGAAGGCGCGCAAGCGAAGCGCTCAGACCAGCGCCGGGGCCTGCAATGACGGCCACATCGGATGTCATGATTTTTCTCTCCCTGCGGATTTCGGCGGATGCGTTTCGCCTGATCAGGCAGGGTCGCGCCTTTGCGGGTGACAGGCAAGAGATGGCATTGCTGCAGCTGTTGCGCCAGACGGCCGCAGGACCGGCGTTGCGCGGTCCGGTATCGTCTATGGCGTTACGAAGGCCGTTCCGCCTTCAGCACCGAAACCGCCACTTCGCTGTTGTGAACGTACTCATTGGCATCCGGCTGCTTCTGTACCAGCAGGATGAACAACAGGTCCGTCAGCGTCAGCTGTGCGTCGCGCGCGGTGATGGAGGAGGAGCGCGCACGCTCCTCGTCGGCGATGGTGTAGAGGCGGATGTCGGCGACCCGGCTCAGCGGATTGTCGTGCAGGCCGGTGACGGCGATCACCATCGTGCCGCGCTTGCGGGCAAGCTCGGCGATGCGCAAGGTTTCGATGCTGGCGCCGGAATAGGAGAGTGCGAACAGCACGTCATCAGGCCCGAGCGTCGAGACATTGGCCATCTGGATGTGGCTGTCGCTGTCATGCATGACATTGCGGCCGAGCTTCATCAGCTTGTAGGAGAAATCGCGCGCCACCAGCGAGGAAGCGCCGACGCCGACCAGATGGATGCGGCGCGCGCCATCCAGCAATTCCAACGTCCTGGAGATGATGCGCTCGCTGTTGGCGACGATCGTCCGCTGCATCGACAGGAGCTTGCTGCCGATCAGCTTCTTCAAAATGACCTGATGGTTGTCGCCGACCTCGATCGAGCCGTGGATCATGCCGGCCGGCACCTGCCACTCCCGCGCCTTGGCCTCGCTGACGGCGAGCTTGAGCTCCTGATAGCTGGCATAGCCGAGCTTCTGGCTGAACTTGACGACGCTCGACTGGCTGCGTCCGATCTCGGCCGCGAGGGCGGCCGTCGACAGGCGCAGCATCTGGTCGGGATTGTCGACGATGTACCGGCCGATCTCACGATCGCCGGGCGCCATGCCGTCGAGCTTCACATTGATCCTGTTCAGGACGGACACGGGATTTCCTCGCGCTTTCAGGTGCCGGCTCAAGGAATAAAATATTCCAATTCCGATTGACAGCCAAGAACGTAGAATTAATTCTCGAACTGGGCCGAGCCAACATCCGGGATTCGGAGCAGTATCTCCGGAGAAAGCCGCCCGAGTATGGCCGGCTTTCGTCGCACAAGGTTTCAGCCCATGGACAGATTGCGGATCGTCGGCGGACAAAGATTGGAAGGCGCGGTCACCATATCCGGCGCCAAGAACGCCGCCTTGCCGCAGATAGCGGCGGCGCTGCTCAGCCCCTACCCGCTCGAACTGACCAATCTGCCTGATGTGACCGATGTCGAAAACATGCTCGGCGTGGTGCGGCTTCATGGCGCCGAAGTGACACGATCGGCGCATGCCGCGACGATCGACACCAGTGCCGCCGTTTCCAAGGAGACGTCCTACGATACGGTCAGGAAGATGCGGGCGACGGTGCTCGTCCTGGCGCCGCTGCTGGGCCGGTTCGGCCATGCCCGGGTTTCGCTGCCGGGCGGCTGCGCGATCGGCGCGCGGCCGGTCGACATGCATGTCGCGGCACTCGCCGCACTGGGCGCTGGGATTGCCATCGAGAACGGCTCGATCGTCGCATCAGCGCCGAACGGGCTGACCGGCACGCGCATTGTCCTGAGCTCACCGTCGGTCGGCGCGACGGAAACCGCCATGATGGCCGCGACCACGGCCAAGGGAGAAACCGAGATCCTCAACGCGGCGCGCGAACCCGAAGTGGCTGATCTCGCCGCTTGCCTCAACGCGATGGGCGCCAGCATCGAAGGCGCCGGTACGCACCGCATCCTGATTGCCGGCGACACGATTTGGCATGCGGCCAGGCACGACATCATCCCGGACCGGATCGAGGCCGGCACCTATGCCATCGCCGCTGCGATCACCGGCGGCCAGCTCGAACTGACCCATGCCCGGCTCGAGCATATGGCCTCGGTGGTGCAATTGCTCGAGGCCACCGGCGTCAGCGTCTGGCCTGGCGACCGCGGGCTTATCGTCTCGCGCGATAGGCCGCTCAAGGCTGTCGATCTCACCACGGAACCCTATCCGGGGTTTCCGACCGACCTCCAGGCGCAGTTCATGGCGCTGATGTGCTGCGCCGACGGTGCTTCGCTGCTGCGTGAAACCATCTTCGAGAACCGCTTCATGCATGTTCCCGAACTGATGCGGCTTGGCGCCAACATCAAGCTGCAAAGCACCACGGCGCTGGTGCGCGGCGGCGAGAAACTGCATGGCGCGCAGGTGATGGCCACCGATCTGCGCGCATCGGTGTCGCTGGTGCTGGCGGCGCTTGTTTGCGAAGGCGAAACCACCATCAACCGGGTCTATCACCTCGATCGTGGTTATGAACAGCTGGACCGCAAGCTGCGCCTGTGCGGCGCCGACATCGAGCGGCTGAGCACATGAGCAGCGGCGCGGATTATTTCCTCGGCGTCGACGGCGGCGGTACCGGTTGCCGCGCCCGCATCGAGGACTCGGATGGAACCGTGCTGGGACATGGACTGTCGGGCCCGGCAACGACGCGGCTCGGCATAGACGTCGCCTGGGCGTCGGTCGCGAAGGCGTTTGGCACGGCGGTCGAAGAGGCGGGTTTCGGGGCTGCGGAGATCGCCCGGACCCACGCCGGCATCGGCCTTGCCGGCATCGGCCGCAAGGGCGCGCTGGAAGCCCTCAGGGCAATCTCGCATCCCTTCGCCAGCATCGATTTCGTCAGCGACGGAGTCGGCGCCTGCCTCGGCGCGCATTCGGGCCAGGACGGCGCCATCGTCATTGCCGGAACGGGCTCGATCGGCCTTGGCTTTGTGGAGGGCCGCGACCTGCGTGTCGGCGGCTACGGCTTTCCGATCTCCGACGAAGGCAGCGGTGCCGATCTCGGCCTGAAAGCCGTGCAGCTGGCGTTGCGCGCCCATGACGGCCGGCATGAGCGGACGGCACTTCTGGCCGAGGTAATGCAGCGTTTCGAGGACGATCCGATGGAAGCCGTCGCCTGGATGGACCGCGCCAGTCCCACGGACTATGCCGCGCTGGCGCCGATGGTGATGCGCCACGCCGACCAGGGCGATCCGGTCGGACGGCGCATCGTGCAAAGTGCGGCCGAGCAGATCGATACGCTGGTGCGGGTGCTGTTCGAGAAAGGCGCGCCGCGTGTGGCCTTGCTCGGCGGCCTCGCCAGCCCGCTCGAGCCCTGGCTCTCCCCCGATGTCCGGCGTCGCCTGAAGCCCGCCGACGGCGACGCGGTGTCGGGCGCGATCATCCTTGCCAAAAGACTCCTCGACGGACGGTAGTGTCTTGTCAGCGAAGGAATAAAATATTCCCAATTTCTGTTGACGATATGAATATTCAATTCTAAAAAGTTAACAGAGAAAACAGGGTAGCGACGACGGGTCCGTGTGCGTTTGCGCCGATCAGCGAGCCATGCTCATCCGGCTGTGCCGCATGGTTTTTGAAAGCATTGGGATGACCGAGCAAGGGTTGATGTCCGAGCTGGACCGGCTGGTTTCCGAGGGCCGGAACTCGAGGACGATGGACATCGATCTGCTGCCGACCGTCGACGTGCTGCGCAAGATCAACGACGAGGACAGGGCCGTCCCGGCGGCTGTCGAAAAGGTCGTGCCTGAAATCGCTGCCGCGGTGGACCGCATCGTGCTTGCCTTCAAGAAAGGCGCGCGTCTGATCTATATCGGCGCCGGCACCAGCGGCCGGCTGGGCGTTCTCGACGCCTCGGAATGCCCGCCCACCTTTGGTGTGCCCGAAGGCATGGTCGTCGGTCTGATCGCCGGCGGTCCCGACGCTCTGGTGCGGTCGACGGAAGGCGCCGAAGACGATCCGAAGATGGGCGCCAGGGCATTGCAGGACATTGACCTCACATCAGACGACGTCGTGGTCGGCATCGCGGTCAGCGGACGCACGCCCTATGTCATCGGCGGGCTGAACTATGCCCGGCAGGTGGGCGCAACGACGGTTGCCCTGTCCTGCAATCCGGCCTCGACGATTGCCGGCATCGCCCACATCGCCATCTCGCCGGTCGTCGGCCCGGAAGTGCTCACGGGCTCTACCCGGCTGAAGTCGGGAACCGCGCAGAAGCTGGTGCTCAACATGCTGACCACCGCTTCGATGATCCGCATCGGCAAGAGCTATCAGAACCTGATGGTCGACCTTAACCCGTCGAACAAGAAGCTTGTCGCCAGGGCGATCAGGATCGTCATGCAGACGACCGGCTGTGGGGCGCAGCAGGCCAAGCAGGCGCTCGGCCAGACCGGCAACGATGTGAAGCTGGCGATCCTGGTGACGATCACCGGCATGGGTGTCGAGGAGGCGCGAGCGGCTCTCGGCAAGGCCGGAGGCTTCCTGCGAAAGGCAATCAGCGACAAGACAGCGTGAAGCCGCATAGACTGGGCCGATAGTCCAAAGCATGAGTGTCTTGGAAGCAGTCGGCGGAAACCGCAAGGCATCGAGTTCAAACAAAATGGGAGACGAGAATGGTTCATCTCACAAGAAAGCTGCTGTCGGGCATTACGCTGGCCGCGATGCTCGGCGTGGCCGCGGTCTCAACGCAAGCGAGTGCTGCAACGCTGCATATGGCCTGGTCGCAGGACGCAACCGGGCTTGACCCGCACAAGCAGACGGCGTTTTCGTCGCTGCGGCTCTTGGAGCTGATCTATGAGCCGCTGGTGCGTGTCGATGCCAGCCTGCGGATCATCCCCGCCATCGCCACCTCCTGGGAGTTCTCCAAGGACGGCAAGGAGCTGACCTTCAAGCTCGACCCCAAGGCAAAATTCCAGGACGGCGCCGCCGTGACCTCGGCCGACGTCAAGGCATCGTTCGAGCGTATCCTCGACGAGAAGACGGGGGCTGCGGCACGTGCCAACTTCCTGTCGATCGCCAGCATCGATACGCCGGATGCGGCGACCGTCGTGTTCCAACTTTCGCAGCCGGATGCGCCGATCCTGACGGCAATGAGCGACGTCAACGCGGCCATCGCCCCGGCAAGCGAAATCAAGGCCGGCTCGATCGGCACCAAGGCTTTGGGCTCCGGACCCTTCAAGCTCGACAAATGGGACCCCAATGCCAAGGAAGTCTTGAGCGCCAACAAGGATTGGGCCGGGGGTGCGACCGGCGTCGACGGCATCGAGATCAGCGTGCTGCCGGACGAAGCGGCGATCCTGGCCGCCATGCGCACCAAGCAGATCGATTTCGCGCTGCTCAACGACCCGCTCGTCGCCACGCTGGTGCCCAGGGAACCCAGCCTGCAACTGAACCGGGTGCCGGTGCTCGCCTACCACGTGCTGCAGCTCAACCCGTCGCGCAAGCCGATGACCGAGCTCAAGGTGCGCCAGGCCATCTCCTGCGCCATCGACCGGCAGGAGGTGCTGGATACCGCTTCGCTCGGCGAAGGCAAGGTGACCGGACCGCTGACCATCCCTGCTCTGGCGACCGACCCAAGCCAGTTGTTCTGCTACAAGCGCGACGTCGAAAAGGCCAAGAAGCTGATGCAAGAGGCCGGCTATGCCGACGGCTTTTCGGCGACGGTGATCGGCGCGACCGGCGAACCGCCGACGGCGGCGGCGGAAGCCCAGGTCATCCAGTCGCAACTGGCTGAAATCGGCGTCAAGCTGGACATCAAGATGATGGAGCTCAACGTCTATGTCGACGCCTGGCTGAAGGGCGACTTCGACATGGCGATCGCCTTGAACGGCGGCCGCGCCGATCCCTACACCATGTACAACCGTTACTGGACCAAGGCGGGCAATCTGCAGAAGGTGGCGAACTACATCGACGACACGCTCGACAGCCAGATGCAGCAGGGCCGCGCCGAGACCGATCCGGCAAAACGCAAGGCGATCTTCGCCGCGTTCGAGAAGCACCTCGCGGAAATGTCGCCGTGGATCTGGCTCTACACGTCCTACAGCTATACGGCCCAGCAGAAGAACATCGCCGGGTTCGTGCCGACGCCAACGGGTACGCTGTTCAGCCTGAGCAAGGTTACCATCCAGCAGTAGCCGCCGCAGGCATTGGACGAGAGGACTTCTTCGCGTGAACTATCTGATGCGACGACTGGCGACGTTTCCTCTCGTCCTGCTTGGCGTGTCCATCCTGGTCTTCGTGGCGATCCGGATGGTGCCGGGCGATTCGATCACGGCGATGCTGGGGACCGAAGCCGGGCTGCTGACGCCGGCACAGCGCGACTCGCTCGCCGCCTATTTCGGCATCGACCAGCCCTGGTTCGTCCAGTACTGGCGCTGGATAGGCGGCATCCTGCATGGCAATCTCGGCATCTCGGTCACCTATGGCAGGCCGGTGCTCGACGTCATCATCGAACGCTTCCCACTGACGCTCGAACTGGCCGTTCTGTCGATGGTCATCGCGCTCGCGGCCGGGCTGCCGGCCGGGATCTATGCCGCCACACACAATGAGAAACTGTCCGATCTGGGCGTGCGCATCGTGGCCATGATCGGCCAGTCGACGCCGAGCTTCGTGCTGGGCCTGCTGATCATCTACACGCTGTCGGCCGGCTTCGGCGTGCTGCCGGCGATGGGCGAATTCGCGCCGCTCTGGCAGGATCCCTTGCGCAATCTCAGCCAATTGATCCTGCCCGCCATCACGCTCGGCTTCGCCTTCGCCGCGTCGGTCACCCGTATATCGCGTTCGGCCATGCTCGACGTGTTGAGCGACGACTATGTGCGGACCGCGCGCAGCAAGGGCGCCTCGGCGCGCAGCGTCATCTGGCGGCACGCTCTGCCCAACGCGCTCATCCCGGTCGTGACGCTGAGCGGCATCGAGTTCGGCTACCTCCTGGGCGGCGCCGTCATCGTCGAGCAGATCTACGCCCTGCCCGGCCTCGGTCGCATGGTGCTGGATGCGATCCAGCAGCGCGACTACGCGCTGGTGCAGGGCAGCGTGCTGTTCATCGCCTTGAACTTCATGATCGTCAATCTCCTGGTCGATCTCGCCTATGTCGCGCTCGACCCGCGCATCCGGCTGGGAGAGTCCTGATGCGCATCCTGCGCGCCATCTTCGGCCATGGCAGCGGTCGCATCGGCGGCGTCATCGTCGGCGTCTATCTCACGGTCGCCATCCTCGGCATGCTGGGGCTGACGCCGCACAATCCCATCACGCAGTATCGCGTCGACCGGCTGCATTCGCCCAGCGGCGCCTATTGGATGGGCACCGATTTGTTCGGGCGTGATGTGGCCAGCCGGCTGATGGCAGGCGTCGGCCAGTCCTTCACGGTCGCCTTCTTCTCCGTGGCCTTCGCCACCCTTGCCGGCACCGTGCTCGGGCTGGCCGCCGCCTGGCTCGGACGCCGCTGGGACGGTGTTGTCATGCGGATCATGGACGTGCTGCTCGCCTTCCCGGCCATCCTGCTGGCGCTGCTCATCGTCACCGTCGCCGGACCCGGCACCTGGACCAGCATCGTTGCCATCGGCATCGTCTACACGCCGATCTTCACCCGCGTGGTGCGCGGCCCTGCTCTGTCGCTCAAGGCGCGCGAATTCGTCGATGCCGCACGCACCTTCGGCAGCAGTTCGAGCTACATCGTGACGCGCCACCTGCTGCTCAATCTGGTGGCGCCGTTGACCGTGCAGGTGACCCTGGCGCTGGCGTGGTCGCTTCTGACCGAAGCAGGCTTGAGCTTCCTTGGCCTTGGCACGCAGCCGCCGGCGGCCTCGCTCGGCCTGATGCTGAGCGACAGCCGCAATCTGATGGAGACCGCGCCCTGGCTGATGATCTTCCCGGGGCTGACGATCATGATCAGCATTCTCGGCTTCAACCTACTGGGCGACGCCTTGCGCGACATCCTCGACCCTAGGATGCGGAGGGCGCCGGCATGACCCCGCTGCTCTCCGTTCGCGACCTACGCGTCGGCTTTGGCCGCAATCCGCAAGCCAATGAGGTGGTGCGCGGCGTCAGCTTCGATCTCGCCGATGGCGAGACGCTGGCGATTGTCGGCGAAAGCGGCTCGGGCAAGTCCGTCACCGCGCTCTCGATCAATCGGCTCATCGATTTCGGCGGCGGCCGCATCACTGGCGGCGCCATGAAACTGAAACGCGCCGACGGCAGCCTTTTCGACCTGATGACCGCGACCGAGCCGCAACTGACCGGCATTCGCGGCGCCGAGATCGGGATGATCTTCCAGGAACCGATGACCTCGCTCAACCCGGTGCTGACCATCGGCTGGCAGATCGAGGAATCCTTTCGGCTGCACCGCGGCCTGACCGGAAGACAAGCCACGGCGGCGGCCAAGGATGCGCTCGACCGCGTGCGCATTCCCGATGCCGCGCGGCGGCTGAAATACACGCCCAACCAGCTGTCGGGCGGCATGCTGCAGCGGGTGATGATCGCCATTGCGCTGGCCTGCAATCCGCGCCTGCTGATCGCCGACGAGCCGACGACGGCACTCGACGTGACGGTGCAGGCGCAGATCATGGCGCTGCTTGCCGAACTGAAGCGCGAAACCGGCATGTCGATGATCTTCATCACGCACGACATCGGCCTGGTGGCCGGCATCGCCGACAAGGTGATGGTGATGCAGAACGGCCAGGCCGTCGAGCAAGGCGAGTTGAACCAGATCCTCGACAATGCGCGGCATCCGTATACGCAGCATCTGCTGCAGGACGTGCCGCATTTCACCAATGGCAGCACGACGCGTTCGGACGGACGGCGCGACAAGGGCGCGAGCCACGAGCCGGCCTTGAAGGTCGACGGCCTCGTGGTGCGGTTTCCGCTCAGGAGCAATTTCTTCAGCCGCGCCACGGGCGCGGTGCATGCCGTTGACGGCGTCGATTTCGACCTGATGCCAGGCGAGACGCTGGCCATCGTCGGCGAAAGCGGCTCGGGCAAATCGACCACCGCACGTGCG
The DNA here is from genome assembly GCF_040317555.1 of Mesorhizobium sp. M1406. Classification (NCBI taxonomy): domain Bacteria; kingdom Pseudomonadati; phylum Pseudomonadota; class Alphaproteobacteria; order Hyphomicrobiales; family Phyllobacteriaceae; genus Mesorhizobium; species Mesorhizobium sp. M1406. Next base: position 75,684 of record NZ_JAMYKW010000007.1, on the reverse strand, counting down.
GTGCTGGGGCTGGTGCGGTCGACGCGCGGCAGCTTCTCGGTTGGCGCAAGAGAAGCTTCTGCGCAACAAAGCGCCCTGCCCGTGCAGATGGTGTTCCAGAATCCCTACGCCTCGCTCAATCCGAGGCTCAGCATCGAGAGCATTCTGGCCGAACCGGTGATCGCGACCGGCGGCCGGGTGGATGCCGGAACGCGGGCCAGGATGGCGAGCCTGCTGGAACGCGTCGGCCTGCCAAAAAACAGTCTCGAACGCTATCCCCATGAATTCTCCGGTGGCCAGCGGCAAAGGCTGTGCATCGCCCGCGCGCTGATGCTCAACCCTTCCGTCGTCGTTCTCGACGAAGCCGTGTCCGCCCTGGATGTCTCGGTACAGGCGAAAGTGCTGGAGCTTCTGGTCGACCTGCAGCGCGAGTTTGGGCTGGCCTACCTGTTCATCTCGCACGACATGGCGGTCGTCGAGCGGATCGCCCATCGCATTGCCGTCATCTATGCCGGCCAGATCGTCGAGATCGGCGACGCGACCTCGGTGCTGTCGAAGCCGAAGCATTCCTATACGAAGAAACTGATCGCCGCCGTTCCGACCATCGACCGGCGCCACGAACATTTCGAGCTCGACACGCGCCAGGTTCCCTCGCTCGTGCGCCCGCAGGGGTATGAGCCGGCACCGGCGAGGTGGGAGCAGTTTGGGCTGGATCATATGGCGAGGGTGGAGGTGTGATGAGTGGTGCGCAGGCACTTCTAAACTCGGAGGGACAGCACCCCCCTCTGCCCTGCCGGGCATCTCCCCCGCAAGGGGGGAGATCGGATGTCGCCACGGCTTTCGCCAATCTCCAACATTGGAAGGTTGGCGGAACATCAACGCTGCCAATCTCCCCCCTTGCGGGGGAGATGTCCGGCAGGACAGAGGGGGGTGTGACGGATCGCGGCCTCTCGGACGGAGGCCGACATTGAGCGACCTCCCCGAGCTCTTCAATCGCGCCTTCCAGCCCCTCGCAGCAGCGGTTTCCGCCAAGCGCATCCCCGGCGGCGTGCTCGGCATTGTCGACAAACATGGCGAACGCATCATCCGATCGATCGGCTCGGCGCAACTCGTGCCGAAGCCCCGCCCCATGCAGGACAACACCTGGTTCGACCTGGCATCGCTGACCAAGGTCATCTTCACCACACCGCGCATCCTGACGCTCGCGCAACAGGGCGTCATCGATCTCGATGCGCCGCTTACTTCCGCCCTGCCCGACCTTCGCCAGTATGATGCAAAGGCCTGGGAGCGGAACGTGACGTTTCGCCAGTGCCTCGGCCACCAGACGCCCTTTCCGGCTGTCGAGCCGATCTACACTTACGGGCGCGATCCCGACCTGCTGCGCGCCTTCATCCTGCAGCGCGAGTGGCGGGCCCGCGACCCCGTCTATTCCGACATCAACTTCATCCTGCTCGGTTTTGCGCTGGAGCGGCTGTCGGGAAAGACGATCCGGGAAATGGATCCCGGCCCCGGCTTTGCGTTCTCCGCCGACGCCGATGCGTCAGCGGCGACCGAGGACTGCACCTGGCGCCACCGCGTGCTGTCCGGCGAGGTCCACGACGACAATTGCTCGGCGCTGCAGGGCGCGGGTCACGCCGGCCTGTTCGGAACGGCCGCTTCGGTGCTGGATTTCGCGCAAGGACTATTGGATGGCAACGGCGCGTCCGAGCGTTCGATCGCGCTGATGCGCACGCCCTTGTCCGCCACCCGCACCCATGGCTGGGAGCGCCCCTATGCGGGCTGGTCCGGCGGGGCCTTGTGCAGCCCGGGAACCATCGGCCACACCGGCTTTACGGGCACCGGGCTGTGGATCGACTTCGACAGTGGCAAGGCCTGGACCTTGCTCACCAACCGGATCCATCCGACACGTCATTTCGATAGCGGCATCGTTTCGCTTCGGCAGGCGGTCGGCGATCTCGTCAATGGAGCTCAATAATGGAACCAATCTGGGCCGTCGGCCTGATGACCGGCACCGTGCTGGACGGAAACATCGACGTCGCGCTGATCAAGACCGATGGCGAACGGATCGACGATTTCGGCACCTATCGGCTGATGCCTTATCCCTCGTCGATCCGCACCCTGCTGGAAGAGACGCTGAAGCAGGCACGGGCCTGGAATTTTGTCGGGCCGGAGCCGGCGATTTTTCGCCAGGCGGAGGAAGCCCTGACGCGTGCCCAGTCGGCGGCGGTCAAGGAGCTGGTCGAAGGCTATGGCATGACGATGGCCGATATCGGCGTCGTCGGTTTTCACGGTCAGACCGTGTTGCATCGTGCGCCGCAGGTTGGACGTCTCGGCCAGACCCGGCAGCTCGGCGATGGCGAGCTGATGCACGCCCTGTTGGGCACCAAGGTCGCCTATGACTTCCGCTCGGCCGACATGCGCGCCGGCGGGCAAGGCGCGCCCTTGGCCGCGGCCTATCACACCGCGCTGATGCGCAGCGCCGGCGCCAATGGCGAGGTGGCGGTGCTCAATCTCGGCGGCGTCGCCAATATCACCTGGTGGGACGGAGCCGACAATGTCGTTGCCTTCGACACCGGCCCCGCCAATGCGCCGCTCAACGATTTCATCAAGTCGAAGGGACTGGGCGAAATGGACCGTGACGGCACGCTTGGCCAGGCGGGAACGGTGGACGAGGCAAGGCTCGCCAGGCTGTTGGAGCACCCCTATCTGAGCAAAGCCTATCCCAAATCACTGGACCGTTTCGACTTCGGCGCCGCGATGGCCGACGGCCTGGGCGCCGAGAATGGCGCGGCGCTGCTCACCGCCTTCACCGCCGCCGCCGTCGGCAAGGCGCTCGACCTTTTGCCGCACCGGCCGAAAAAGCTCGTGGTCAGCGGTGGCGGCCGTCACAACCCGACGATGATGGCGATGCTGGCCAGCCGAGCCGGCGTCGAGGTGGTGCAGGCGGAAAGCCTGGGCTGGAGCGGTGACGCGGTGGAGGCGGAGTGCTTCGCCTTCCTCGCGGTTCGCGTGCTGCGCGGCCTGCCGATCAGTTTTCCAAGCACCACCGGTGTGCCGCAGCCGATGCGCGGCGGAAAGCTTGCCGGATAAAGTCTTTTTGTTTGACGCAATTCCCAAGGGAAGGCCGCTTTACACTTTTCCTGGAATTGCTGATCAATCAGCCAACCAGCTTCTTCTGCAGGAAAATGCGGCTGCGGCCGACGGGAAAATCGGCAAGCGCGCCAAACGGCTGATAACCCTGGCGCTGATAAACCTTGGCGGCATTCGGATTGAAGGTATCAATCCAGGCGTTCTGGCAGCCGCGCACCATCGCTTCCTGCTCAGCCGCGTCGAGCATCTTGCCGGCCATGTGCTGGCCGCGCAGCCTTTCATCGACCCACAGCCATTGCACGTAAAGCCAGCCCCAGGCGGTGTAACCCGAAATGCCGGCGACGACCGCGCCGGCGTCGTCGCGCACGAACACCGCCAGGGCCTTCCTTTCGGAAGCGCCGATATCGCTGTCGTTGAACGCCGTCAGACGCTCGCCGAGAAAGGCGAGTTCTTCCGGCAAGGGGTTTGCCGTCGTTTCAAGTGTCGTGTTCATGGCTCTTTCCGAAATGCGCGACGGGATAAAAACTAGCGTTACGAAGGGCAGCGCACTTGCGCAATTTCTATATCTGTCCGCGAGGTTGCGCATCCGCGTCGCCGCCATTGCGGAATTCAGACGCGGCGATGCCGTAGCGCTTGAGCTTGTCGTAGAAGGTCTTGCGCGGTACGCCGAGTGCGTCGATGGCGCCGCGCACATCGCCGCCATGGTCGCGCAGCGCATCGCGGATGAGTTGCGCCTCATAGTGACCGACCCGTTCGGGCAGTGTTGCCGCGAGCTCCGGCAAGTGTGCGGAGGCCGCTTTCGTCTCATCCTCTGGACCAAAGCCGAGTGCGACGCGATCGGCAAAATGGGCAAGCTCGCGCACATTGCCCGGCCAGGCGTGCGACTGGAGATGATCGCTGACCGCGGCGTTCACCTTGGCGATTGGCCGGCCGAACCGTTCCGAGGCCTTGCCGAGGAAATGCCCGAACAGCATCGGGATGTCGCCGCGCCGCTCGCGCAGGGGCGGGATGCGCAGCGTCACCACGTTGAGGCGAAAATACAAATCCTCGCGAAAATCGCCGCGCTGGTCCGGCCGGCCGAGATCGACCTTGGTCGCCGCGACAACCCTGAGGTCGACGCGGCGGGTCTCGTTCGAGCCAAGCGGGGTGACGCTGCGCGTTTCGAGGACCCTCAGCAGCTTGACCTGGAGGGCCGGCGGCATGGATTCAATCTCGTCGAGAAACAGCGTGCCACCGCTGGCATGCTCGATGCGGCCTATCCGCCGCCGCTGCGCGCCGGTGAACGCGCCGGCCTCATGGCCGAACAGTTCGCTTTCGATGACTGTCTCCGGCAGCGCGCCGCAATTCAGCGCCACGAAGGGTTTTGCGCGCCGCCGCCCCCATCTGTGCAGGAGGTCCGCCACCACTTCCTTGCCGGTTCCGGTCTCTCCTTCGACCAGCACGTCGACATCCATGTCGGCGATCTGGCGCAAAGTCTCGCGCAGGCGGCGGATGGCAGGCGCTTCACCGATCAGCGGCAGACCGTCGGCGGCTTGTGCGGCGGCCTCGCGCAGGCGCCGGTTCTCCATCACCAGCCGCCGCTTCTCCGATGCCCGTTTCAGCGCCTCGACAAGGCGATCTCCGGCATAGGGTTTCGGAATGAAATCGTAGACGCCGTCCTTGAGCGCGGCGACCGCAAGATCGACATCGCCATGCCCGGTGACCAGGATCACGGGTATGTCCGGATCGATCGCCTTGATGCGGTCGAACAGCTGCAGACCGTTCATGCCCGGCATGCGGATGTCGCTGACGACCACGCCTTCGAAATTCCTGTCGACGACACCAAGCGCGGCCTCGGCGGCATCGAGCGCGACCACGGTGAAGCCGGCAAGCTCCAGCAATTGCGTGGTGGCGTGAAGCAGATCCGCATCGTCGTCGACGAGTGCCACTAGCCCTGATCGGTCCGTCATTCTATCCGCCTCAGGTCGATGGTGAAGGATGCGCCGCTGGCGCTGGCGGGATCGAGCCGCAGCGTGCCGCCCAGTTCCTGGGCGATCTCCTGCGAAATCACCAGCCCGAGACCGAGCCCCTTCTCCTTCGTGGTCTGGAACGGCATGAACAGATTGCCGGCCGCCTCTGGACCGAGACCAGGGCCGTTGTCGCGCACCGAAATCAGCACCCGATCGTCGCGCTCGGCCAGTTCAATCTCGATGCGGGGATCAGGCTGGTCCTTCATGGCGTCGAGCGCATTTTGCAATAAATTGACCAGGATCTGCTCCAGCCGGATGCGGCTCGCCATGACGACCGGCGACGCGTTGCCGCGCGGCTTGACGATGGTCACGCCGGAATCGCGGATGCGGCCGGACAGCAGCGACAGCGCGCCGTCGATCGCCTCGCGCACCGGTAAGGGCGAGGCAGCGACACCCGGCCGGCGGGCAAAGGTGCGCAATGTGCTGGTGATCGCGCCGATGCGTTCGGTCATCGACACGATCGACGTCAGATTGCCGCTGGCCGGTTCGGTCTTGCCGCTGTCGAGAAAGCGGCCGGCATTCTCGGCATAGGTGCGGATGGCGGCGACCGGCTGGTTGATTTCGTGCGCCACGCCGGCCGCGATCTGGCCGAGAATGGAAAGCCGGTTGGCCTGGGCGAGATCGTCGCGCAGCCGGCGGACCTTGGCTTCGGCATTCTCGCGCTCGGCGATTTCGCCGGCAAGTGCGGCGTTGGAGCGCGTCAGCTCGGCCGTCCGCATGCTGACCCGGCTCTCCAGTTCGACATTCATCCGCGCCAGCGCTTCCTGTCTCAGCAGGCGGGCGCGCCGGCGCCGGGTCAGCACGAAGGTTAGCAAGCCCATCAGCAGCAAGCCGAGCAGCGTGGTGAGGCGCGCCGTGTTGGCGGCGGCGGAGAGTGCCGCATCGGCGGGCGTCAGCAGCCAGAGACGCCAACCGGGGACAGCACCGGGCAGGTCCTGCACCACCTCAACGAACCGACGCTGCTTGCCGGCGCTGTCGATCGTGGCCAGACCGTCACCAGCGCCGCGTCGGATCGGCAAGGGTTCGAAGCCGGCATCGGCCAGCTGAAGCTGCTCGTGGGCAGCGGCCGCGTCCTTCGCCGACAGTGGCGCCAGAGCATGAAACCGCCAGTCGGGCTGGCTGGTGGCCAGCACCACGCCGCGTTCATCGGTGACGAAGACGAGAAAGCCGCTGGATCGCCAATTGGCTTCGACGCGGTCTAGCTCGACCTTCAACACCGCAACGCCAAGCGGCTTGCCGCCATCGTCGACCCGGCTGGCTAGGTAAAGGCCTGGCTTGCCACTGATCGTGCCGAGGCCATATTGGCTGGCGGCACCCTTCGCCATGGCCTCCTGAAAATAGTGCCGAAAATTATAGTCGATGCCGACAAAGCTGGTCGGCTCACCGGCATTGCTGGCTGATATGGCGATGCCTGCCGTATCGATGACATAGATGGCGGACGCCGAGGCATCGCCGGCAATCGCCTTGAGCTTGTCGTCGAGGGCCTTTTCTTGCATTTTTCCGGCTCGGCGCAGAGCGCCCCGCACAGCGTCGTCTCGTGCCAGCACCAACGGAACCAGACGCTGCTTTTCGATTTCGCCGGTCAGCGTCCCCGCCGCCAGCGGCAGGGCCGCAAGCGCTGTGTCGCGCAGATTGCCTGCCGCTTGGCCGGAGGCAATGCTCCCGGCAATTGCGATCGCGCCGGCCAGAAATACGAGGGCGACGACCACGACAAGCCAGCGGCCATCGCGCGCGGCCTCGCGCAGCAATTCACGGCCGGCAAATCCAGGGGAGCCACTGTCGGTACCTGCTTGCGACGTCTGCCCTCTCCTCTTCCTCCCAGCCCTCCGGCTTCGCGGCCAGTGTAATGCGAAAATCCGCCCAGGCAAACGCTGCTTGTGCGGAAATCCGCACAGGCATTGCCCGCATGGCCTCTGACAAAGGCGGAAACCCTGGGATTCCGGCCTTTTCCCGATCTGGCACGACGCTTGCAAAAGTCCTTGCAGCGGCGTGCGACCGGAGCGCCGCGATGGGAGAAGTCACGCAGGGCGGTCCATTTTCGCCCATCCGGCCAGGGAGAGTTCGATGCACATCGCAGATCATTCAGGCGCGGCTTCCGCGCGGCGCAAGCCTTTCTATGCCCAACTCTACGTGCAGGTGCTCGTCGCGATCACCGTCGGCATCCTGCTCGGTCACTTCTCTCCGTCGGTCGGCGAGAGCATGAAGCCGCTCGGCGACGCCTTCATCAAGCTGGTCAAGATGATCATCGCCCCGGTCATCTTCCTGACGGTGACGACGGGAATTGCCGGCATGAGCGACCTGCAGAAGGTCGGGCGTGTCGCCGGCAAGGCGATGCTCTACTTCCTCACCTTCTCGACGCTGGCGCTTGTCATCGGCCTTGTCGTGGCCAATGTCGTGCAGCCGGGCGCCGGCTTCAACATCGACCCGGCGACGCTCGATGCCTCGACCGTAAGCACCTATGCCGCAAAGGCGCACGACCAGTCGGTCACCGGCTTCCTGATGAACATCATCCCGACGACGATCGTCGGTGCCTTCGCCGACGGCGACATCCTGCAGGTATTGTTCTTCTCGGTGCTGTTCGGCATTGCGCTGGCGCTGGTCGGCGACAAGGCAACGCCCGTCCTCAATTTCCTGCAAGCGCTGACGACGCCGATCTTCAAGCTGGTCAGCGTGCTGATGAAGGCAGCCCCTATCGGAGCCTTTGGCGCCATGGCATTCACCATCGGCAAATACGGCATCGGCGCGGTCATCAACCTCGCCATGCTGGTCGGCACCTTCTACGTGACGTCGTTTCTGTTCGTCTTCGTCGTGCTGGGTGCTGTCTGCCGCTACAACGGGTTCTCGATCCTGGCGCTGATCCGCTACATCAAGGAAGAGCTGCTGCTGGTGCTGGGCACCTCCTCGTCCGAGGCAGCCCTGCCCTCGCTGATGGAGAAGATGGAGAAGGCCGGCGCCAAGCGCTCGGTGGTCGGTCTGGTCATTCCGACCGGCTATTCCTTCAACCTCGACGGCACCAACATCTATATGACGCTGGCTGCGCTGTTCATCGCGCAGGCAACCAACATTCACCTGTCGATGGGCGACCAGATCCTGCTGCTGCTGGTTGCGATGCTTTCGTCCAAAGGCGCCGCCGGCATCACCGGGGCAGGCTTCATCACGCTTGCCGCCACGCTTTCGGTGGTTCCGGCGGTGCCGGTCGCCGGCATGGCGCTGATCCTCGGCGTCGACCGCTTCATGTCGGAATGCCGGGCGCTGACCAACTTCGTCGGCAACGCCGTCGCCACGCTGGTGGTGGCGCGCTGGGAAGGCGAACTCGACGAGGCCAAGCTGGCGAGAGCCCTGGCGGGCACGGCGGACGACAGCCTTCCGGCGGACGTCGTTCCCGCCGAGTAATCCGTGCGGTTTGATACCAGCAATGGCCGGAGGCATGCTGCCTTCGGCCGTTGTCGTTCAGGTCGCAGCGTCGACTATCCGCAGCCCGACGGGCCGACGAAGACGACGAACTCGCGGTCGCCGACATCGAGGTCGACACCCTTGAACACCTCGGCATTGCCATAGGACTTGCGCACGCCGCGCAGCTTGAGCTCAGCCATTGAAGTCCCTCCTCGTGTCCGGAAATGTGCTTGGGCCGACAGGCATGCGGGCGGCAATCGTGCCCACATCATCGAACAGGATGAGGCTGGCGGCGCCGACCAGCCCGGCATGGCGGCCGAGCTGAGCCTGAACGACCGGCACGTCGCGATAGGCGCGCATGGCGCGCTGCCTGATAGTAGCCTCGATGGTCGGCAGCATCAAGTCGAGCCCATTGGCAATGCCGCCGCCGACGACCAGCACATCGGGCGAATAGAGATGCAAGAGGTTGGTGAAGCCAATGCCCAGCCAGCGAGCTTCCTCGTCCAGCAAGGCCGAGGCAAGACCGTCCCGCAGCCGTGCCGCCTCGACGACATGGCGGCCGGTCACCTCGGCGTCGCCTGAAAGGTGCCGCAAGCTCGAGCCATCGCCGGCGGTTGTCGCAGCGGTGGCGCGGCGGCCGAGCGCTGTGCCCGAGGCGATCGCCTCGAAGCAGCCGACGACGCCGCATATACAGCGTTCGCCTTCATTGGTGATGGTCATATGGCCGATCTCGGCGGCAAGGCCACGGCGGCCATGCAGGATGCGCCCGTTGACGACGACACCGCCGCCGATGCCGGTAGAAACCGTGACGAAGACCAGCGAGCGCGCGCCATGGCCGGCGCCGAAGCGCCATTCGCCGAGTGCGGCGGCATTGGCGTCGTTCTCCAGCCGCACCGGCAGGCCGAGCCGCCGTTCGAGGATGTCGGCAAGCGGTACGTCCAGCCAGCCGGCGAGTGTCGGCGGGCCAACGGCGATGCCGGCCAGCGGATCGAGCGGTCCCGGCGCGCCGACGCCGACGCCGACGACTGCAAGCGCCGGCGCCTCGGCATGGACGGTTGCCGCCAACGCCTCGATCTGGCCGATCACCACATCGGGGCCGGCCTGCGCCTGCGTCGGCACCGCCGCGAATGCCAGGATCTTGCCTTCGCGGTCGACCAGGGCGGCGCGAAGCTCCGTCCCGCCAAGATCGATTGCAAGGGCGGCTTGTATCGTCATGCCGCGACCTTCAGTCCGTGCAGCCAGCGGATGCGGCCGGCGAGATCCTTGTCGCCGAAGGCGAGCGAACCGAGAACCACGGTTTCGGCGCCGGCGGCACGCAGCAGCGGCACGGTCTCATGGCGGATGCCGCCGTCAGCCGCCAGAACCACTCCCGCCTCGCGGTCGGCCTGCCTCAGGATGGCGCGGGCAGCGCCCAGCCTGTCGCAGGCCTTGTCCGACAGGCTCTGCCCCTTGACGCCGATCGCCGTTCCCAGAAGCGTGACGAACGCGACCTCCGAGACGAAAGGCGTCGCCGCCTCGACCGGCGTCTCCAGCCTGAGCACGACACCGGCCTCGGCGCCGAGTTCCCGCGCCAGCCGCACGGCGCGCAATCCCGCTTCGCCATTCTCGGCATGGACGCTGATCATGTCGGCGCCGGCCTCGATGAACTGGCGCGTCTGCGCCTCGACGATTGCTTCATCGACCATCAGATGGACATGGATAGGCTTGGCCGTCAGCCTGGCGATGCGGGCGACGAGATCGGGGAAGAACAGGAAGGACGGGGCGAAATGCCCATCCGCCACATCGATGTGATGAAGATCGACATAGGGCTCGATGCGCCTGAGATCGCTCTCGAAATTGACGAGGTCGGCGGACCACAGCGAGAATTCGGCGATCATGCGATCGCGTGGCAATGCGGCGATAGCGGCCGGGCCTGAGACGAGTTTCGAGATCATGACTGGTCCTAGTTGTTGAAATTTGTGTCGAGAAAGTCCGCGATAGCAGCGCGGATTTCGGCGAAATGGCGATCCTTGTCGGTGGCCTTCGGCGTCACCTCGACAAAGGCGGCGTTGGGAATAGCGTCGGCAAGGCTGCGGGCGGTCGCCAGCGGATGGACGAGATCGACACCGCTGCCGATGACGAGTGTCGGGATTGCAAGGCCGGCGGCCGCCACCCGCGTGACGCTAGGCCCATCCTCTGCGATCGCCTGCATCACCTCGGCGAAGACGGCCGCATTCTCACGCGCGAAGAAGCCAAGCAGCGAGGCGAGATTATCCGGCGCCTCTTTGCGAAAGCGGGCGGCAGTCGCGGAAGCCGCGAAGATATCTCGTGCTTCATCCAGTGGACGGTCGCGAATGAGTTCCGCCACTTCCACATAGGGACGCATGTTTTGCGGCGCCGCATCGAAAGCCCAGGCCGGGCGCACAAGCACGAGACCTGTGACCCTATCGGGATGCCGGGCGGCAAGCTGCAAGGCGATGGCCGCGCCCATCGAAATGCCGCCGACGACGAAGTGCTCGACGCCAGCCGCATCGGCGGCGGCCAGCACGTCATCGGCGAACATCGCGATCGAAAAGGGCCGTTTGGTGCCGGCGCCGGAATCGCCCTGCGCGCGGCATTCGACGGTGAGCCGGCGGTATGAGGGCCTGTTGGGAAAATTCTGCGCGACCTGCGCTGCATCACCGCCAAGGCCATGCTGGAAGATGACGGGAAGCCTGCCCTGCCCCGTGTCGAAGACACGAAGCGATGCATCATCGCGCAGCAGGATCGACGGTGCGGCGCCCATCAGAGCAGCCCTCGCAGGAAGGCAGCGACGCCGGGGGCTTCTTCCGCGGACAGGCCGTGGGTGACGAGCGGGCCGTCGAAGCCCGCTGCCTTCAGCCGCGCGACAAAATCCGGGAAGTCGACGATGCCTTGTCCTGCGGTGGCAAAGCGGCCGTCGCCAAAGCGGTCCTTGGCGTGCGCCATGGCGATGTGGCCGGCGGCCCCGTCGATCGCGGCGGCGACGATGGCGCGCGCCTCGTCGGGCGTGGCTTGTTCGAACAGGTTTGCCGGATCAAGCACGATCTTCAGGTGTTTCGATCCCATCTCGGCGATCAGCCTTGTCGCGTCCCTGGCGGAAGTGACGATGTTGGCTTGCTCAGGCTCGATGCCGAGATCGACGCCGGCCTCTTCGGCCAGCGCCAGCGCCTTCGCCATCTCGATGGCCATGTCGGACCACGCGGCCGGCGTGGCATTGTCGGGGTGATACGCCCACTGATCGGCTGCGTTGCGCGAGCCGGTGCAGAGTGTGACCAGCGGGATGTCCAGGGCAGCAGCAACCTCGATGACGACGGCGAGACGCCGAAGGCCATCGTCGCGCACTGCCTTGTCGGGATGCGCCATGTTGTAGGTGCCGGAAAGTGCTGCAAGTGAGACGCCGCTCGATTGCGCGGCAGCGCGGATGGAAGCGACGGCATTTGCCGGCATCGCATCCGGCATCGACGGCAGGCCGGCGCAGGCGAGATTGAATTGCGTCGTCTCATAGCCCGCTTGCCGAACGGCCGCGAGCACCGCGGCCGGCTCGGTACCGGGAAAGGTCTTGGCGAAGATGCCGAGACGCATCAGACCGCTCCCGAAACCGAAGCGAGTTCGAGCCGCTCGCCAGTCTCCACCGAACGCGCGATAGCGACCATGGCGCGGATCGACGCGATGCCGTCCTCGACATTGGCGCCGCGCATCGGCGTGCCTTCCAGTACGGTTTGGGCAAGACCTTCCAACTGGCGGCGGAAGAAATGGCCGTCGGCGCCGAGCGGCTTGTGGGCAGTGGCGGTCTTCTCGTGAAAGATCTCAACCTCACTGGCACGGAAGTACCAGGGGTTGAATGTCTTGGCGATGACCGAACCGTTCTCGCCATAAAGCTGAAAACCTTCGTGCCAATCCATCCGTACGGCGACGGTCAGGTCGAGATGGCCGAGCGCGCCGCTGGCGAACTCAGTCTCGACGAACCAGCAATAGGCACCGAAGCGTTCGTTGAGCCGGGCGCGCACGGCGACGATCTCGCCGCACAGGAACCGCGCCGTGTCGACGAGATGCGAGCCGTGCGCCAGCATGAAATACTGCCGCAAATCGGCCTTCGGATTGCCTCCCGGTTTGCGCGCCAGCTTGCTGGTCACGGGCAGCGGCTGAACGGCGTCGGTGTTGGTGTAGCGATGGGTGGAATCGCAGTACCACGCCTTCAGCGCCAACACCTCGCCGATCTCGTCGCGGACAAAATCGCGCGCGGCCTCCAGCGCCGGGTCGAAGCGCTTCATGTGGCCGACCTGCAGCACCTTGCCAGAGCGCCTGACTGCTTCGGCCAGCGCCTCGCCTTCTTCCACCGAGGTGCCGATCGGCTTTTCGCACAGAACATGCTTGCCGGCGTCGAGCGCCTTGATCGACATCGGCACGTGATAGGCGTCCGAGGTGGCGACGACCACCGCCTCCAGTTCCGGATCGGCGAGCATCTCGTCATAGTCGCCATACATTTTTTCGGGCTCGTAGGTGGCGCCCATGCGCGCGAGCAGGTCGGGTGCCGCGTCGCAGATGGCGTAAAGGTCGGCATTGCCGGCTTTGACGCAGGATTCCAGATGCGCGAACTGCGCGATGGGGCCGCAGCCGAGCACGCCGACCCTGAGGCGTCTGTCCTGTTTCTTGATCATCGTCTCGTTCTTCAGGCGCCGTAGGAGCGCATTGTCTGGCGGTTGGTCTTCACCGCGCCGGCGGGATCGGCGGCGGCCGTGTCGGATTCTTCCTCCAGCACCAGCCAGCCGTTGAAGCGTGGCGCGGTGCCGGCAATCTCGATGACATCTGGCGTGTCGCAGACGCCCTTGCCGAGCATCGCCCAGGTGCCGTTGGCATCGACGTCCTTGAGGTGGATGTAGCGGATGCGGTCGCGATAGGTGCGCAGCGTGTCGGACATGTCCTTGTGACCACGCAGGATATGGCCGGTATCCGGCACCCAGCCGACCAGATCGCGGTCGAGCAAGGCAAAGATCGTGTCGTAGTCGGCGCGGTCGAACAGCAGCGTGTTGTGGTGCGAACTCGGATGCACCGCGACATCCACACCGGCCTTGCGGCCGATCTCGGCGGCGCGGTTGTAGAATTCGGCTGCGATGGCGAACTTATCGTCGCGCGGGCCGTCGGACACCACGGTTGCCGAGCCCATCGAGACCAGCGCATTCGGGAAGGTGGCGGCGAAGTCGATCCAGACTTTGGCGGTCTCGAGATCGGCGCCGATTTTCTCCTTCAGCGTAAAACCGCTCTTCGAACCGAAGGCGAAGGAGACCAGCGTCAGCCCGGACGACTTGAGTGCCGCGGCGAATTGCGACGGCCTGTCGGCATAGTGGCCGATCATGGTGTCGGTGATTTCGATGCCGGCGTAGCCGCCATCGGCGATCGCCTTCAACAGATCGTCCGGGCCGCCGGTGAACCGGTCTCCCAGCATTTCCCAGGTGAAGGTCTGGCAGCCGACTTTGAGGTCTTTCACGTTCATCCTTTCATTCCTTGCCTATTCCTTGATGCGCCCTGAGTCAGCCGTTCGATGATGTGGCGCGGGAAGAGAGCAGCACGAGCACGATCGGCGGAACAGTGACGACGGCCGCGGCCGCGGCGATGCCGCCTGCCAGCAGACAGGGCCCAATCATCGATTGAGATAGGCGGAGGCCTGCTCCTTCGGTTCTCCTTGGGATGGACATCCTACTTGACCGAGCCTGCGGTCATGCCGGCGAGGAAATACCTTTGGGCAACTAGGTAGATGAGCAAGAGCGGTAACGAGCCGAGCACGCTCATCGCCATCATCTGGTTCCATTCGAAGGCGTGCTGCCCCATCAACAGCTGGATGCCGATCGGGACGGTGCGCATGGACGTTGACTTCGTCAGCGTCAGCGCAAAGAGAAATTCGTTCCAGCACAACAGGAAGGTGTAGACCGACGTCGCCACGATACCAGGCAGTGAAATCGGGACGATCACCCGCCAAAGCGCTGTCCAACTGGTGCCGCCATCGACAGCCACGGCTTCATCGAGATCGCGAGGCAAGGTGTTCAGATATCCCGTCATCAGCAGGATCGCGTACGGCAGTGTAAACACCAGGTAAGTCAGGATCAGTGCGACGTAGGTATCAAAGATACCGTATGAGACGACAAGCCCGAAGAAGGGGATCAGAAGTGTGATAGGCGGAATCGTCTGCGTGCTGATGATGAGTGTGTTCAGGCTGCCCTTGCCGCGGAAGTCGAAGCGGCTGAACCCGTAGGCTGACAGCAAGGCGATCAGCACCGTCAGCACGGTCACCGCTCCCGCCACGAAATAGCTATTGAAGAAGAAGCGCAGTTTTACCGGGTCGCCAAGGATGGCTGCATACGCTTCCAGGGTGAAGGCCTTTGGCAGGATGGTTGGTGGCAGGGCAAAGATTTCGGTATTCGATTTGAACGAACTGCTCAGCATCCAGTAGATCGGGAATGCCGCGAAAAAGAGCCCCGCAGCAAGCGCTAGATGGAGCGCGACGGTGATCAGCCTGTCTTTCGGCGTATGCCTTTTCCTCATGGTGACTACCGAGCCTTTTGATAGCGAATATAGAACAGCGTCAGGCCGAGAGAGATCAACAAGATGACCACAGCGCTCGCCGAAGCCTGCGACAGGTTGTAGCTCGAAAACGCCAGCTTGTACGTGTAGGTGCTGAGGACCTCGGTCGAGTAGATCGGGCCACCGCCCGTCGTTATCCAGATTAACGGGAAGACCTGCATGGTCCAGATGAAGTCGAGCAGCGAGATGCTGATGATGATCGGCATCAGCATCGGAATGGTGATGAAGATCAGCTTCTGGTAGGCTTTCGCCCCGTCGATATCGGCGGCCTCGTAGAAATCCTTGGGAATGCCCTGCAAACCCGCGAGCAGGCTGACCATGAAGAGCGGATAGCCCGCCCAGATATTGGCGAAGGTGACGGCGTGCAGCGCGGTCTCAGGCGAGGAAAACCATTCGACCTTGGAACCGATGATGCCAATTTGCATGAGAATGCTATTCACGACACCGTTCGGCTCAAGCAGGAGGCGCCAGATCACGGCGATAATCACCGCGGTGAACAGCCAGGGCAGTATGTAGAGCACGCGCAGAATATTGCGCAGCGTCGGATTGATGCGGTCGCTGTTCAGCATGAGCGCGAAGACCATGCCGATGGTCATGTGGAAAATGACACTCATGCATGTGAAGTAGAGCGTGTGCCACAGCGAAGCCCAGAACACGGGATCGTCGAAGATCGCCTGGTAGTGTTTCAGTCCGGCAAAGGATGGGTCACGACGCAGAACCGCGCTGTTCTGGAACGAGTAGGCAATCACCGTCACCATCGGCAGCAGCATCAGAAGCCCGATTATGAGCAGCGAGGGCGACAGATAGAGGTAGGGTGCGACCGCTCGTTTCAGCTTGTGGTGGGAGCGCTTTTGCCGGGTCATGTGCCAACCTTGGGATACGCCTTCAAGAGAAGGCAAGCTTCGGAAACAGGTCCAACTCGAATTGCCGATCCGTTGTTGCCGGGTGGCCTGCCCGAAGTCAGGTCACCCGGTCGAAGATAGCAAACGGGAACTGGCCGATCAGAATTTCGCCATCCAGCCCTTCTGAGCGGTGGCTGCGGCCTGTTCCGGAGACTGCTCGCCGGCGAGCATCTTCTGGGCTTGCACGTCGAACTGGGTCATCAGGTCTTCAGCCACCGGCAGGCCCGTGAACTCATTGGCGAGATAGCCGGTCTTGAAGATTTCAAAAGCCTTGCCGAAAGCCTTGTCCGAGGTCACGAAATCGGGCTTGGCGTTGACGTTGCCCGGGAAGGCGTTTGCAAGCGACACGAGCTTGGCGTTCACCTTTTCACTCATCAGATATTGGACGAGTTTCCAGGCCTCTTCCTGATGTTTCGAGGCAGCAGAGATGCCGATGCCCCAGGAGGCATAGGGAAGGCCGCGCTTGCCGGTATAGTTCTCCACGACCGGGACCGGGATGAGGTCGAAGTTCAGCTTGGGATTGCGCTTGCGTATGAGGTTCACATGCGCGAGCGAGTCGATCATCATCCCGACGCGGTCGTTGACGAATTCCTCGACCTTTTCCTGCTCGGTCTTGGTGGCAATGCCGGGCGAGATGGTGCCGGCGTCGTTGAGTGATTTGACGAAGGCGAGCATATCCACCACCGGTTTGCCCTCAAGGTCCGGCTTGCCGCTCGCCATCATCGACTGACCCGAAGCCCAAACCCACGACATCATGTCGTTCTGGACGCCGGATGGCGTTTGCAGCGACAGGGGCAGCACCCAGCCATACTGGTTCTTGTCGGCGTGCGTCATCTTCTTGGCGGCTTCGAGAAACTCCGCACGGGTCGACGGCAGCTTGGTCACGCCTGCCTGGGCGGCGAGGTCCAAATTCACGAAGACCGGATAGACGAAGGAAGCCACGGGAAACATCACCGCCTTGCCGTCCACCTTGATGATGTCCGCGACCTGGCTCTTGTCGAAACCGCTCGCATCCATCATCGGATTCATGTCGGCGAGCGCGTTCTGCGCATTCAGATTGTTCACCCAGGCACCGTCGAGGCCGACGACGTCGCTGAGCGTTCCGGTTGCCGCACCAACCGAGATCTGGTCTCGCGTGGTCGCATAGGGACCGCTGACCAGCGTCACCTTGATACCGGGGTTTGCGGCCTCGAAGTCATCCATGATTGCCCTGAGCGAGCCAGCCGGCAATTCGGGCTCCCACCATTGGGTGAATTCCAGCGTCGTATCCGCCATGGCTCCGGTTGCGCCAAGCAACCATGCGGCCGCGGCTATTTTCAGCATCGTGGGCTTTATACGAAACGTCATTTTCTCCTCCTTCTTTATATTCGACCGCACAATGCGGCCGATCGTCTGTTATTCAGAAGTCTTCTTATGCAGGCGCCTCACCCTCGCCCGCGGGTCTTGTCGCGGATATTCAGATCGCCAGATGCGTCTCGGGATCGAAGAAATGGAGCTTGGCGTCATCCAGGGCCAACCTGATTTCCTCGCCGGAGCGGACTGTGCTGACCGGTTCGAATTTCGCCACCGCATTCGACGCCAGGCCGAAATCCTGCACCGCGTCAGGGTCGCCGGAGTCCACCCGGACCGCGTCGATGTTGAGATGGACGATATGTTCGGATCCGAGTTCTTCGATCGAGGTCACCTTTGCCGGCATCGTCTGATACTTGCGGCCGGATTCGAGGCTGCTGTCATAGAGATCCTCCGGTCGTATCCCGAACACGACCTTGCGCCCCGCATACGACCTCAAGCCCGGCCTGCGGACGAAGGCTGCATCCTGCAGCCGGATGGCTAAGGCGCCGGACATCAGTTCGTCGCCCGTCAGGGTCGCCTCGAAAAGGTTCATCGAAGGAGACCCGATGAAGCCGGCAACGAAGGCGTTCACCGGCGATTCATAGAGCCTCTTGGGTGTGTCGACCTGCTGCAGCACGCCGCCTTTCAACACCGCGACCCTGTCGCCCATCGTCATGGCTTCGGTTTGGTCGTGGGTCACATATATGGTCGTCACGCCGAGCTGCTTTTGCAGACTGGTGATTTCGGCGCGCATTTGAACACGCAGTTTCGCGTCCAGATTGGAAAGGGGTTCGTCCATGAGAAAGGCTGCCGGCTCGCGCACCATGGCGCGGCCCATGGCAACCCTTTGACGCTGTCCGCCTGAAAGGTTCGCGGGTTTGCTGTCCAGCAGAGACGTCAGTTGAAGGGTTTTGGCGATCTCGCCCACGCGCTTTTTGCGCTCGGCCTTCGGCTTGCCTGCCAGCCGCATCGAAAAGCCGATGTTTTCGAACACCGTCATATGCGGATAGAGGGCGTAGCTCTGGAAGACCATCGCGATGTCGCGGTCCTTGGGCGGCATGTCGACAACGTCGACTCCGCCGATTCGAAGGCTGCCGCTGGTGACGTCCTCCAGTCCCGCGATCATCCGCAACGCGGTGGATTTGCCACAGCCGGACGGCCCGACGAGAATCAAAAACTCGCCGTCCTCGACCGACAGGTTCAATTGGTCGATTGCGTGAAAATTGTTCCCGTATGTCTTGCAGATATTCTCAAGAACGACTTCTGCCATATTCCTCCCTCTCACAAGTCTAAGCCACTGATTTTTATGATTGTCCTCTGCTTATGTTCACCTGCGAAATATTTCCTCGGATAGTTCGGGCTATGTTCCGGTATGGAGCCGCGCATACTTCAGTTCGACTGCCGACGGCGCGTTCGTCGATGCCAGGAGTTCCGTGACCTGGTCGTTGTTCGGAAGCGCCTCGCGCCCGCCCCGCCCCGTTATCGAAAGGGCCGCCGCCGCGGCCGCGAATGCGACCCGGCCTGCGGTGTCGGCCCCGCGCGTCAATGCAAGGGCATAGGCGCCATGAAAGCAGTCACCGGCGCCGGTCGAGTCGACGACGGCAACCCGGTACGGAGGCAAGTGCCAGAGCCCTGTCTCGCCGCGTCCGCGATAGAAGACACCCCTGCCGCCATCCGTCAGAACCACGGCGGACCGCGACGGCAACCACAATGCATCTAGTATCTCGGCCGGCGAGCGGCGGCCCGTGGCGGCCCGCGCAAAGCCGAGCGGAAGAATGACATGGTCGCAGAGCCCGATCAGTCTCTCGGTGGCTGGGCCGCGGCTCCATTCGACATCGCCGAGGATCGCAAGGCCGAGATCGCGAGCCCGAGCCACGACATCCAGCGACCCGATCCCGTAACTATCGACGATCAGGACGGTCGCGCGGCTGAGAACCTCGTCCGGAAAGTCCGGCGCGGTGCCCAGCATCGCTTCGTCGTCATACGCGATGAACCGCTCCCCATCCGAACCGACGGTGATCCGCGAGCGCACCGGGCGCGCGTGCGGGTGGCGCGGCGCGAACGCGGTTTCAACGCCGCTCGCAACGAGATCGCACAACACGGCGTCGTCGGCGGCGCTGCCCAGCCATCCGACGAAGCCGGCGGTTCCGCCGAGCCGCGCGACGGCGGCAAGTGCCGTCGCGACATTTCCCCCGAAAGCTCGGGCACTTTGCAGAACCTTCCCCTTGCCCGCCGACAACGGCTGATCGACATAGACGATGTCGTCGATCGCAATAGCTCCGAAGCCGAGGATTGAAGGGACGGTGGGCATCGTTCAGGCACCCGCCTTCGCCAAGGCGTCTTGCGCCGAAAGGCCGTCGTGGATGACGCCCCGAAAGGCAATCGCTGCCTTTTCCGGATCGCCATGCCCCCAGAGATTGCGGCCCACCACGGCACCGCGTGCGCCGGCACGGATGGCGTCCGCCGTCTGCTGAAGGGCGCCGAGCAGCGTGTCGGTCTTCGGACCACCGGCGATCACAACCGGCACCGGACAGGTCCGAACGGTCTCTCGAAAGGACTCGAAATCGCCCGTGTAACCGATCTTGATCACGTCGACGCCGGACTCGTAGCCGATGCGTGCCGCATAGGCGATCTCGTCGGGGGTGAAGACGATTTTTGCCCCGTCGGTGAAATCACGAGGGTAGATGTGCGCCACCACCGGCATGCCGTAACGGGCCGCCGCATTCACCGAATCGGTCAGCCAGCGTATGTATTTGCCCTCGGTCGCGCCACGCACCGGAATGGCCACGGCCAACGCATCGGCGCCAGCGCGCACCGCATCCTCGGGCGTTGCAATCAGTTCACTGATGCGATCGTCTGGGGTGAAGCAGCCGGCCTGGATCACCAGGGAAGCCTTGCCCGCGTATTGCGGCCACAGATGGCGCGCGGTGCCAGGCTGGATGCTGACGTAGTCGGGTTTGCCTACCATGACGCGTGCAAGCGCGCCCGGCAGGTCGGCAAGACCTCCTTTGCGCACGTCGCCATAGCCGACAAAGTGGTCGACCGCGCCGCCAAAAAGATTCCCAGATGGATGTGAGAAGAGGCGCGCCAGGCGCACCTTGGTTCCGAGGCTCATGAGTCCAAAACTCTCCAATCGATTGATTTCAAAATCCTGGACCAGTGTTTGCGAAAGAAAGGATAAATGCAATCTTTCGAAATCTTTCGAATTCGCGTATTTTTGGTAGAGTGAACCGAGGCCAGGGCGATCGCCTGGCACATGGAGGCAAGGACAGGGCAATGTTGTCAGAGCAGAGACGCCAATCGATCCTGGGTGAAGTGCAACGCAGCGGACAGGTTCGCATCAAGGACCTGTCAGACGATTTTGGCGTGTCGGAAGTCACGGTGCGCTCCGACCTCGAGATACTGGACCGCAAGGGACTGCTGACCAAGACCCGTGGCGGCGCGGTGACCCGGACCACAGATTCGACCACGGCCGCGTTCGCCAGGCGGATGCAAACGAACCTCGATGCAAAGAAACGCATCGCCCGGGCAGCGATAGAACTGTTCGAGGACAACCAATCGGTCATCTTCGACGGCGGCTCGACATTGATGCAGGTTGCCATGCTGTTACCGCCGCTCAGCAATGTCGTGGTCGCGGCCACGGCGATGAATATCGTGCAGCATCTGATGCATCGGCCCGGGCTCGACGTTCACATGATCGGTGGTCGGGTGTATCCAGACACGGTGAGCACGCTGATCACCGATGCCGACACGGCTCTCGGCGGCTTGGTAGCGCATCAGGTCTTTGTTGGAGCGCATGCGATTGACTCGTCACTGGATGTGGTCGACGTGAACGAAGACATGGCGCGAACGAAGCGCAACCTCGTGCGCATGGCCCGGCGCGTTGTCCTTCTTGCGGATTCGAGCAAATGGGGCGTCAGCGGGACCTCCAAGGCCTTTTCGCTGTCGAGCGTCGATGTTGTGATCACCGACGATGGCCTGTCCGGCCCGATACGCAGCCAGCTTGATAGGACCGGGGCCAAGGTGATCTATGCCTGACCCCGTCGCCGTCCCTGGCCGCGACGGAAATATCCAATGCGCTCATGACCCACGGGCTTAGTACCGGCGGTCGGCCGTTTTTTCATGTCTGTCATTTTCTCCTCCTAGGGCTGGCAGCCTCCCGGTATCGCGCCAGCATTTTCGCATGTTGTATAAAAATTTTACGCGCGTCAATATTTAAAATGTTGTATAGCCCTTGAGAAGGCGATCCGTGGCCGGCTGGGCGGATCCGGCAGACCATGACCGCGTCGGGAGGTACGATCGAAAATGCACGGGAAAACAAAGACGAAACTCGGGATCGGCGTCGTCGGATGCGGCAATATCTCGATGACCTACCTACGCAACGCCGCCCTCTTCGGCGGGATCGAATTGCGCGCCTGCGCCGATATCTCGGCCGACATGGCGGCATTGCGCGCGAAAGAATATGGCATCCGGGCGCTCGGCGTCGATGCGCTGCTGGCCGACACCGAGATCGATCTTGTCCTCAACCTGACCATTCCGGCGGCGCATTTCGACATTTCGTTTTCAGCACTTTCCGCCGGCAAGCACGTCTTCACCGAAAAGCCGCTCGCCACCTCGGCCGCCGACGGACAGCGCCTGGTCAACGAGGCGAGGTCGCGCGGCCTGCTGCTCGGCTCGGCGCCCGACACCTTCCTGGGTGCCGCCGGACGCCGGGCGCGCCGCCTGATGGACGAGGGTGCCATCGGTCGCCCGGTCACCGGCACCGCCTTCATGATGGGCCGCGGCATGGAGCACTGGCATCCCAACCCGCAATTCTACTACCAACCCGGTGGCGGTCCGGTGTTCGACATGGGCCCCTACTATCTGACCATGCTGGTCAATCTGCTCGGTCCAGTCGAGCGCGTCATGGCGATGGCGACACGCGGCCAGGAGGAGCGGCTGATATCCGCCGAAGGGCCATTCAAGAACACCACATTCAAGGTCGGCACGCCGACCAACGTTTTGTCGCTGCTCGAATTCCGCTCCGGCGCGACTGTCACCTTCGGCGCCTCATGGGATGTCTTTCGCCACTCCAACCATCCGATCGAGCTGCACGGCACGGACGGCTCGCTGCGCCTGCCCGACCCCGATACGTTCGGCGGCACCGTGTCGCTGTCCGAACGCGGCGCCGGGTGGAAGGATTTCGCCAGCGAAGGCGAGTTCTATGGCGCTCGCAACTGGCCTTATGCGGCACCCGATCGCGCCAACTATCGCATGCTCGGCGTCGCCGATCTGGTGCGCTCGCTTCAAACCGGCAACACGCCACGCGCCTCTGGCAGCCTCGCGCTGCATGTGCTGGAGATTATGGAGGCGATCCTGCGCTCCGGTGAAACACAGGGCTCGGTCGCCGTCTCGGGCGATGTCGTCCAACCGGCCCTGCTGACCGAGGAAGAGGCAAGCGACCTGCTGGCCTGAGGACATGACCATGACACTCGATCCGGATGCTCGGCGCGTCCTCGAAATCGGCCGCGCCGCCGGCGGCGAGCCGTTCGAGAACGGCAGCGTGGCGGCGGCGCGCGCCGCGTACAACGCCTCCTTCCCGACACTGCAGGGCGAGCATGAGCCGGTCGCCGCGACCTTGGAACAGCAGATCGACGGGCCGAACGGCGCCATCACTGTCCGCATCCATCGCGGCATTGGCGCACTGCCGAGCGGGGCGCCGGCGCTGCTCTATCTGCATGGCGGCGGCTGGGTCATCGGCAATCTCGATTCGCATGACGAGATCTGCCGCTGGCTGGCCAATCTCGGCAACGCCGTCATCGTCTGCCCCGACTATCGCCTGGCGCCGGAGCACAAATTTCCCGCCGGGCTGGAGGATGGGCTGGCGACACTGCGCTTCATGGCGCGGAACGCCGCCAATCTCGGCATTGACCCGGCCCACATCGGTGTTGCCGGCGACAGCGCCGGCGGCAATCTCGCCGCCGTCCTGGCGTTGCTCGCCCGCGATGGGCTGGCACCACCGCTTGCCGCGCAGATCCTGATCTATCCCAACACCGACGCACGTCAGATGGCAGACAGCTACCGGCGTTTCGGCGACGGCTTCGGGCTGACCGCAACCACCATGGCATGGTTCCGCGACCGCTATGTGCGAACGCCCGACGACACGCTGGACTGGCGCGTCTCGCCCCTGCTGGCGTCTGATATCGCCGGTGTCGCACCGGCGTTCGTGGCGCTTGCGGGCTTCGACATACTCGCCGACGAAGGGGGAGCCTATGCCGCGCGCCTGCAGGCCGAAGGCGTGCCAGTGATCCTGCGGCAATGGCCGGGCCAGATCCATGGTTTCGTCTCGATGGGACGCCATATCCCAGCCGCGCGGCAAGCGGTGGCCGAGGCGGTGGCTGCCTGGCGCCATTTCGACCCAGGGTCGCTGACGCTTAGGCCGACTGACGCATCACTAGGGTGGCATCGAGCTTGACCGTGCGTGCCAGGCTTTGCTTCGGCGGATCGGCCTCGTCCAGCAGGGCCAGCAGGATCTCGACGCTGCGGCCGGCCATGGCGGTGAAATCCTGCGCCATGGTGGTGAGCGCCGGACAGGTGTAGCGGCTCAGCGGATGATCGTCATGGGCGGCAACGCGCAGATCGCAATCGGACCTGCGGCCGACCTTCAGGCCGCGCGAATACGCGGCAGCCATCACGCCAAAGGCGAGACGATCGTTGGCGCACAGGATGGTGCGGCCGGGCAAGTTGCCGGCCTCCAGCATTCTTTCCATCTGCTCGTAGCCGACCCGTTCGAAGTCCCAAGTGTAATCGCGCGCGGCCTCGATCACGACCGGCTTGAAGCCGGCGGTTTCCATCGCGACGATGTAGCTTTCCTGGCGTTCGCCGGAGTTGTGGTTGACATGCGGAATGTCGAGATAGGCCGGGGGCTCACCCGACCGGCACAGATAATCGACGATGGTCGACACGCTCTGCCGGTTGTCGTTGCCGACGAACGGCGTATCGCCCTCGATATAGGTGTCGAAATAGACGATCGGAATGTCCTGCCCGAGCTTGTCGAAAACGCTTCGGTCGGAGGCCAGGCCGAGCGGAGCTATGATCGCGCCGGCGACCTTCAGTGACAGCAGCGTCCTGACCGACTCCGCCTCCAGCTTCGGAGAGCCATGCGAGGAGATGACGATCGGCCAGTAGCCTTCGTCGCGGCAGCGAAATTCGATGCGGCTGACCATCTCGGCATAGAACGGATCGGTGATCGTCGGCACGACGATGCCGATGTTACGGGTGCGCTTGCGGTTGAGGTTGCGGGCGAAAAGGTTCGGCTGATAGTCCGAGGAGCGCAGGGCTGCTTCGATCCGTGCCCGCGTCGCCGGCTTCACGCTCGCCGGGTCGTCGAAATATTTGGACAGCGTCGGCCGCGACACGCCACATGCCTGGGCGAAGTCATCCATCGTGCGGTGTGTCTTCTCCGCCATCGATACTCCTGATCCCCTTGCCGTCATCGCCGACCGGACGCGAGCCATCACCAGTCATGCGGCCGTTGACCGGAAGCAGCAATGCTTGACCGAACTTATTCAGTCAAATTTTCACAGTTCCCAATACAGCGCAAAAACATTACGTGCGTCAAATTATTTATTGACGCTCTAAAATTGAAGACGTAGGGTTCGGGTTGGAAAAGCGGAGCATGGTGCAGCCGGGCGAGCCCAACGCCATCCAGCGACATGGTGAGAACATGAAGAAACTGGTTTGCGCCGGCGAGATCCTGGTCGAGATCATGGCCGAGCGGATCGGCCAGAGTTTCCTCGCTCCCGGCCCGCTCATCGGCCCGTTTCCTTCCGGTGCACCGGCGATTTTCGTCGACCAGGCGGCGCGGCTCGGCCAGCCGGCAGGCCTGATCGCCGCGGTCGGCGACGACGATTTCGGACATTTGAACATCGAGCGCCTGCGTTCCGACGGCGCCGATATCTCGGCCATCAAGGTGCATCGAGGCGCGGCGACGGGAACGGCCTTCGTCACCTACGAGACGGATGGCAGCCGGCACTTTGTCTACAACATCAAGCAGAGTGCCGCCGGCCTGATCGAGATCGGCGCCGAGGCGCGCGCACTGCTGGCGAGGGCTGATCATTTTCATGTCATGGGCACGTCGCTGTTCTCGCCAGAAATGATCGAGGTGGCCCGCACCGGTATCGAAGCGGTCAAGGCACGCGGCGGCACGGTCTCCTTCGATCCCAACATCCGCAAGGAGATGCTCGATCTGCCCGGCATGCGCCAAGCGTTGAGTTTCGTGCTGTCGCGGACGGATCTTTTCCTGCCCAGCGGCCCGGAACTGTTCACCTTCGCCAAGGCCGCCGACGAGGAAGGCGCGGTGCACGAAATGCTGGAACGCGGCATTTCGGCGGTGGTCATCAAGAAAGGCGCGCAGGGTGCCGTTCACTACGACCGTGCCGGGCGCACCGTATCGCCCGGCTTCGTCGTCGACGAGATCGACCCGACCGGCGCCGGTGACTGTTTTGCCGCGGCCTTCGTCTCCTTCTGGCTGCGCGGGGCAGTACCTGAAAAAGCGCTCAAGGTCGCCAATGCCTGCGGCGCGCTGGCCGTGACCAAAAAGGGTCCGATGGAGGGCATAGCTTCCCTCGCCGCTGTCGAAGCGTTCATCGAGACTGCCGAGACCGGAGCGCCGGCATGAGCCAGGCGACGGACAGGCTGGCCGCCATCGCGACGCGTCGCGCGGCCGGCGAACGCCGCGGCATCACCTCGGTCTGTTCGGCCCATCCGCTGGTCATCGAGGCGGCGCTGCGGCATGGCAAGGCACGTGGCGCCGACGTGCTGATCGAGGCGACCTGCAATCAGGTCAACCACGAGGGCGGCTACACCGGCATGACGCCCGGCGATTTCCGCCGCTTCGTCGAGGTCATCGCCGACAAGGTCGCCTTTCCCCTGGACAGGCTGGTGCTCGGCGGCGACCACCTCGGGCCCAATCCGTGGAAGGACCTTCCGGCGCCCGAGGCCATGCAGAACGCCTCGCGCATGGTAGACGCCTATGCCGAGGCCGGCTTCACCAAGATCCATCTCGACGCCAGCATGGGCTGCGCCGGCGAAGGCGCGGCGCCGCCCGACGCGACGATTGCAGAGCGCGCCGCCGAACTGGCCGCGGTGGCGGAGGCTGCGGCCGACCGAACGGGCGGCGCCAAGCCTGTCTACGTTATCGGCACCGAAGTACCGGTGCCGGGCGGTGCCCTTGAAGCGATGGACCATCTGGCGGTGACGACGCCCGAGGCGGCACTTGAAACCGTCCGCATCCACGAGCAGGCGTTCA
The DNA here is from genome assembly GCF_040317555.1 of Mesorhizobium sp. M1406. NCBI lineage: Bacteria > Pseudomonadati > Pseudomonadota > Alphaproteobacteria > Hyphomicrobiales > Phyllobacteriaceae > Mesorhizobium > Mesorhizobium sp. M1406. The sequence continues at coordinate 49,114 of NZ_JAMYKW010000007.1, read as the reverse complement.
GCCGCCGCGGTCTGGACAAGGCCTTTTCGCGTGCGATGGGTATCGTCGTGCAGCCGGGCGTCGAATTCGGCAATGCGGAGGTGATCGCCTACAGGCCGGAACGCGCCCAGGCGCTGGCCGGCACGCTGCGCGACCTGCCGCAATTCGTCTTCGAGGCCCATTCGACCGACTACCAGCCGGTGACGGCGCTGGCCGCACTGGTCGACGATGGCTTTGCCATCCTCAAGGTCGGGCCATGGCTGACCTTCGCGCTGCGCGAGGCGCTCTATGGCTTGAGCCACATCGCCGATATCCTCGTTCCCGACCCGGCGCGCGAAAGCCTGCCGGCGGCGATGGAGCGCGCCATGCAGGCGGCACCCGGCAACTGGAAGAACCACTACCACGGTTCCGAGACCGAGCAGCGGATAGAGCGGCATTTCTCCTACAGCGACCGCATCCGCTATTACTGGCCGGCGCTGGCGGCCCGGCAAGCCACGGACGCGCTGATGCAGGCGCTCGGTGACCGGGACATTCCCCCACCCCTCATCAGCCAGTATCTTGGCCGTCTCGACGCAGCGGTGGCGAACGGGTCCGCGGCGCCAAAGGCCAGGGAGCTGCTGATCGGCAGCGTGGCGGAAGTGCTCGACATCTACGCCGGTGCGACGGGCTGACCGCCGGCCACGGCCTCGGCAGCAAGGCCAGCTACCCGCGATAAGCGAAGCGGCGCCGGCAATTGTCGGCGAGGCGAAGACCGGCAGTTCGATGCCGCGCTTTTTGGTTCCGAGCTGAAGCTTGCGGCTCGGCTATCGGCCATGGCCCTGCTTGCCAAAAGTCGCCGCGCCGCCCATACACGACTTGCGCAATCGCCCAACCGAGGTCCGCCTCTCCTTCGACTTTGCCAGGGATACTGTCCAATGTCCGCGACGCCGTGGTCAAAGCCTTGACGGATCACTCCAAGCCATCGCTCGCCAGCCTCGGCTGGACGGATTTCTTCGGCGACCAGCTCGAGCCCGGCGAAGCCAAGCTCATCCCGACGCGTATCGCCACGGTCCATCGCGACCGCCTGACCGGCCTGTCCCAGGCAGGGCCAGTCGATCTGACGCTGCCGGCGCAAGCGAACACTGGTGATTATGCCGTCGGCGACTGGGTGCTCGTCGACGCGCATGACAAGCTTGTGCAGCGCCGCCTGACCCGCAAGACGGTGCTGGAACGCCGCACCCAGGGCGGCAGGGTGCCGCAACTTGCCGCGGCCAATGTCGACACGCTGTTCATCGTCACCTCCTGCAATGCCGACTTCAATCCCGCCCGGCTCGAGCGCTATCTGGCGCTCGCCAACGAGGCAGGAACGACACCGGTGATCCTGCTGACCAAGGCAGACACGGCTGAGGACGCCGAGGCATACCAGAAGCAGGCTGCGGCGCTGCAGCGTGGACTGGCCGTCGTGACGCTGAACCCGCGCACCGCGGATGCCGCGACCGCGCTGGCCGCCTGGTGCGGCGCCGGCCAAACGGTGGCGCTGATCGGCTCTTCCGGCGTCGGCAAATCGACGCTGGTCAACACGCTGGCCGGACCGGCGCAGCAATCGCCGCAACAGACCCGAGGCATTCGCGAACACGATGCCAAGGGACGCCACACCACCACGTCGCGATCGTTGCACGCCATCGCAGGTGGCGGCTGGGTGATCGACACGCCCGGCATGCGGACGTTGCACGTCAGTGATGTCGCCTCCGGCATCGACACCCTGTTTGCCGAAATCACCGAACTCGCCCCGCTCTGCAAGTTCCGCGACTGCACGCATGTGCATGAACCGGGCTGCGCGGTGCAGGCTGCCTTGAAGGCCGGGACGCTGGACCCGGAGCGTCTTGCCCGCTGGCGCAAACTGTCCGACGAAAACCAGCACAACACGCCGGTTCAAAGCGGGCCGCGCGGGGCCAAATCTCCCGGCGGTCGCGGAAAGAGGCGTTAAGCAGCGAGGACTGGGGTGCCAAGCCCCTGGATTCAGAGCCGCGCCGTACCGAAGACCCGATCCCAAAGTGCCGACGTAACACCGAAATTGGCCGATTCGTCGATGTGATGATGCACGGCGTGGCGGCGTTTGAGCGTGTAGAGATAGCTCGGATGGCTGGGATGCCAGTGATGGATCATGTGGTGGATGCTGATGTACCAAAGGTACCCCAGCATCAGCCCGCAACTTACAGCACTTGCGGTTGCGAAACCTGAGACCATCCAGACGGGTACAAACGCAACCAGCGCATGCACCCCAAGGCTGAGCCAGGTCGGCGTGCCCACCGAATCGCGCTCGTCTACATGGTGACGATCGTGCAGGTCCTTGATGTAGGGAATGTGATGAAGCACGAACCTGTGCAGCACGTATTCGGTCAGCGTCCAGAGCAAGAGACAGGCGAGGACCGTGCCGATCCAGCCTGGCGCATTGTCTTCGCCGGCCTCGATCAGCCCTGCAACTGCCAGTGCGGCGATAACCAGCGGATAGACCACGAAGTCGCTATAGTAGCCAATAAGACCGAGTTGCATCGTCACCTAGCCTTCGAGCCGCCAAATAAGCGATGGTATCAGTTTGCCGGACTCGTGGGTGAGGCGCAATGCAGACGCACCTGACATAGCGTCGCAATCCCTAGGTGCAAGGTTCGCGTCAACGATTCAAGGACCATCGGCAGGCTGCCGGCTTCGCAAACGGACGTTCAAAATGGCAAAACGCAGTGCGGGATTGCTGATCTATCGCCGCGGCGACGGCGATCTCAAGGTGTTGCTGGTTCACCCGGGCGGGCCGTTCTGGGCGAAAAAGGACGACGGTGCGTGGTCGATACCGAAGGGCCTCGTCGGCGAGAACGAGGACGAGTTGGCGGCAGCGCAACGCGAAACCGAGGAAGAGCTCGGCGTCAAGATCGACGGATCCTTCACGCGTCTCGGCGACTACAGGCAACCGGGGGGAAAGATCGTCACGGCCTGGTCTGTCGAACCGGCCTTCGACATCGATGTGGCTGCCATCAAGAGCAACATTTTCACCATGGAATGGCCGCCAAGGTCGGGATTCCTGAAGGAGTTCCCGGAAGTCGACAAAGCGGGCTGGTTCACCTTGCCCGAGGCCGAGGTAAAGATCCTCAAGGGGCAGCACCCGATCCTGTTGGATTTTGCCAGGCAGCAAGGCGCCGGATGATCCGCGGCCCTCAGTAAGGCAGGCCGACATAGTTCTCGGCGAGCGCGGTCGACGCGGCTTGCGAATGGACAAGATAGTCGAGCTCGGCCTCCTGAATGCGCTGGCCGAACTCGCCGGTGTCGGGAAAGCGGTGCAGCATCGTCGTCATCCACCAGGAGAAGCGCACCGCCTTCCAGACCCGTGCCAGCGCCTTGCCTGAATAGGCGTCGATGCCGGCGTGTGATTTCTCGACATAGAAGTCGCGCAAGCCGGCGAAGAGATAGCGCACGTCGCTGGCGGCGAGGTTGAGCCCTTTGGCGCCGGTCGGCGGCACGATGTGGGCGGCGTCGCCGACCAGGAAAAGCCGGCCGAAGCGCAGCGGCTCGGCAACGAAAGAGCGCAGCGGCGCGATCGACTTCTCGAAGGATGGCCCCGTGACGACGCTTGCCGCTGTTTGCTCCGGCAAGCGGCAGCGCAACTCGTCCCAGAAGCGGTCGTCGGACCAAGCTTCGACACGATCGTCCTGCGGGCACTGTACATAGTAGCGGCTGCGATGCGTCGAGCGCATCGAGCACAGTGCGAAACCCCGTTCGTGATTGGCGTATACCAGTTCGTGATGGGCCGGCGGCACTTCGGCCAGCAGGCCGAGCCAGCCGAACGGATAGTGCCGCTCGAAGGTCTTCAGCGCATCCGCGGGCACAGATTTGCGGCTGATGCCGTGATAGCCGTCACAACCGGCAATGAAGTCGCAGTCGATACGATGCGTGGCGCCGTCCCTGTCATAGGTGACGAAAGGTGCCTCACCATCGAAATCGTGCGGCGCGACATCAGCCGCCTCGTAGATCGTGGTCAACCCTGCCGCATCGCGTTCATCCATCAAATCATGTGTCACTTCGGTCTGACCGTAGACGGTGACATGCTTGCCGCCGGTGAGTGCGGTAAGGTCGATGCGGTGCAGGCGTCCGTCGAAGGCCAGCGAGATGCCGGAATGCGGCAGCCCCTCGGCATGCAGCCGTGCCGCGGCACCCGCTTCCTCCAGCAATTCGACAGTGCCTTGTTCGAGCACGCCGGCGCGTACGCGGCCAAGCACATGCTCGCGGCTCGCGCGTTCCAGAATGACCGTCTCGACGCCGATGCCGGCCAGCAGCTGGCCGAGCAGCAGGCCGGACGGTCCCGAACCAATGATAACGACCTGGCTGCGCATCAGTGGCCGAGACTTTCGACCTGTGCGGCCAGTTCGGCGGCAAGGCGCAGCGACGCGGCGGTCGCGACGGCCATCTGCGGCAGCAGCAGCCATTCCAGCGTCCATGCCGCGCCCGAGCGTTCCTGTTCATGCACAAGTGCCTGATGCATGCCGGAAAGCTGCGTGGCGTTGAAGCGGGCGAGCGCCACCAGCGCCTCGGCCTTCACCGGGTTCTGCTTGTGCTGCATGGCCGACGAGCCGCCGCCACCCGACAGTTCGATGTCGGTTCCGCCTTGCGCCATCAGCGCGATGTCCTGGCCGAACTTGCCAAGGCTGCCCGTGACCAGCGACAGCCAGCCGGCAAAATCGGCGAGCGCGTCTCGCTGGCTCTGCCACTGCCGGGCGTCGCCAAGGCCGAGTTTCGCGGCAAGGGCCGCGCGCACCGCCGGCCCCTTGTCATCAAACTTTTCCAGCGTGCCGGCGGCACCGCCAAACTGCACCACCAGCAGACGCCTCGACTGCTCCGACAGCCTTTCCTGATGCCGTTGCAGCGGCGCCCGCCACGCTTTGACGCGATCGGCCACTTGGATCGGAATCGCCGGTTGCATGCGCGTCATTCCGGTCAGCGTCCTGCGGCCAAAATGCTCTTCGAGCGCGGCGAGGCGCATGACGGTTTCGGTCAACAGCAGATCGAGATGCTCGACGATGGATTTGAACCGAAGCATCAGGCCGGTGTCGATGACATCCTGGCTGGTCGCGCCGAAATGCACTTTCGTCCCATGCGGTTCGCCGACCGCTGCCCTGATCTGGCGCACCAGTTCCGGCACCATGACGCCGTCCCTGGCGACAGCGGCCCGCAGCGGGGCGGTGTCGGGCCGGAACGTGGCAAGTGCGGCCACGATCACCGCCGCCGCGTCGCTGGCGATGATCCCGGTTTCGGCCTCCGCTTCCGCCAGCGCACGCTCGAAGGCCAGCATCGCCTCGATTTCCGCCTCGACGGAAAAATGCCTCGCCGCTTCCTCGTCGCCGAGGAGAGCGGAGAGCAGTGGATGGTCGAAGGGTGATACGGTCATGGCGCGAGTCTCCTGAGCATCAGCTGTCGAAGAAGACCGTTTCCTTCTCCCCCTGGAGATGGACGTCGAAGACGTAGATATCGCCCTTGCGCTCGGCGATCAGCGTCGGCACCCGGATGCGGTGCTCGATCCGTGCCAGGATCGCATCCCCGGCATTGGCCTTTTCCTCGTCGGAAAAATAGAGCCGTGTGTGAAGGCCGAGATTGATGCCGCGCGCGATAATCCAGAGCGTGATGTGCGGCGCCATCAGGCTGCCATCCCTGAACGGCACCCGGCCCGGCTTGATCGTCTCGAACGTGCACAGGCCGGTGTCCATGTCGGTCGGACAACGGCCCCAGCCGAAGAAGTTCGGATCGGCGGCACCGCGCGGTTCTGCCGGCGAATTGTAAAGCCCATCCGCATCCGCTTGCCAGATCTCGATCAGCGCGTCCTTGAGCGGCGTGCCGGTGCCGTCGAGCACCCGGATGCGAAGACCGATGCGCTCACCCTTGGTCTTGTCGTTGACCATGGTCGCACCAAGGTCGGCCGGGTAGACGCCGCCGATGCCGCAGAAATTGGGCGTCAGCCCGATATGGACATACGGTCCCGCGGTCTGTGAAGGGCTCTCCTTCAGCCGGTCGAGCGATTGAGCCATCAATTGCCCTCCAGCCTGCTTTCGAACAGCGACGCGCGCCGCCCGCGCAGCACGATGTCGAACTTGTAGGCGCGCGCGTCGAAGGGGATCGTCGCTTGCATGTCGAGCGCGGCGATCAGCGTCTCAACGGCTGCCTTGTCGGGGATGCCTCGCGCGATCGGGCACTGCCAGATCAGCGGGTCGCCCTCGAAATACATCTGCGTGATCAGCCGCTGGGCAAAGCCGTGGCCGAACACCGAGAAATGAATATGCGAGGGGCGCCAGTCGTTCGGCCCGTTCGGCCAGGGATAGGGACCGGGCTTGACGGTGCGAAAGGCATAGCCGCCATCCTCGCCTGATATGGCACGGCCGCAGCCGCCAAAATTCGGGTCGAGCGGCGCCAAGTAGCCATCCTTCTTGTGACGATAACGGCCACCCGCATTGGCCTGCCAGAATTCGAGCAGAGCGTCGGGCACGCCAACACCGCGTTCGTCGAGCACCCGCCCATAGACGATGATGCGCTCGCCAATGGCGCTCTCGCCGGGTTTGGCGAAATTGTGGATCAGGTCGGCGTCGAGTTCGCCGAGCATGGCGTGGCCGAAGACAGGACCTGTTATTTCCGACAGCGTGTTGTCGAAGGCAAGCAGCGCCTTCCGCGGCGAGCGCAGCACGGAGGTCTTGTAGTTCGGCGTCAGCGCCGGCGGATGCCAGGTCCGGTCGCGCTGGAAGAAGGCGCCGGTCTCGGGTCTCTGGTTCGAGCCGGACTTAGCGGGCATTCTTGGCTCCGTCCATTTCCGAAAACACGTCCTTGGCGATCTTGAAGGCACGGTTGGCGGCCGGCACGCCGGCATAGATGGCGACATGCAGGAACGCCTCGCAGATATCGTCGCGCGAAGCACCGGTGTTGACGGTGGCGCGCACATGCATGGCGACCTCCTCATCATGGCCGAGTGCGGCCAGCAGCGCCAGCGTGACGATCGAACGTTCGCGCTTGCTGAAGCCCGGCCGCGCCCACACGGTTCCCCAGGCGGCCTCGGTGATCAGTTCCTGGAAAGGCTGGTCGAAATCGGTGGCGGCGACCTCGGCCCGGTCGACATGCCGGTCGCCGAGCACTGAGCGCCGCACCGCGAGACCCGTGCGATATCTGGCTTCGTTGCCGGGGACTTCATCCATGGGGTTCTGCTCCAGGGGCAAGCGATGCGATAAAATCGCGGATCAAGGCGGTCAGCGCTTTCGGTTGTTCGACACAAGGAATATGCCCGGCGTCGCGAATGATCTCGAAGCGCGCGCCGGGGATCAGGTCGGCCAGCGAGCGGACGAGATCGGGAGGCGTCGAGCCATCCTGGTCGCCGGCGACGCAGAGCGTCGGCACCGCGATGTGGCGCGCGGCATCGGTGAAATCCGCATCGCGAACCGCCACGCAAGTCCCGATGTAACCCGCAAGCGCTTGCCTGGTCATCATGTTCCAGTAGCCGTCCAGCTCGGCCAGACGCGCCGCGTGGAAGGCGGGGGTGAACCACACTTTGAGCACTCCGTCCGCAATGGCCTGGATGCCCTTGCTTTCGACCGTCGCGATGCGTGTGTTCCAGCTGTCTGTCGTGCCGATCTTGTGGGCCGTGTCGCACAGGATCAGGCCTTCGACCATTTCTGGGCGCCTGCGATAAAAGCCTTGTGCGATCAGGCCACCGACCGACAGGCCGCACAGCACGACCTTGCTCAGCCCGAAATGATCGATGAGCGCCGAGAGATCATCGACATGATCGTCGATCGACCTGATGTCGCCGATATCGGACAGCCCGTGACCGCGCTTGTCATAGACCAGCACCGGCATTTCACCATCGAGCGCGGAGACAATTTCGTCCCAGATCCGGAAATCGGTGCCCAGAGAATTGATGAATATGATCGGGCGCGCATTGCCGGCCGCCTTGATGTGGCGATGGTGCAGCGTGATGCCGCCAATGGTGACGAATGGCACGATTTCGATCCTCCATCCCCACATTGCACAAGGCGTTTGGTTCGGTAAAATGATATTTTGCACCGTTTCATTAACTCAGGGGTTATCAAATCCATGTCCGTAGGCCGCATCCGGTTCCGCCACCTGCAGGCATTCCTGGAAGTTGCGCGGCAGGGAAGCGTGGCGCGGGCGGCCGACTTGCTGCACGTCAGCCCGCCGGCGGTGACCAAGACATTGCGCGAACTGGAAGAGGCGCTGGGTGTGGCGGTGGTCGAACGCGACGGCCGGGGCATCAGGCTGACGCGCATCGGCGAAATCTTCCTGCGCCATGCCGGCACGGCGATCACGGCGCTGAAGCAAGGCGTCGATTCCGTCAGGCAGGACGGAGCGGTCAACCGGCATCCGATCCGTATCGGCGCGCTGCCGACAGTGTCGGCGCGGGTCATGCCGCTCGCCATGACCTTGTTTCTCGAAGAGGGCACTGGTGCTGCGATCAAGATTGTTACCGGCGAGAACGCGGTGCTGCTCGAACAGTTGCGCACCGGCGCGCTCGATCTCGTCGTTGGACGGCTGGCGGCGCCGGAGAACATGACCGGCTTCTTCTTCGAGCACCTCTATTCCGAACCGGTGCTGTTCGTGGTGCGGGCGGGACATCCACTGCTTGACCCGGGACAGGATGTGTTCGCACGGCTCGACGAATTCCCGATGCTGATGCCGACGCGGGAATCGGTTATCCGTCCCTTCGTCGACCGCCTGTTCATCACCAATGGCATGACGGCGCCGGCAACCGAGATCGAAACCGTCTCGGACTCCTTTGGTCGCGCTTTCCTGCGGCAGAGCAATGCGGTCTGGATCATTTCGGCCGGGGTCGTTGCCAACGAACTCGGCAGCGGCGCCTTCGTCGCCTTGCCGGTCAACACAGAGGAAACCAAGGGCCCAGTCGGCCTGACGATGCGCACGGACACCGCGCACTCGCCGGCTTTCTCCATCCTGCTGCAGACCGTCCGCGAAGCGGCAAGGCAAGGCAGCTAGGCTCGAGATAGCCGCTGTTGGTCCCGAATTTCCTAACCCAGGGGTTAACGAAACACCGCAAAATATCATTTTACCGAACCAAACCGCTGGTGCACTGTGACGACTGAGGAGCACAGAGGGAGGAACGTATGACTCACGCTATCGGCAGCAAATCCAGTATTCCAGGCATTTCGCGGCGCCAGTTCATCGCCACCTCGATCGCTGGCGGCGCAGCTCTCACGCTTGGCGGCCGCGGCGCCTTTGCCCAGGCAGGCGACACGCTCAAGGTCGGCTTCGTCAGCCCGCGCACCGGGCCGCTCGCCGGCTTCGGCCAGACCGACGGCTACGTGCTCGACCTGGCCCGCAAGGCGCTGGCCGGCGGCCTCGACATCGGCGGCAAGAAATACAGCGTCGAGATCCTCGACCAGGACACGCAGTCCGACCCGTCACGCGCCGGTCAGCTGGCCAAGGACCTGATCAACAACCAGGCCATCGACCTGATGCTGGCGGTATCGACGCCGGAGGTGATCAATCCCGTGGCCGACGCCTGCGAGGCCGCCGGCGTGCCATGCCTGTCGACGGTCATGCCGTGGGAAGCCTGGTATTTCGGCCGCGGCGCCAAGCCCGATGCGCCCTCGCCGTTCAGGTGGACCTATCATTTCGGCTTCGGCGTCGGCGAGTTCTTCAAGGCCTATATCTCGCAATGGAACCTGATCGAGACCAACAAGAAGGTCGGCGTCATGTATCCCAACGATGCCGATGGCAATGCCATCCGCGCCCATTTGGCGCCGCTGCTGGCCAAGCAAGGTTTCACCATTGTCGATCCCGGCGCCTATGAGACCGGCACCACCGACTATTCCTCGCAGATCGCGCTGTTCAAGCAGGAAGGCGTCGAGATCTTCAATTCCTTCCCGATCCCGCCGGATTTCGCGGCGTTCTGGCGCCAGGCGGCACAGCAAGGCCTGATCAAGCAGATCAAGATCTGCCAGGTCGCCAAGACCGGGCTGTTCCCGTCCGACATCGAGGCGCTCGGCGATCTCGGCGTGAAGATTTCGAGCGCCGCCTATTGGCACAAGGCCTTCCCCTACAAGTCGCCGCTGACCGGCGTTTCGGGCATCGAGCTGGCCGATGGCTACGAGGCGGCGAGCGGCAAGCAGTGGACGCAGCAGCTCGGCGCCTCTATGTCGCTGCTCGATGCCGGCTTCGAAGCGCTGAAGGCAAGCACCGATGCCAAGGACAAGGCAGCGGTGGCCAAGGCGCTGAGCTCGCTGAAAACCGAGACGATGGTCGGCAAGGTCGACTTCACCAGCGGACCCGTGGCCAATGTCTCGCCCGGCCCGATCATCGGCACGCAATGGGTCGCCGCCAAGGAAGGAGCCAAGTTCCCGCTCGACTATGTCGTGACCGAGAATGCCACCGACCCCAACGTGCCTGTCGCAGCCAAGCTTCTGCCTTACAACGGCTGATGGACCGCTGAGGATCGCCTGGTGACCCATCCGCAACAACAGGCGATCCTCGCTGCCGCCGGTATCCACAAGCGCTTCGGCGCGCTTGTGGTGCTGGATGCGGTCGACTTCACCATGGCCGCGGACGAGGCGGTCGGTATTGTCGGCCCGAACGGCGCCGGCAAGACCACTCTGCTCAGCGTGCTGGCCGGGGCCTTTCCACCGAGTTCGGGCACGGTCAGCTTCAAGGATAGCGACGTGACGCCGCTGACGGCGACGCAGCGCTGCCGGCTCGGCCTGGTGCGAACGCACCAGGTGCCCAAACCGTTCAGCGGCATGACCACCTTCGAGAATGTCTTCGTCGCCGCCTCGCATGGCGCCGGCCTCGGCCGCGACGAGGCTTATGAGGAAGCGCTCGGCTCGCTGAAACTGTGCGGCATGCTCGGTGTCGCCAACCGGCGCGCCGAAACGCTCGGGCTGCTCGACCGCAAGCGGCTGGAACTGGCGCGCGCGCTGGCGGCCAGACCGACGCTGCTTTTGCTGGACGAGATCGGCGGCGGACTGACCGACGGCGAAGCCGGCGAACTGGTCGACACGATCAAGGAATTGCGCCGGCGCAAGATCGGCATCGTCTGGATCGAGCACATCGTCCACATTCTCCTGCAGGTGGCCGAGCGGCTGATCTGCATGGACGCCGGCAGGATCATCGCCGACGGCGACCCGCAAACAGTGATGGCCGACCCCGAGGTCGTACGCGCCTATCTGGGCGGAGGCCCGAGATGAGCCTGCTTGCGGTCGAGAAACTGGTTGTCCGGCACGGCCTGCTGCAAGCGGTGCGCGGCGTCAGCTTCGGCATCGAACGCGGCGAGACGCTCGCACTGGTCGGCGCCAACGGCGCCGGCAAGACGACGCTGCTGAGGGCGATCGCCGGCGCGCATCAGCCGGCTGCCGGCCGCGTGCTGCTGACCGGCGCCGATCTGACGGATGTGCCATCGCACAAACGCGTCGGCATGGGCATTGCACTGGTGCCGGAGGGGCGAAGACTGTTCGTGCGGATGACGGTCGAGGAAAACCTTCTGCTGGGCAAGACCACCGGCCGGCCGGGCGACTGGAGCGTCGACAAGGTGCTGGAAATGTTTCCCAATCTGAAGCCACGCCGCCATGCCAAGACGGGCCACCTCTCTGGCGGCGAACAGCAGGCGACGGCGATCGGCCGGGCGCTGATGAGCAATCCGGACGTGCTGCTGCTCGACGAGGTCTCGCTTGGCCTGTCGCCGCTGATCGTCGACCGCGTCTATACAGCACTGCAAGGGCTGATCGCCTCGGGCACCACGATCATCCTCGTCGAACAGGACCTTAACCGGGCGCTCGCGGTTTCCGACAGGATCATCTGCATGCTCGAAGGGCGTGTCGCGCTAGAAGGGCCGAGCAAGGCGGTTTCGCGCGAGGAGGTGACGAAAGCCTATTTCGGCCTGCACCGGAAAAGCCCCGGGAGCGTTCCCGTATGAGCAACCAGATCATCCAGGGCATTCTGCTCGGCGGCTACTACGCGCTTATCGCCTGCGGCCTGTCGTTCATGTTTTCGGTGATGCGCATCATCAACCTCGCCCATGGAAGTCTTGCCGTGTTCGCCGCCTTTGCGCTGTGGTGGCTCGCCTCGCGGTTCCACATCTCGCCCTTTGTCGGCCTACTCATCGTCCTGCCCTTGATGGCGGCGATCGGCTGGGCGCTGCAGCGCTTCCTGCTCGAGCGCAGCGCGCGCGGCGGCGCGCTGCTGCCGATCCTGACGACGTTCGGCCTCGCCATCGTCATCGACAATCTGCTGTTCGAGCAGTTCGGCGCCGACACCCGTTCGCTGGCGCCCTATATCGGCAGCCTGTCCTATGATTCCTGGGAATGGCCGGGCAGCATCTATGTCGGCAAGCTCGCCGTGATCATGTTTGCCACCGCCGTCATCCTGCTGGGCGGGCTGCAATTGTTCCTGACCCGCACAAGGCTTGGCCGCTCGATCCGCGCTACATCGGAGGACCCCGACACTGCCGGCCTGGTCGGCGTCGATGCACGCCGCGCCAATGCCATCGCCGCTGCCATCGCCATGGTCACGGTCGGCCTTGCCGGCGCGTTCCTCGGCATGCGCGCCACCTTCGATCCCTATGCCGGCGCGCCGCAATTGCTGTTCGCCTTCGAGGCTGCGGTGATCGGCGGCGCCGGTTCGCTGTGGGGAACGCTGATCGGCGGCATCGTGCTGGCGCTTGCCCAGACGCTCGGTGCGCAGGTGCATCCGCAAGGGTTTCTGATCGGCGGCCATGTCGCATTCCTGATCGTCCTGTTCGTGCGGCTCTCCACGTCGGGCCTCGGCCTGCGCGGCCTGTTGCGCCTGCCATCCCGGAGCGCATCATGAGCGCCGTCTCGGCCTCACCGGTCATCGAGCGCGGCACAGCGACGTCGCGGATCGCCGCGATTGCGGTCGCGCTGGTCATCGCGCTGCTAGCGATTGCACCACAGTTCCTGTCGAACGGCGCTGTCGACCGGATGACCGCGCTGTTCATCTATGTGATCCTGGCGGCGATGTGGAACGCGCTGGCCGGCTTCGGCGGCCTGGTCTCGGTCGGTCAGCAAGTGTTCTTTGGGCTCGGCGCCTATTTCGCCATCCGGCTCGCCGATGCCGGCCTCAACCCGTTCCTCGCGCTCTTCGCCTCTGGAATTGTCGTTGGCGCCGTCTCCTGGCCGCTCTCGCTGTTCATGCTGCGGCTGAGGAATGGCGAGTTCGCTATCGGCATGTGGGTGATCGCGGCGCTGACTCATCTTCTGGTCAATCTCGACCGTCTGGTGCAGGGCGAAACCGGCACATCGCTGATCTCGCTCAACGCCTACGACGCGGGCGCCAGGCGGGCAGCGATCTACTGGCTGGCGCTGGCGTCGATGACCGCCCTGCTCGCCATTCTGTTTGGCCTGCTGCGCGGCAGCACAGGTGCGGCGATCCGCGCGATCCGCGACAATGAGGATGCCGCCGCATCGGTCGGCGTGCGCGTCACCGGCACCAAGCGGCTGCTGTTCGTGCTTGCCGCCTTCGGCATCGGCATTGCCGGCGCGCTGTGGCTGGCGACCTCGATCACCTTCCAGCCGAAGACCTATTTCAACGTTCAGTGGACCGCCTACATGATTTTCATGGTGCTGGTCGGCGGCATCGGCACTTTCGAGGGCGCCATTTTAGGCGCGCTGCTGTTCTTCCTCATCGAGACCTGGTTCGGCGGCACCGGCGTCTGGTACCTGATCGGGCTTGGCGCCACCGCCGTGCTGTTCTCGCTTTTCCTGCCGCGCGGACTGTGGGGGACGATCGAGGAGCGCTTTGGGCTCCGCCTGCTGCCGGTCGGCTATCGCGTCAGGCTCTCAACCGATGGCGATGCGACGCCTGCGCCACAACGAGCCACGACACATCGGGAGAAGGCATGACCATGCTTTTCGGCAAGACGATCCTCATCACCGGCGTCGCCTCAGGCATCGGCGCGCGCACGGCGGAACTTGCCGGCCAGCTTGGCGCCGACGTGATCGGCGTCGATGTTCGAGAACCAGCCGCGGCGGTCGGCGGCTTCGTCAAGGCCGACATCTCGTCGAAGGCGGGCGTCGATGATCTCATCGCGCGTCTGCCGCAGCGCCTCGACGCGCTCTGCAATGTCGCCGGCCTCTCCGGCAACACCGGCGCGGCGTCGACGCTGGCCGTCAACTTCTTCGGGCTGCGGGCGCTTTCGGAAGGCCTCGCGTCAAAAATCCGCGAGGGCGGTGCCATCGTCAACGTCGCCTCCATCGCCGGCTATGGCTGGCGCGCCAATCTCAATCGCGCCGCCTCGATGGTCGGCATCGAGGGTTTTCCCGATGTCGCCAAGGTCGTCGCCAACCACCAGGTGAAGAACGAGGAAGGCTATCCCGTTTCAAAGGAACTGCTTCTGCTGTGGACTTTCCGCGCCGCGCATCAGGACCTGTTCAAGAGCCGTGGCATCCGCGTCAATGCGGTGAGCCCGGGGCCTGTCGAAACGCCGATCCTGAAGCAGTTTCGCACCGTGCTCGGCGACGCCCGCGTCGACAGCGACATTGCAAGGGTCGGCCGCGCCGGCACATCGGGCGATATCGCCCCAGTGGTGCTGTTCCTGTGCTCGGACGGAGCGCGCTGGGTCAACGGCGCCAATGTGCCGGTCGATGGCGGCCTCGAAGCATCGATCAATGCCGAAGTGCTCGGCTTCTAAACCTCAATCAGCAGCTCCAACCGGAGCAGTGGAGACTACAATGGATATCGGACTTCTGATCGACGGTGACGAACGGGCAGCCTCGGGTGCGGCGTCCTACGAGCGCATGGACCCGTTCACCGGCAAACTAGCGACGCGTGCCGCGGCAGCGAGCATTGCCGATGCCAATGCCGCCGTCGAAGCCGCCGCGGCCGCCTTTCCGGCGTGGTCGAAGGCCGGGCCCGGCGAGCGCCGCGCCTTGCTGTCGAAGGCTGCTGAAGTCATGGCCTCCAAGGTCGGCGAGTTCACCCGGCTGATGATGGAAGAGACGGGAGCGACCGGTCCCTGGGCCGGCTTCAACGTCATGCTGGCGGCCAACATGCTGCGTGAGGCGGCGGCGATGACGACGCAGATCTCGGGCGAGGTCATTCCGTCCGACAAGCCGGGCACGCTGGCCATGGCGATCCGCCAGCCCGCCGGCGTGTGCCTCGGCATCGCGCCGTGGAACGCACCGGTCATTCTCGGCACCCGCGCCATCGCGATGCCGATCGCCTGCGGCAACACGGTTGTGCTGAAAGCATCCGAAATGTGCCCCGGCACGCACCGGCTGATCGGCCAGGTGCTGGTCGATGCCGGGCTGCCCAAGGGCGTCATCAATGTCGTCACCAACGATCCCAGGGATGCCGCCGGCATTGTCGAGGCGCTGGTCGCGCATCCCTCGGTCAAGCGTGTCAATTTCACCGGTTCGACCAAGGTCGGCAGGATCATCGCCGAACTCGCCGGTCGGCACCTGAAGCCGGCGCTGCTCGAACTCGGCGGCAAGGCACCGCTGCTGGTGCTGGACGATGCCGACATCGACGCCGCGGTCAACGCGGCCACCTTCGGCGCCTTCATGCATCAGGGCCAGATCTGCATGTCGACCGAGCGCCTGATCGTCGACGACAAGGTCGCCGATGAATTCGTTTCCAAGCTAGCTGCCCGCGCCTCACAACTGCCGGCGGGTGACCCGCGCGGCCATGTCGTGCTGGGCTCGCTGATCAGCAGCCAAGCCGCCGACAAGATGGAGGAGTTGGTCGCCGACGCGGTCGGCAAAGGCGCCAAACTGGTGGCCGGTGGCAGGCGCACCGGCACCGTTGTCGAGGCGACGCTGCTCGACCATGTCACACCGGCGATGCGCGTCTATTCGGAAGAGTCCTTCGGGCCGGTCAAGCCGGTGATCCGGGTCAAGAGCGAGGACGAAGCCGTGCGTGTCGCCAACGACACCGAGTACGGCCTGTCGTCAGCCGTGTTCAGCCGCGACATCAAGCGTGCCATGGCGGTTGCCGCGCGCATCGAGGCCGGCATCTGCCACATCAACGGTCCGACCGTCGGCGACGAGGCACAGATGCCGTTCGGCGGCGTCAAGGGTTCGGGCTATGGCCGCTTCGGCGGCAAGGCCTCGATCGCCGAATTCACCGATTTGCGCTGGGTGACGATCGAGGATCCGGGCCAGCACTACCCATTCTGATCCGGCCTCGCATTGGGCGGTTCGACATGGGCGATCAGACCGCCTGCGACGGCGTGAAGCGAACGCTTGCGGATCGCATCTGCCCGGGTGCCAATACGATGCATCCGGTATCGATGCCCGCGTCACCCCTGCAGTTGAAGGCGTCGGTGATGTTGCTGACCGGCTCGGCGCAAAAGAACGGCTCGCCGGGCGGCGTGTAGAGGACGAGGAAATCGAGTGGGGCCTCGGCCTCGATGTCCAGCTGCCGCCCATGCTCCGGCCAGGAAATCCGAGCGCGGCGCGCCTATCCGGTGAAGACCGTGTCGAAGTCCGTCTCCGACACGCCGAAGCCCGTGGTCGGGTTGGAGCCAGCGGGCGGCAGGACGTGCCGGGTGGGCAGGATTTCCGCATCGCCGGATCCGTTTTGCCGCCAGCGATAAGACGCCAGCGCGCCGCCGCCAGCCGGCGCAATTTCAACCTTCGCAATGCCGTCGCTGATCGAGACCAGCTCTTGATGCTGCTCGGCAACGGCAGCCGAATTCTTTGTCATCGGCACTCCGTCGTCCCTTGACTCCAATCGCCACGCCTATAAGACATATCATATGAATAGTATGAAGAATAAAAAGTCTTTCAGCACGGCGCGCACGTCAAGGGTCACGGTGGCGGTTTCCAGCGGCTCGACGGCACTGCATGCGACGGTCGTCGAGCAGATCGGATTGCGCATCGTGCAAGGCGATTTCCTGCCCGGTGAGGCACTGCCCAATGCCGACGATTCCAGCGAGATGCTGGGCGTCAGCCGCACGGTGCTGCGCGAGGCGATCAAGGTTCTGGCCGGCAAGGGGCTGGTCGAATCGCGGCCGAAGACCGGTACAAGGGTGCGTCCCCGCTCCGACTGGAATTTCCTCGATCCGGACGTCCTGTCGTGGCGCTATGCCAGCGGTGTCAGCGCCGAGGATGTCCGGGCGCTGTTCGAACTGCGCCGTGCCATCGAGCCGATGTCGGCCGCGCTCGCCGCCAAGCGCGCCACACCGGCGCAGATTGCCGAGATCAATGCCGCGCTGGCCGAGATGGAAGCCGTTGTCGACGATGGCGACCGCTTCGCCAAGCCCGACCTTTTGTTCCACCAGACCATCCTGCGCATGACCGGCAACGAGCTGATCGGCTCGCTGGCCGCACTTGTCGAAACCGCGCTGGTGATGAGCTTTCGCCTCTCCAACGACAATCCGGAAGGGCAGCGTCATTCTTTACCGCTGCATCGGGAAGTGGCCGAAAAGATTGCATCCGGCGACGCGGCAGGCGCGCAAAAAGCGCTGCTGGTGCTCATCGACAATGCCGAGGAAGACGTGCGCCGCAGTGTCGAGAACCGCAACAAGCGCCGCCAGGATCGGGAACAGACATCGTGACCGAGACAAAACGCAAGCTGCGATCCGAGGCCTGGTTCGGCGGCGAAGGCAAGAACGCCTTCATGCACCGCAGCTGGATGAAGAACCAGGGCATCCCCGCCGACGCTTTCGACGGCCGCCCGGTGATCGGCATCTGCAACACCTGGTCGGAATTGACCCCGTGCAATGCGCATCTGCGGGCGCTCGCCGATCACGTCAAGCGCGGCGTCTATGAAGCCGGCGGCCTGCCGCTCGAATTCCCGGTGATGTCGCTGGGCGAGAGCAACATGCGCCCCACCGCCATGCTGTTTCGCAATCTGGTCAGCATGGATGTCGAAGAGTCCATCCGCGGCAATCCGATCGACGGCGTCATCCTGCTTGTCGGTTGCGACAAGACCACGCCGGCGCTGCTGATGGGAGCCGCGTCGTGCAATCTGCCGACCATCGCTGTTTCCGGCGGACCGATGCTCAACGGCAAGTTCCGAGGACAGGATATCGGCTCGGGCACCCATGTCTGGAAATTCGCCGAGGAAGTGAAGGCCGGCCGCATGCCGGTCGCCGACTTCCTCGCCGCTGAGCAGGGCCAGAGCCGGTCGGCGGGCAGTTGCATGACGATGGGCACGGCTTCGACCATGGCCAGCATGGTCGAGGCACTGGGCATCGGCATGCCGGACAATGCCGCGATCCCGGCTGTGGATTCACGCCGTGGCGTGCTCGCGCAGATGGCCGGACGCCAGATCGTCGATCTCGTCCGCAGGGACGTGACGATCGCGCGGATCCTTACCAAAGAGGCGTTCGAGAACGCCATTCGCGTCAATGGCGCGATCGGCGGCTCGACCAACGCGGTGCTGCATCTGATCGCCATCGCCAACCGGGTCGGTGTCGATCTCAGCCTCGATGACTGGGACCGCCTTGGCCGCGACGTTCCAACCATTGTCGACCTGATGCCGTCGGGCCGGTTCCTGATGGAAGATTTCTACTACGCCGGGGGGCTAGCCGCGGTCATGGCGTCGCTTGATGAAGTGGGGCTTCTTCATCGCGACGCCATGACCGTCAGCGCCAAGACCATCGGTGAATTGATCGACGGCGCGCCCAACTACAACAGCGAGGTGATCCGACCGCTGAGCCAGCCGCTGACCAAGGAGGGCGGCATCTCCATCCTGCGCGGCAATTTGGCGCCTGACGGGGCGGTCATCAAGCCGTCCGCGGCAACGCCGGAGCTGATGCAGCATCGCGGCAAGGCGGTGGTGTTCGAGAACATCGAACACTACTACGCGCGCATCGACGATCCGGAGCTGGATATCGACGCCTCCTCGGTGATGGTGCTGAAGAACTGCGGGCCGCGCGGCTATCCCGGAATGGCCGAGGTCGGCAACATGCCGCTGCCTGCGAAACTGCTGAAGCAAGGCATCTCCGACATGGTTCGCATTTCGGACGCGCGGATGAGCGGCACCGCCTACGGCACCGTGGTTCTGCATGTGGCACCGGAAGCAGCCGCGGGTGGCGCGCTGGCGCTGGTGCGCGACGGTGACCTTATCGAGCTCGATGTCGCCGGCCGCCGGCTGGAGCTTTTGGTATCGGATGAGGAGCTGGCAATCCGCCGGCGTGACTGGAAGCCGCCGGCGCCGCCGCAAGGCGGCTATCAGAGCCTTTATGTCGAGCGCGTTCTGCAGGCCTTTCGACTTTCTCGTCGGCAGGCGCGATGCCGGCATTCCTCGGCATTCGCACTAGAGAGGCGCGCGATGACGGATGAAATCGGCTACGCGATCTATCCAAGCCTCAAGGGCCGCAGCGTCTTCATTACCGGTGGCGGCAGCGGCATCGGCGAAAGCCTGGTGCGCCATTTCTGCGCGCAAGGCAGCCGTGTCGCCTTCGTCGACATGGCCGAGGAGCCTTCACGGCGTCTGGTCGATGCGATCGCGGCCGAGGGACATGCCGCACCGCTGTTCATTCCCTGCGACCTGCGCAACGTCGAAGAGTTGCAGACGGCAACCGTGCAGGCGATGCGGCACAATGGCCCCATCCAGGCCCTGTGCAACAATGCCGGCAATGACGACCGCCACCAGACCAAGGATGTGACGGTTGCCTATTGGGACGACCGCATGGCGGTCAATCTGCGCCACCAGTTCTTCGCGGCGCAGGCGGTGCGTCCGCAGATGAGCACGCTGGGCGGCGGCTCGATCATCAATTTCGGCTCCATCACCTGGATGGTCGGCGATCCGGATTGCCCAGCCTATGTCACCGCGAAAGCCGCTGTTTACGGAATGACGCGGGCGCTGGCCCGCGAACTCGGCCCCGAACGCATCCGCGTCAACTGCATGGTGCCGGGCTGGGTGATGACCGAGCGCCAGATGCGCCTGTGGCTGAACCCGGCCGGCGAACGCCAGATCGCGGAGAGGCAGTGCCTGCCCGACCGGCTGCAACCCTCCGATATAGCGCGCATGGCGCTGTTCCTCGCCGCCGACGACAGCCGCATGTGCACGAGCCAGCAGTTCATCGTCGATGCGGGCTGGGTGTGACCCGTACGGCTTCAAAGGAAGAAGGTTAGTTCATGCGTCTTGTTCAGTTCAGAATGGCCGACGGCAGCAGACGGGTTGGCCGTGTCTCCGATGACGGCAATCATCTGCACCCGCTCGAAAAGACCAGCACCGTGCTGGAACTTGCCGAAGCGGCGATCGCCCAGGGCACGTCGATCGCAGCGCTGGTCGAGAAGCGGACCGGCAGCGCGACGATCGACTACGACCAGCTGTTGCGCGATGGCCGCGTGCTGGCCCCGGTCGACCATCCGGAACCGGCGCGCTTCCTGGTCACCGGCACGGGCCTGACCCATACCGGAAGTGCCGCCGCACGCGACAAGATGCATGTGCTGACCCATGGCGAGGATGCCGAGGAATCGGATTCGCTAAAGATCTTCCGCATGGGTCTGGAGGGCGGCAAGCCCGCCGCCGGGCAGATCGGAATCCAGCCCGAATGGTTCTTCAAGGGCGTCGGCACCTGTGTCGTGCCGCCAGGTGCGCCGCTGCCGATGCCGGCATTCGCGCTCGCCGGGGCCGAAGAAGCCGAGATCGTCGGCCTCTATCTCAATGGGCCGGATGGCCGCCCCCACCGCATCGGCTATGCGCTCGGAAACGAATATTCCGACCATGTGACGGAGGCCGAGAATTACCTCTATCTCGCCCATTCCAAGCTGCGCTCCTGCTCGATCGGGCCGGAGCTGCTGATCGGCGGCCTGCCCGACGAAGTGCGCGGCCATTCGCGCATCCTGCGCGACGGCACCGTTATCTGGGAGCAGGAGTTCCTGTCGGGCGAGGCGCACATGTCGCACTCGATCGCCAATCTAGAACACTTCCATTTCCGCTACCCGATGCACCGCAGGGCGGGCGACCTGCATGCCTATTTCTTCGGCGCGGCGGTAATGAGCTACGCCTCCGGCGTCAAGACGGCTTCCGGCGACGAATATGAAATCCAGGCACAGACATTCGGCAAGCCACTGCGCAACCGGATGGTGTCGGTGCCGGACGAGGGACTGGTCGCGGTCACCCAGCTGTGACGGCAAAAGTCCGGAAACTGCGGTCCACCAGAATGACAATGGGAGATTGAAAATGGGACTGAAAAAACTGTTTCTAAGAATGGCAACGATCGGGCTCGGCATCGGCCTGATGACATCGGCGGCGCTCGCCGCGAACCTGCGGGTTCTGGCCTGGGACGGCTACGCCGACGCCGACTGGGTCAAGGACTTCACCGCTGCGACCGGCATCGGCGTCGATGTCGTCTTCATCGGCAGCGACGACGAGATCTGGGCCAAGATCAAGGGCAGCGAAGGCCAGGACTTCGATGTTTTCGCGGTCAACACCGCCCAGCTGCAGCGCTATATCAAGGCCGACCTGGTGTCGCCGATCGACGTCACCAAGCTCGCCAACCAGAAAGAGGTGCTGCCGCGCTTCCGTGATCTGACCGCGGTGAGCGGCGTCACCAAGGACGGCAAGGTCTACGGCATTCCGTTCTGCTTCGACTCCATCGGCCTGATCTACGACACCGACAAGGTCAAGCCGGCGCCGGCCTCGATGTCGGTCCTGTGGGGCCCGGCATACAAGGGCAAGGTTCTGGCCTACGACAATGGCGAGCACAATTTCTCGTTCACCGCACTGACGCTCGGCTACAAGGATCCGTTCAACCTCAACGAAGAGCAGATGGCGGCGGTCAAGGCCAAGCTGGTCGAACTGAAGCGCAACGTGCTGAGCTTCTACACCACCGCCGACGAGGCGCAGCAGATCTACCAGAACAATGATGTGGCCCTGATCTGGGCCAATTACGGCCAGCAGCAGGTCAAGGCGCTGCAGAAGATCGGCGCTCACGTCGCCTACGTCAATCCAAGCGAGGGCGCGCTTGCCTGGCTCGACAACTGGGTCATTTCCAAGGGCGTCCGCGACAATGCGGCGGCCGAGAAATGGATCGACTTCATGCTGAGCAAGAAGGTCAGCGGCGAGCTTTCCGAGCGCACCGGCTTCGGCAACACGGTGACGGAAACCGGCAGCGCAGGCGGCAACGACAAGCTGGTCTGGCTCAACAATGTCGAGGACCCGCTCAAGCGTTCGGACATGTGGAACGAGGTCAAGGCGACGCCCTGATCTTTCCGCCCCATGCCTTCGAAGGACCCGGCGGTCCGGAGTTCCGGACCGCCGAAGCGTATGCGAGAGTATTTCATGAACCAGAACGCCGACCTGCTGACGCTGCGGTCCGTCTCGAAATCCTACGGCACGGTCCCCGTGCTGCACGACATCGACCTGTCGATCCGGGACGGTGAGTTCCTCACCGTTCTCGGGCCGTCCGGCTCCGGCAAGACAACGGTGCTGCGGCTGATCGGCGGGCTGGAGCCGCTGACATCTGGCGAGATCCGTCTGGACGGCCAGGACATCAGCCGCATGCCGATCAACCGGCGGCCGTTCAACACCGTGTTTCAGGACTACGCGCTGTTTCCGCATCTGACCGTTTCAGGCAATGTCGGCTACGGGCTTTCGGTTCGCCATATCCAGCGCAAAGAGATCGCGCGCCGTGTCGCGGAGGCGCTGGACCTGGTTCAGCTCGGGCGTTTCGCCGACCGATTTCCGGCACAGCTCTCCGGCGGCCAGCGCCAGCGCGTCGCGCTTGCCCGTGCGCTGATCTGCCAGCCGCGCCTGATCCTGCTCGACGAGCCGCTGGCGGCGCTCGACCTCGAACTGCGCCGGCAGATGCAGGTCTTCCTGAAATCCATCCAGCGCGAAATCAAGACCACCTTCCTGTTCGTCACCCATGACCAGGAAGAAGCTATCGGCATGGCCGACCGGATCTGCGTCATGGAAGCCGGCCATATCCGCCAGCTCGGCACGCCGCACGACCTCTACTACAAGCCGAATTGCGAGTTCGTCGCGCGCTTCTTCGGCGAGAACAATCTAGTGGCGGGAAAACTTGGGGCCGTCCAGGGCGAGCTGCGATCGATCGAGACGGCGCTCGGACGCCTGGTCTGCTCGATCAGCAACCAGCCGCATTTGAAGGCCGCAACGGATGGCGCCAGCGCCTACGCGGCGTTCCGTCCCGAGGCCTTACATCTTGCGGATGCAAAGGACACCGACAACCGTTTTTCCGGCACGATCTCCGACATGGCGTTTGCCGGCTCGTCGACCGTCGCCACCATCACGGCCGGCGCCGACAATGCCGCGCAACGCTTGCGGCTGCGCGTGCCGAGCCGGGTCGACGGCAGCGCGCTGAAACCTGGCGAGACGGTGTCGCTTTCGTTTGCGCCGCATGAAGGCCATCTGGTGCTGGCATGAGCGAAGCCGGCTCGACACAGCCTGCGGAAAGACGGCTGTCGCTGCTGGTGACAGTGCTGGCGTTCGCCTTGCCGGTGGCCTTCGTCCTGGTGCCGCTGGCGATCTTCCTCGGCTACAGTTTCTTCAGCGTCGACCAGGGCACGATCGTCTACGGCCTGTCGCTGGGCAACTATGTCAGGTTCTTCACCGATCCGATCTTTCTGCCGGTGTTCTGGAACACCATCGTGCTGTGCGTCTCGGTGGCCATCATCTGCATTCTGCTTGCCTATCCCGCCGCCTATTTCCTGACGACGCTGAAAGGGCGCTGGCGCTATGCCTTGCTGATGCTGCTGCTGGTGCCGTTGCTGATGAGCTACGTCATCAAGATCTATGCGATCCGCAGCATCCTCGGCCTCAACGGCTTTCTCAACAAGGCGCTGGTGGCGGTCGGCATCCTGCAGCAGCCGTCGACGCTTTTCGTGTTCAACATGAACGCCATCCTGCTGACGCTGACCCTGCTCTTGATCCCCTTTGCTATCCTGCCGATCTTCCTGTCGCTGGAGCGGATACCGCAGGTGCTGCTGCGTGCCTCCGACGATCTCGGGGCGAGCGGCTGGCAGACATTCCTGCGCATCACCTTGCCGCTCAGCCTGCCCGGCGTGGCCTCGGCGGCGAGTTTCGTCTTCGTGCTGGCGATCGGCGATTTCCTGACGCCGCAAATGGTCGGCGGGATCAGCGGCTTCACCTTCGGCCGCATTCTCTACAGCCAGTTCGGCACGGCCTATAACTGGCCGTTCGGCGCCGCACTATCGGTGGCGCTGGCGGTCGTGGTGATCGCGGCAATCCTCGTTGGCGAACGCTTCGGGCGAAATCGAGGGACTTCGGTATGACCACCCTGCCCCGGTTGTCCACCGTCCTTCTGGCCGCGATCACGACGCTGGTTGCCGTGCTGCTCTACAGCCCGCTGTTCGTCCCGATCGTGTCGTCGTTTTTCACCATTGCGCGTGGCAATGTCGACTGGTCGTCGCCGACCTTCGCGACCTATGTCGCGCTGGCCGAAAATCACGACATATTGGTCGCCTTGCGTACCACGCTGATCGTCGGTGTGTGCACCGTCATCCTCTCGGTGGTCAGCGGAACGCTGCTGGCGCTCTACTATCACGGCCGCCGCTCCGGGCGGTCGATCCTGCAGTTCATAATCTTCCTGCCGTTCCTGATGCCGCCCATCATCAGCGGTCTGGCGCTGCTGATCTTCTTCCGCGAAATCGGCCTCGAACGCTCGCTGCTGACGATCGTCATCGGGCATACGGTTTTCGTGCTGGCGATCGTCTACCGCACAGTGCTGATGCGGCTGCAGTCGATGAGCCGCACGCTGGTCGAAGCCTCCTACGATCTCGGCGCCACGGGCTGGCAGACGTTCTGGCGCATCATCCTGCCGAACCTGTCGAGCGCGATGGTCGGCGGCGCCATCCTGGCCTTCGCGCTGTCGTTCGACGAGACGATGATCACCATCCTGGTCACCGGCACCCAGAGCACATTGCCGGTCAGGCTGTGGGCGATGATGCGGCTTGGCTTCTCACCCGACATCAATGCGCTGGTGGCGCTGATCCTGATGTTCACCGTGCTGCTCTGCGTGCTTGCCGCCCGCTTTCTCATCCCCAGGCAAGTCGCGACTGAACGGACCTGAGTTACCGGGCAATCGTCATCGGGAGAAGGCGGTTGGGTTGAGGTCGAAGACCCGTCCCGGATTGAGGATGTTTCTGGGGTCGAATGCGGCCTTCAGCCGCCGCATCGTGGCGATTTCGGCGTCACTGCGGACCAGATGCAGCCACTTCTTCTTGTCGAGGCCGATACCATGTTCGGCCGAAACGCCGCCGCCGGCCGCCGCGACGCCGCGATAGACGATGTCGTATGCCGCCGCCGGATCGACCGTGCGGACCTGGTAGTGCAGATTGCCGTCGCCGAGATGGCCGAAGACATAGATGTCGGCGCCGGGGTCGACGGCATGGATGGCGGCGTCCGCCGCTTGCAGGAATGCTCCCATGTGGGCCAGCGGGATGCTGATGTCGACGCCGATCAGACCCTTGATCGAGAACAGGATGCGATTAGCGTCTTCCCGCACGTCCCACAGCGCCCGGAATTCGCGCGGCGACTGCGAGACGACCACATCGTCGATGACACCGTCCTCGACCGCCTGCATCAACACCTCGGCGAAGCGTTCGCCGTCACGTTCCGGCTCGCTGCCCTGGATCTCGGCCAGCACATAGACGGGCGAGCCAGCCGGCAGCGGCGCCAGCATGGCCATGCTGGCGACCATGACGTCATAGAGCGGTGCGAAGTTGACCTCATAGGCGGACAGCAGCGGGCCGAGCTTTTGCCGCAGCAGGCCAAGCAGCGCGATCGCCGCATCGAGCGAGGAGAGCGCGCAGAAAGCGTTGACCTCGGACGCCGGCTTGGGATGCAGCCTGAGCGCGGCGCGTGTGACGACGCCGAGCGTTCCTTCCGAGCCGATGAAGAGTTGGCCGAGGTCGTAACCGGAATTGTCCTTGGGCAGGCCCTTGAGCGAGGTCAGCACGCTTCCGTCGGCAAGCACGGCCTCCAGTCCCAGAACCTGAGCGCGGTACATGCCATAGCGCAGCACACGGATGCCGCCGGCATTGGTGGCGATGTTGCCGCCGATCGTCGCGGAGCCGCGCGCGCCGATATCGACGCCGAACATCAGCTCGGCGCCGTCGGCGGCCTCCTGCACCGCCTGCAGCGTCACGCCCGCTTCGGCAACGATGCTGGCAGCCTGCCGATCCGGAACTGCGAGGCCGGTCATGCGCTCCAGCGACAGCACCACCTCACCCGGCTGCACACGCGCGGCGCCTGCCAGGCTGGTGCGTCCGCCCTGCACCACAACCGGCTGGCCAAGATCGTTGCATGCGGCGAGTGCCGCCGCCACACCCTGGGTGTCGCGGGGGCGCAGCACCGCTTCGGGAAACGTGCCGAGCTTGCCGTCGGGATCGTCGCGATAGCGCTGATCCACATCCGGGCCGGCGAGCACGCCGCCCGTACCCAGCCGGTCGCCGAGCGCGGATAGGAGCTGTTGGATTTCAGGCGACATCGGCCGATCCTATCCATGATCGCCTGCCGGTCAACGCTCGCCCACGCAAAGCGACGTCGTCCGTATCCGTGGGTAATGCAGAACAGGACAATCGTCCGGTATCGATCATGATGAGGTCGTGATCGATACCGGAAAATAGGGTTGTCTTACTGAAGTTTCGCCTGCAGGGCGTTGACATCGTCGGTGGTCATTTCCCCGTCGGTCGTTACCTTGCCGTCGACGATCTTCCACAGCCGGAACGGGCCGGTGATGTCGCCATATTTGTCGAAGGCGACCGGGCCGATGACGCCTTCATAGCGGATCGGCTTGCCGTCCTTGATCAGGCCGAGCGCCTTGGCGAACTCTTCCTTGCCGGCAAAGATCGGCGTGCCGGCCGGGTCGACCGCCTTGTACATCGCGTCCTTGATCTTGGCCGGATCCTCCGAGCCGGCAATGCCGATGGCAAGGCCAACGATGGCGCCCGCATCATAGGAACGGTCAGCCGCCGGATTGGACGGTTCGATGCCGGAGAATTCCTTGTAGTTCTTGGTGAAATACTCCGTCGAGGCGGTCGGGCTGGTGCCGGATGACGTGCCGTAAGCTTCCTTCAGATAATCGGCGCCTACCGACTCGATGAAGTCCGGGCTGTTCATGCCGTCATTGAGCAGGAACTTCTGCACGCCGCCTTGCGAAATCCAGGTGCGGGCAACCGTTGCGCCGTCGACCGGCGTGCTGACGAGATAGAGCCCGTCGGGTTCGCCGGCCATCGCCGCCGTGACTTCCGAGGCATAGCTCGACTGCTTCTCGTTGTAAGGCGTGTCGGAGACGATGGTGCCGCCGAGCGCTTTGTAGGCACGCGAGAATTCGGCCACCATGTTGACGCCGAAATCGTTGTTGACGTGGATGACCGACAGCTTCTTGAAACCCTTGTCGATCGCGTATTTGGCGGCGGCGACGCCCTGCAGCGCATCCGAGGTGATGGTGCGGAAGAAGATGCCGTTGGTCTTGCCATCGCGGCCGAGCGCCGTCAGCGTCGGCGAGGAGGACGCGGGCGACACCTGGACGATCTTGGCGGGTGCGGTCACAGAGGTCAGGATCGGGATCGACACCGACGAGATGATGCCACCTATGATCACCGGCACTTTCTTGACCTGAACCAGCTGGGTGGCGGCGTCGACCGCGATGTTGCCCTGGCTCTGGCTGTCGCGCGTGTCGGTGACGAGATCGCAGCCGCGCACACCGCCGGCGTCGTTGATGTCGCGGAAGGCCATCTCGACCGACTTGGCGCCAGCCTGGCCGTATTCGCCGGCCGGGCCGGTCAGCTCCATGACGAGGCCGACGGTGATCTTGCAATCCGCGGCCTGTGCCGCACCCGCCATCGTCACGAGAGCAAGTGCCGTGGTGAGTTGAAGTATCGTCTTTGTCATTGTTGTTCCCCTTTCGTTACTCAACTGTATTTGATCTCTGGAGCCTGTTTCAGCGTTCCGGCACCTGCAGCCAGGTTTCATGCAGATGTCGCCATTCGACCCCGTTGGGCGCCGATGAACTGGTGGTGAAGACGGCACTCGACTGGCGGCGGCTGTGCTTGCCGCCGCGCAGCTGTGCCTCGACGTAAAGGACGACGATCGTGTCCGCGTCCTGCCAGCCGGGCCGGATGTCCTCGATCGAAATGGCAAAACCGTCGTCGCAAGAGGCGCGGCTTGAGCGGACATGGTCGACGATCGCTTCGCGATCGAGGACCTGCCCGTTCGGTGCCACCATGCTGAGGTCTTCGCCCATGGCGCGTTCGAAGCGGCCGAAGTCCACCGTGTTGGCTCGCGCGGCGACGAACCAGTCGACGAAGAAGCGATGCAGGTCGATGACCTCGGCGCTGGCGCGTGAAAACAGGGAGGGTTCGCCGCTCATTTCTTCCCCGCATTGAGGTTGTAGTGCATGATCGAGCCGTGACGGCCGTGACGGTCGCGCTCCAGCGTGTAGACGTCACCCTCGAGGCCGGTGCCTTGCGCGATGACGGCCGCAATCCGCGCCCGATCCTCGGCATCGAGCGCGACGTCCATGATTTTTGCATTGGCCAGCGCATGCGCCTGGTTGCGGGCGCCGACGATGACGGCCGCCACTTGCGGCTGCTCCAGCACCCAGGCGCTGGCGATGGTGGCGATGTCAACGCCGTGGCGGTCGCCAACGGCCTTCAGCGCCTGAAGCAGCTCCTGGAACAGGTCCCAGCCGCCGAAATCGTCGATGACCAGCTTGTATTTGACCAGCGAGCGGTTTTCGAGTGGCGTGGCGGGCTCGGCCACACCACGCCATCTGTCGCTGAGAAAGCCGCCGGCGACGGAGCCGTAGCAGAGGAAGCTGACGCCGTTCTGTTTTGCCAGTGCCGCCAGGCTGTTGCCCGGCCGCTGATCGAGCACAGAATATTGCAGTTGCTGGCTGACCAGCGGGATGCCGGCGGCGAGGATTTCGGCAAGCCGCGGCGTGTCGAAATTGGTGGTGCCGAGATTGCGCACCTTGCCTTCCAGCCGAAGCTCGTCCAGCCAGCCCATCGCCTCGACATAGCGGGGCTGGTCATAGTCCCACCAGTGGAACTGCACGAGATCGAGCCGCTCGGTCTTGAGCCGCCGCAGCGACTGGTCGACGATCCCCCTGATATAGTCGCGGCTGATGGTGGCCAGCCGTTCGAGGTCGGGCACCAGCTTGGTGTGCACCTTCATCCTGGCCGCGACGTCGAGGCCGCGCTCGCTGGCCAGCCGCAGGCGCGCCGCGCCAATGAGCTCCTCGACACCGGTGTAGATGTCTGCGCAATCATAGGTCCAGATGCCGGCATCGAAGGTGGCGATCAGATCGGCAACTGCTTGGCCGCGGTCGATGGTGCCGTGGCCGCCGGCCAGCTGCCAGCCGCCGCGGATGACGCGCGAGATGGTATAGCCGGGGCCGAGTTCGAAGGACTTGGCGATCATGTCAGGTCATCCTCCTCCGGCAGCGGCACGGCCGTGGTCTCGGCATGGCTGAACCGCCGCTTGGCCACCCTGACGATCCGGAGCCGGCTGGCGCAATTGGGATCGGGACAAGCGATCTCGGCGTCAGAGGTCATCCAGTCGTTCGCGTGGGTAGGGCGCTGCTTCGCCGCCAGCAGCGGCAGCACGGCGGCGAGCGAATAGATCGAAAACCCCTGCCCTGCCGGCATCGACAGCATCTCGCCCTTGAGCTCGAAATAGTCGCCGGCCTTGGCGCCGCAATAGATCGGTTTGCCCTCAGGAATGACCGCCTCGACGCGAAGGTCGAACAGCTCGAAACTGTCGTCGGCCATTTCAGGCCTCCACCAGGCTGAAAGTGACGTCGCAGGCGCCGTTGCGCCGGATCACCCCACATGCGGCGGCGAACTGGTCACGCTCTTCGGCACGCACTTGCGCCACCACGCTGCCGGCGAGCCAGCCGATCGGAAACAAGAGGCGCGCGCCCTGCCCGTAGTAGAGGCCGATGTCGAAGATCGCATTGGGGTTGCCGCCCCACATGCGCGGCGGCACATAGGACAACACGATGTCGCCGGGCTGCGGTGTCAGCGTGGCGTTCTCGGCCGGCAACGGCCTGGCATAGGCCTGGCCCTCGAGATCGGCCGCCGGAACCGGACAGGAGATTTCCGGCCCTGTCCACATCGCATGGATGCCAGGGACGACACGTGGCGTGCCGAGGTACGCCGAGAGGAAGGCGGCGTTCTCCGGCGCCTTCCCAGGCAGCAGGAGCGCAGTCACGGAAAGCTGCGAGCGCGGCTCGGTGATCCTGATGGAGGTCATGTCTGGTCTTTCGCGGCGACAGCCTGCAGCTTGCTGCGCAGGAAGGTGAAGGGTCGGCTGATGTCGGCGACCAGCGATTCACGCGCCGCCTGCGCATCCTGCGTGGACAGCGCCGTGACGATGCGGCGGTGATACTGGGCGGTGTCGACCTCGCCGGCTTCCGAGAAGGCGTAGATGGCGACACGGATGCAGGGGCCCGATTGCAGCCACAGACTCTCGATCATCGGGATCAGCACGGCCGAGCCGCAGGAGCGGTAGATCTCGAAGTGAAAGCTCTGGTTGAGCGTCACTTCGCGATCGACGTCCTTCTTGTGTTTCAGCGCCCGCATCTCGTCCCATTCGCCGAGAATGGTTTCGATGGTGGCGATCTGGCGCGGACCCATGCGGGCGGCTGCCAGCGCGATCGCCTCGCCCTCGATCAGGATGCGAGCGCGCAAGAGATCGTCGAGGCGCTCCAGCGTGATCGGCGGCACGCGCACCGAACGGTTGGGCAGCGCCTCCAGCGCCTTTTCCGTGATCAGCCGGCCGAGCGCCTCGCGCACCGGCATGGTCGAGGTGACCAGCGCATCGGCCAGGCCACGGATGGTCAGCACTTGGCTTGGTTCGAACAGGCCGCCAATCAGGGCACGGCGCAGTTCGGAATAGACACGATCCTGCACCGTTTCGCGACCGACCGGCGCCAGTTGAGCCGCGATAGCCTCGTTGCTCTTTTCGGTGGCAGCCTTTTGCATGGAATTCCGTTCTTGGCCGGTTTTCGGCTTGCGGACGAAATTAAAGCCGAATAGCGTGATCAAAGCAACTGTGATCACAAATCAATAATCAGAAGACGGCAACGATCGTCTTCGGCCAGAGGGTTTGATGAGCGAGGCAACCAAACGGCAAGGGCAAGAAACCCGCGCCCCGGTTCTGACGGCAAGGAACGTCGTCAGGCGGTTCGGCGGCCTCGTCGCCGTCAACGATGTCTCGTTCGACGTCAGGGCTGGAGAAATCCTCGGTCTCATCGGCCCGAACGGCGCCGGCAAGACGACGATGTTCGATCTGCTCGCCGGCAGCATCCTGCCGACCGGCGGCGAGATCCTGCTCAATGGCACGCCTGTCTCGGGCGAAGCCGCGCATCTGCGCATCGGTCGAGGCCTTGGCCGCACCTTCCAGATCCCGCGCCCGCTGCCCAACCTGACGCTGATCGAAAACATCATGCTGGCGGCACAGGGCCAGGCCGGCGAAAGGCTGCTCGCCAATTTCGTCACCCCATGGCGCGTGGCGGCGCAGGAACGGGCAGCCAGGACAAAGGCGCTCGAACTGCTGGAGCTCGTCACCCTCACCCATCTCGCGCATGAGCCGGCGCGCGTGCTTTCCGGTGGCCAGCGCAAGCTGCTCGAACTCGCCCGCGTCATGATGGCCGATCCGGCGATCATCCTGCTCGACGAACCGGCGGCGGGCGTCAACGCAACGCTGCTCGAAGTCATCATCGACCGCATCCGCGATATCAACGCGCGCGGCATCACCTTCCTCTTGATCGAGCACAACATCGACATGGTGACACGGCTCTGCCATCGCGTCCTGGTCATGGCGAGCGGCCAGTTGCTCAGCGAAGGCACGGCGGAACAAGTCGCCCGCGACCCGCGCGTCATCGAGGCCTATCTCGGAGGCACCGCATGAGCGCGACCGTCCTCGACGTCCGCGATCTCGAAGCCGGCTACGAGCCCGGCGTGCCGATCGTGCGCGGCGCCTCGATCACCGTCGGCAAGGGCGAGATCGTCGTCGTGCTCGGCCCCAACGGCGCCGGCAAGTCGAGCTTCATCAAGGCGATCGCCGGCCTCGTCCCGATCACTCGTGGCACCGTGTTTCTGGACGGCAAGGACATCACTGCCGCGCCGGCCCACACCATGGTGCGGCTCGGCCTGGCGTTCGTACCGCAGACCGAAAACATCTTCCCGCTGATGTCGGTCGAGGACAATCTCAAGGTCGCCTGCGGCATCCTCGAGCGGCGCGAAATCCCCGCCCGCATCGAGGAGATGTATGCGGCCTTCCCCGACCTCGTCCGCCAGCGGCGGACCGCCGCCGGCAACCTTTCGGGTGGACAGCGGCAGATGCTGGCCGTCGCACGGGCGCTGATAGTCCAGCCCAAGGTGCTGGTGCTGGACGAGCCGTCGGCCGGCCTGTCGCCGAAATTCGTCTCGATGGTGTTCGAGATGCTGGCCGGCATCCGCAGATCCGGCGTCACCATCCTTTTGGTCGAACAGAATGCAAAGGCAGCGCTTGCCATCGGCGACCGCGCCTATGTGCTGGTCGAGGGCAAGGACCGGCACGAGGGCGTCGCCTCCGAACTGTGGAACGATCCGGTCGTCGCCGAGCTCTATCTCGGCCAGCGACCCCGTAAGTCCGACACAGGAGGTGGGGGATGAGCCTGCAATTCGTCGTCGACGGACTTTTGACGGGCTCGATGATCGGCTTGGGCGCGATCGGCGTGACGCTCACCTATTCGATCCTGCGCTTCTCGAACTTCGCCCATGGCGATTTCATGGCCTGGGGCACCTATGCGACATTGGCCGTCGTCAGCGCCATCGGCGCTACCTTCGGCAAGGTGGCGCCGATCGCGCCGTTGTCCTTCGGCTGGCCGCTCATTGTCGCGCTGATCGTCGGCATGGCCTTCACCGCCCTCTTGGCGCTGTTGCTCGACAAGGTGCTGTTCGCGCGGCTTCGCTCGCAAGGCCAGGCGATCATCGTGGTGATGGCGAGCTTCGGCGCCTCGATGGCGCTGAGAAGCCTGCTCGAATTCACCTTCAGCTCGCGGCCGACCTATTTCAGCCGGGCGATCCAGATAGCCATGCCGGTCGGATTCGGCATCCGCATCACGCCCGACCAGATCGCGCTTTTGCTGTTGACCGCCGTGCTGGTGCTCGGCGTGCATCTGTTGATGACGCGCACGCAGACCGGCCGCTCGATGCAGGCCCTGAGCCAGAACGCGGCACTGGCCCGCATCGTCGGCATCGACGTCGCCAGCGTGGTGCGCATCACCTGGGTCATCGGCGGCGCGCTCGCCTGCGTGGCCGGCGTGATGATCGGCATTCTGGTGCAGATCCGCCCGTTCATGGGTTTCGACATGCTGCTGCCGATGTTTGCCGCCGCCATTCTCGGCGGCATCGGCAGCATCCCAGGGGCGGTGCTCGGCGGGATGATCATCGGGCTGGCCGAAGCCGGCGCGGTGCAATTGATCGGTGCCGAATGGCGCGCCGCGATCTCCTTCATCATCCTGATGGCGGTGCTGTTCGTGCGGCCGATCGGTCTGTTTGGTGTGAGGGAACGCTGATGGACCTGCTTGGCTACGGCGCCTTCTTCCTGACCACCGCGCTGATCTTTTCGCTGGTCACGCTGGGGCTCAATTTACAGTGGGGGCTGACCGGCCTGTTCAATGTCGGCCTCGCCGGCTTCGTCGCCATCGGCGCCTATACATCCGCGCTGCTGACGACACCGGACGACGCTGCACGACTCGGCGGCTTCGGCCTGCCGATCCTTGCCGGCTGGGCGGGCGCCATGGTCGTCGGCGGCATCGCCGCGGCCCTTACCGGCATGGCGACGCTGCGGCTCAGGTCCGACTATCTGGCGATCACCACCTTTGGCGTTGCCGTCGTCGTGCAACTGGTCGCGCTCAACGCGCAGAAACTGACCGGCGGCCCATTCGGCATCGGCTTCATTCCGCGCCCCTTCGGCGGCCTTGCCGAGACGCCACTGCTGTTCAACCTGTCGAACCTCGCCGTCGTCTCGGCCGTGACGCTGATCGCCTATCTCGCTTTGGAGCATCTGTCGCGCAGCCCGTGGGGACGCGTGCTGAAGGCACTGCGCGAGGACGAGCGGGCGGCGATCTCACTTGGCAAAAGCGCGCGTTTCTATCGCGTCCAGGCCTTTGCCGTCGGCGGCGCCATCATGGCACTGGCCGGCGCGCTGCAGGCGCATTTCACCGGCTTCATCGCGCCGGACAATTATCTGCCGATCCTGACCTTCCAGGTGTGGGTGATGCTGATCGTCGGCGGCTCGGGCAGCAATCTCGGCGCCGTCATCGGCAGCATCCTGGTGTGGGCGATATGGGCCGGATCGGGCACGCTGACCAGCATCCTGTTCCAGCCCGAACAGCAGGCGCGCGCCGCCGCGCTGCAGATCGCCGCGATCGGCGTCATGCTCTGCGTCATCCTGCTGATCCGGCCAAACGGCCTGTTCGGCGACAGGCCGCGGCGGCCATGGTTCGGCAAGCGGGCGAAGATCGCTCAGGCCAAGAGCAGTTCCGGGTCATGAATGCCGTGGTCCGGCAGGAAGCCCATGACGCTTCGCTCTGGCATGCGGTCAGCCGCAATCGCCGCGAGCGGCCGGCGCTGCAAGGCGGGCTCGATGTCGACCTCGCCATAGTCGGCGGCGGCTTTTCCGGCCTTTCAACCGCACTGCACGCCGCCGAGAAAGGATTTTCCGTCGCCGTTCTCGAAGCCGAATTCATCGCCTGGGGCGCGACCGGCAGGAATGCCGGCTTCGTCGTGCCGAACTTCGCCAAGATGGACCCGGCCGACATACTGGCCCACCTCGGACCTTCGCGCGGGGAAAGGCTGATCGATTTCGCCGCCGGCAGTGCCGATCTGGTGTTCCGCCTGATCCGGCAGCACGGCATCGACTGCGACGCGGTGCAGAGCGGATGGATCCAGCCGGCGCATTCGCTTGCCGCCTTCGAGAAGGTCAAGTCACGTGCCGGGCAATGGGCGCAACGTGGCCGGCCGGCAGTCACATTGGATCGGCAGGAGGTCGAGGCGCTGACGGGCGTGCCAGGCTATGTCGGCGGCTGGATGGATCGTTCTGGCGGCGTGCTCAATCCGGTCGAATACGCGCGCGGGCTCGCCGATGCGGCGGAGAAAGCCGGCGCGAATATCTTCGAGCGGACGCGCGTCACCTCGGTTGATCGCATGGCCGATGATTGGATGCTGAAAACGCCTTCGGGATCGGTGCGCGCCGCCAAGGTGTTGATCGCCACCAACGCCTATGGTTGGTCCCTCGATCCGTCATTGCAGCGAACCTATTTTCCGCTGAAAGTCTTCCAGATCGCGACAGCGCCACTGCCTCGTGATGTGCGCAGCCGGTTGCTTCCCGGTGAGCAAGGCGTCGGCGACACCAGGCGCAATCTCTTCACCTTCCGCTTCGACGCCGAAAACCGGCTGATCAGCGGCGGAATGCATATTCTTGGCGCCGGCGCCGACACGCGTGTACCGCGGACGATCTGGCGAAGGCTTGGCCGGCATCTCGGTCTGCCTGACCTGCCACCGCTCGCCTATAGCTGGTCGGGAATGGCTGCGGTCGAACCGGATTTCCTGCCGCACCTGCTCGATCTCGGGCCGGGCCTGATCGCCGGTCGTGCCTGCAACGGCCGTGGCATCGCCATGACGACGGCGATGGGCAAGGTGCTGGCCGACTGGGCCTCTGGAACCGACGCCCGCGACCTGCCGCTGCCCTTCGCGCCGCCGGCGCCGATCCCGTTCCATGCCATGCTGCGGCATGCGCCCAACATGTTGCTCGGCTGGAGCATGCTGCGCGACCGTTTGGACGAGACGCGATAGGCGAACAGTCAGCTGGCCGCGCCAAGGTTGGCCGACAAAACCGCGGCCGCCATTGCGATGTCCTCTTCTATGAAAATCCGCACAGTGGAACCGCTGCGCTGCTCCAGTGCGGCGACGATCTTGCGATGCGAGTCATTCGACTGCGGAATGTAGCGATCGGCCCGCATCAGCAGCTTGAGATAAGGCCCGACCCGACCCCAAAGATCGCGGATCATGTTCAAAAGGATCGGCGCGCCGGCGTGCTGGTAGATGGCGAAGTGGAAGGCCTCGTTGAGCGTCAGATAGGCCCTGGCGTCGCCGGCCTCGATGGCACGCTGCATGCCGGCAAGGATCGCCTGTATGTCAGCCAGCCCGCTTTCGCTCATCCTGGTCGCCGCCACCTCGCCCGCCAGCCCCTCGACGGCGATGCGGATGCGCGTCAATTCCTCGAAGGCGGGCGCGGACAGCAACGGCACGATGACCGAGCGGTTGTTCTGCATCTCCAGAAGCCGCTCGGCGACAAGCCGTTGCAGCGCCTCGCGGATCGGTGTCGTCGAGATGCCGAACGTCTCGGCGAGCTTGCGGATGACCAATGTCTGGCCGGGGCTGAAGCCACCCGAAATCAATTCCTGCTTGAGCGCGCCATAGGCGCGGTCATTCAGGGTTTGATGTTCGAGCTTCAGCATGCGTTCGGTCCGCTCACCAGTTCGACAGGGCGCGATCGAGCGTCTCGGCCAGTTGCTCGGCATTGTCCCTGGCAAACGGCAGAGGTGGCCTGATCTTCAGCACATTGCCGCGCGGACCGCAGGACGAGATCAGAACGCCGTCTTCGCGCATGGCTTCGACAACCCCCGATGTCTTGGTGGCAGCCAGAGCCTCGCCGTCCGCTGTCAGCTCGACACCGAAATAAAGACCGTTGTGCCTGATATCCGCGACCGCGCCATGCCGGCTCTGCAGGGTGCGCAGCAGGTCAGCCGTATAGGCGCCAACATCGCGCGCATTCGCGATCAGCCCCTCGCCTTCGATCACGTCCAGCACGGCGAGGCCGACGGCCGCCGCGACCGGATTGCCGCCGAAAGTGTTGAAATAACCGGTGTTCGAGCCGAATGAGGCGACAAGCCGCGGCCGCACGAGCACGGCGCCCATCGGGTGCCCATCGCCGATCGGCTTGCCCATGGTGACGATGTCCGGCTCGAGGCCATAGTTAGCAAAACCCCACATGCCCTGGCCAAGCCGGCCGAAGCCGGACTGAACTTCATCGGCGATGACGATGCCGCCGGCCTTTTTGACTATATCGGCCGCCTCCCGCATCACCGCCGCATCGGGAAAGAAGATGCCGTCGCTGGAAAAGGCCGAGTCGAGAAGCAGCGCTGCCGGCTTGATACCTTTTGCGCGCATGCCCTCGATGGCCGTGGCGACGTTCTTGGCGAAATCATGCGCGGCACGGCCATGGTCGCGGAACGTGTCCGGCGCCGACACGGTCCGATGCTGCGCGGGCACGCCCTTTGCCCCGACCGCCGCGGGCGACAGTTGAGCCGTCGCGATCGTGGCGCCGTGATAGGCGAAATCGGTGATGATCACCCCGGTGCCGCCGCTGGAATTCTGGGCGATGCGGATGGCGAGGTCGTTGGCCTCGCTGCCGGTGCAGGTGAACATGGCGTGGCCGAGATGGGCCGGAACGGTGCCGAGCAGTTTCTCCGCGTAGTCGAGGATGATTTCGCTGAGATAGCGCGTGTGCGTGTTGAGCGTCGCGGCCTGCCCCGACAGCGCCTCGACCACGCGCGGATGGCAGTGCCCGACCGAGGCGACATTGTTGTAGGCATCGAGGAACTTGCGGCCCTGGGCGTCGTAGAGCCACACGCCGCTGCCGCGCACCAGATGGATCGGGTTGCGGTAGAAGGCGCGGTAGGTCGGCCCGAGCAGCCTGGCTCGGCGTTCAAGCAGCGCGCGCTCCGATGCCGCGTCGGCATTTGCAGGGTAAGGCGAGGACTGGGACACGAGCATCTACTCCGGATTGGAATGGTCGAGGAAATAGCGGCGGGCGTCAGTGGACGAGAGTTCGTCCAGCCGTTCGAGCGAGGCCCACACTTCGGTGGCGAGACGCAGCACATAGTCGCGCTTGGCCGGGAAGCGCTCCGCCTGCCAGCTGGCGATGTTGGCGATGAGCGCAAGACGGGCCCGGATCAGATCGAAGAGAATGCCGATCTCTTCGGCCTCGAGCGGCTGCACGGATTGATAGCCGGCGACGAAGCGCGCGGCCGGCGCCAGCGGATGGCCCTCCGCCGGCCAGCGGTAGACGGCGCCGATGGCGAGGTCGCAGATCAGCGGCGAATGGATCATGTCGCCGAAATCGAGGATGCCGCTCACGACTTCCGGCCGCGAAGCATCCATCACCACATTGTAGGAGTTCATGTCGTTGTGGACGATCTGGGCGCGCAGTTTCGGGATGACCGGCGCCGCATGCTCCTCGAAGGAGTCGATTGCGCGCTCGACCATGGCCCGCCGACCAGCGTCAGGGATATGCGCCATCATCGGTCGCGTCTTGGCGACCTTGCGGATATCCCAAAGCAGGTCGCTGCCGGCGGCCGGATGGAAGAAACCGCGCAGCGCCCGGCCAAGGCGAGCGAGAAAAATACCGAGATTGCGGTCCTGCGCCGCTGACGGGGGTGAGCGCGACAGCAACTGGCCGGGCAGATAGGTGACCAGCCGGATGATGCGCGGCGCCGATCCACCGACGCTGACCGTGAATTGCGCCTCGCCCTGCAAGCTTTTGCGCACCGAGGGAACCGGCAAGGCAGGGTCGACCGCGAGGATGTGGTCGAGCGCCTTGTTCTGGAAGTCGGTGAAGCCGGCCTCTTCCGCCGGATGGGAGATCTTCAGGACGAACTCGCACTCACCGTCGGTCTGGATGTGGAAATTGTGGTCGCGTTCGCCAGGCAAAGGACGCGCGGCGCCGGTGAGCCCGTAGTGCCGGCGCAGGATGGCGAGCGCGTCGGCGGTCGAGACGTCAGGCGCGTCCTCGGCGAGTGTTTCGCCGAAAGCATCGGACATCGCGGCGCTCATGACCTGACCTCGGGATCGATGGGTTCGAGGCCGCACCAGTCGGCAATGAACAGCGCGATCGTCTGGGTGACCTTGCGCACCGAGTCGAGATCGACTGCCTCGTCATAGCCATGCGGCATGCGGCAGATCGGGCCGTAGACGATCGCCGGCGTGTCGGCGTAGAGGCCGAAGAAACGCGCATCGGTCGTCGCCGAGGTGATGTGTTCGGTCAGCGGCTCGCCCCAGACGGCGGTGTGGCTGCGGCGCAGCACAGCCTCCATCTTGTCGGCGCCCTCCAGCACATAGCCCTCGGCCATGAAGCCATTGTAGGTGAGGGTCGGCGGGCGATTGGCCAGGAACGGGTCGGCGCGGGCCGCATCGGCGATGCAGGCCTCGAGCTCGGCTCTCGCATCCTCGAGCTTCTGGCCGGGATAAGTGGCGACGCGCATCTCGAAGACACAGCGCGCCGGAACGCTCGACGTCCACTCGCCGCCTTCGATCTTTCCGAGGTTGAAGCGGATCGGATGCGGGTGGCCGTGGAAATGCTTGTCATCGACCTTGCGCGCGTTCCAGACGATTTCGAGCTGCTTCAGCGCCTGGATGATGACGAAGGCCTTTTCGATGGCATTGGCGCCGGCGGAGAAAGCCCCGGATGCATGCCGCGGATCGCCGTCGACCTCGACCCGGAACCAGATCGGACCGACCTGTGCACGCATCAGTCGCGGTTCCAGCGGTTCGGGAATGAAAGCGGCGTCGGCGCGGTAGCCGCGCTGCAGACAGGCGAGCGCGCCATTGCCGGTGCACTCCTCCTCGACCACCGACTGCAGGTAAACGTTCGCGGCCGGCTGGTAGCCGAGACTGCGCAAGGCGGTCAGCGCATAGCGGCAGGCGGACAGGCCGGCCTTCATGTCGCCGGCGCCGCGGCCATGCATCCAGCCATCTTCGATCGCCGGATCGTAGGGGTCGCGCACCCAGCGGTCGAGCGGCCCCGTCGGCACGACGTCGATATGGCCGTTGAGGATCAGCGAGCGGCCCAATGCGTTTCGCGGCGTATGCGTGGCAACGACATTGAAGGCATCGTTATAGGAGACGGCCACGGGTGAAAAACCCGGCAGGTCGCGAATCGCATCGACATCGACGCGCCACATGTCGACCGCATAGCCATCCGCTTCGTACGCGGCGGCCATAAAGGATTGTGCGGCATGTTCCTCGCCACGCTGTGAGGGAAAACGCACGAGGTCTTGCAGAAACGCGACCTGTCGCACGAAGCCGTCATCGACCGCGCTGAGAATGGCCTCGTCCGCAACCCGCTTAGGCATCATATTTCACTTTCACTTGTCGGCAAGGCGGCGGCCGACGGCATCGGCTACGAGATCGCTAGGGATTTCGGCACCATCGTACCGGTGACACCTTACTGCAAGGTCTAGGAACTTCGGCTGCGCGGCACATCGAACCTTGTCCGTGCCACGCAGCCATCTGGCGGTCGATCTGGATAGGTCGACAATCCTGGCGGCGGCGTTGTTGCCGCCGTCAGGGCGCCTGGGTCGCCGGCAGCCGCTCGCGCAACTCGTCGACAAGCACCCTTATGTTTTCGGAATAGTCGATAGGCACGACGACGAGATGCACGCCGCCGCCGGCGAAGGCCTGTTCCAGCGCTGGTCGCAATTCGGCGATCGCGCCAACCCTGGTCCCCTTGGCGCCATAGGCCTCGGCGTATTTCACGAAGTCGGGATTGCCGAAGGTCATGCCAAAATCCGGAAACTCGTCGACCGCCTGCTTCCAGCGGATCATGCCGTAGGCGTGATCCTCGAGCAACAGAACGACGAGGTTGAGCTTGAGCCTGACGGCGGTCTCCATTTCCTGGCTGTTCATCATGAAGCCGCCGTCGCCGCAGATTGCCATGACACGGCGCTGTGGATAGAGCAGTGCCGCCATCATTGCCGACGGCAAGCCCGCGCCCATGGTGGCCAACGCATTGTCGAGCAGCAGCGTGTTTGCCATCCGCGTCCGGTAGTTGCGCGCGAACCAGATCTTGTACATGCCATTGTCGAGGGAGAGTATGCCGTCCGCCGGCATCACGGCGCGAACGTCATGCACGATGC
Organism: Mesorhizobium sp. M1406; assembly: GCF_040317555.1. NCBI lineage: Bacteria > Pseudomonadati > Pseudomonadota > Alphaproteobacteria > Hyphomicrobiales > Phyllobacteriaceae > Mesorhizobium > Mesorhizobium sp. M1406. Next base: position 8,238 of record NZ_JAMYKW010000007.1, on the reverse strand, counting down.
GCTGCGGTGTGAAGCGATCTTCGGTAGCGCGCGCGGCGATCCGGCTCAAAATACCCTCACGCAGCGGCAGAAGGGCCTGCGCGTTGGGGATATTGCCCTCGATGCGGTCGGCCAGCAGCGCCAGCGAAGGCCCGAGGTCGCCGACGATTTCGGCCTGTGGGAAATAGACCTGCTCGACATCGGCCGTTTGATAGCCGACATGAATCACCTTCGGGCCCTTCGCCCCCATGATGAAGGGCGGCTTCTCGACCGTGTCGTGACCGATGGTGATGATCAGATCGGCCTGTTCGATGGCCTCGTGCACATAGTCGCGCTCCGAAAGGGCTGCTGTTCCCATATAGAGCTCGGTGCCGCCGGGCACGGTGCCCTTGCCCATCTGCGTGGTGAAATAGGGAATTTGCGTGCGCAACACGAACTGCGCGAGATCGGAGGTCAAGCGCGGCCGCGACGCCGCCGCGCCGAACATCAACAGCGGACGCCTGGCTTCCATGATCATACGGGCGGCGCGATCAAGCGCGCCCGGGCTGGCCAGCGGCAGTTCGACCGGGTGCGTCGGCACCAGTGCGATCGGCTCGCACTCCGCCGCTGCAATGTCTTCCGGCAACTCCAGATGCACGGGCCCCGGTCGCTCTTCCTGGGCGACACGGAAAGCTTCGCGCACCAGCGACGGGATCATCTTCGGCGAGACGATCTGGCGCGACAGCTTGGTCAGCGGCTTCATCGCCGCGATGATGTCGACGATCTGGAAGCGCGCCTGCCGGGATGACAGGATGCCTTTCTGGCCGGTGATCATGATCATCGGCATCGCGCCGAGCAGCGCATAGGCCGAACCGGTAGAAAGATTGAGCGCACCTGGGCCAAGCGTGGTGATGCAGACTCCGGGCTTGCCGGTCAGCCTGCCATAGGTGGCGGCCATGAAGGCAGCCGCCTGCTCGTGGCGGGTCAGGATCAGCTGGATCGAGGAGCGGCGGATGGATTCGACGATATCGAGATTTTCTTCGCCCGGAATGCCGAAAATCCGTTCGACCCCTTCGTTCTCGAGGGCCGCGACGAACAGATCCGAACCTTTGGTCATAAACCGTCCCTCCCGCAATGCGCTCAACAGTCGGCCACTTTCATATGGCACTGGAACGCGACGCCTCAAAGACCCAGAGCGTGCACTCTTTCATCGGCTTTGCAGAAGCAAGCTGAGGTGTGTCCTTGTTGTCGACGCGTGGCGGCGACGAACTGATCGTCGACCGTGCCGAGGTCAAGGAACATCGGCGCGATCTTAACCGAGAGGCGGACGCTACGGCCAGGCCATCATTTTCGGCAGGGCGGCGGCCAGCGCATCGACGGCAAGCCGCACCTTCAGCGGCAGATGCGGCGTCTGCGGCCAAAGGGCGTGGCAGTCGTAGAGGTACCGCGGCTGGTCCGGCAGCAGCGCGACCAGCGCGCCGGTCTGAATGCGGTCACGCACCAGCCAGTAGGGCAGCCAGGCGACCCCCATGCCCTCGGCAGCCGCGTCGCCTATGGCATCGAGATCGTCGAGCCGCAACCGGCCGGTCGGCATGATCTCCTGCGTCGGTTGCGCCTCGCGCGCAAACAGCCAAGGCTGAACGATCTGGCCGAGCCGGCGGTAGACAATGGCATGATGGTCGGCGAGATCCTCGATCCGCAGGGGTTCGCCGTGACTTTGGAGATAGGCGGGCGCGGCGCAGACGACCATATCCTGGCGAGCGACGCGACGGGCGATCACCCCCGCCTTGTCGTCCAGGGTACCGGTGCGGATGGCAAGGTCGTAGCCGTCCTCGGCGAAATCGGCGAAGCGGTCGCTGAGCGACAGGTCGAGTTCCAGCATCGGATATTGCCGCGCCAGCCGCAGCAGCACCGGCGTCACGCAGTGACGGCCGAAATGCGCCGGCATGGTGACGCGCAGCTTGCCACGCGGCTCCGAGAACTGGTCGGCGGCGAGCGTATCGGCGGCCTCGGCCTCGGCCAGCACCACCCGGCAGCGTTCATAATAGGCGCGTCCGAAGTCGGTCAGGCTCTGCCGGCGTGTGGTCCGGTTGAGCAGCCGCACACCCAGCCGCTCCTCGAGAAACCGGACATGCTTGCCGACCATCGGGCCGGATAGGTCGAGCGCGATCGCCGCGGCCGCGAACGAGCCGAGGTCGACGGCTTTGACGAACACGGCCATGCTCTCAAGCCGATCCATATTCGAAACTCCTGGTTCCTACTGCTCTCCCTTTGCAGCCATTTATCCCCGACGAGCCTAGCTGCATAGCTCATTCGGTTCAGATAACTTGGAGTCTCCCGAATGGTACATGTGGTTCGCTTTCACCAGCATGGTGGTCCCGAGGTTCTGCGCATCGAGGATGTCGAATTGCCCCGACCGGGTCCGGGCGAAGTCCAAATCCGCGTCAAGGCGCTCGGCCTCAATCGCGCCGAGGCGCTGCTGCGCGCGGGCGCCTATATCGAGACGCCCACCCTGCCTTCCGAGCTTGGCCTGGAAGCGGCGGGTATTATCGAGGCCGTGGGCGAAGGCGTGAACGACTTTGCACCGGGGGACGCGGTCAGTGTCATCCCGCCGCGATCGATGGTTCGCTGGCCAGCTTATGGCGAGGTGGTCACCTATCCCGCTAGGCTCATCGTCAAGCATCCGCCGTCACTTGACTGGCAAACGGCGGCGGCCGTCTGGATGCAGTATCTCACCGCCTATGGCGCGCTAATCGATATTGCCAGGCTTAGCGGCGGGGATGCCGTTGTCATCACCGCGGCCTCAAGCAGTGTCGGGCTTGCCGCCGTCCAGATAGCAAATAGTGTAGGCGCGACAGCGATCGCGGTGACGCGAACGTCAGCCAAGAAGCAGGCTCTGCTCGACGCCGGAGCGGAGCATGTCGTGGTCTCGGCCGAGGAGAACCTGGCGGCGCGATTGAACGAGATCGCCGGACCGCAAGGTGTGCGCGTCGTCTTCGATGCGATCGGCGGCCCGATCTTCGAGCCGTTGACAGCGGCAATGGCGCGTGGCGGCATCCTGATCGAATATGGTGGCCTCAGCCGCGAGCCGACGCCGTTCCCACTGTCCGCCGTGCTGGGCAAGACACTGACGCTGCGCGGCTACCTCGTCCACGAGATCACCGGCAACCCGGCGAAACTGGAGGCCGCCAAGGCGTTTATCCTCGAAGGACTTGGGACTGGGGCTCTAAAGCCGATCATCGACCGGACCTTTTCGTTCGACCAGATCGTCGAGGCGCACCGCTACCTGGAGTCGAACGAGCAGTTCGGCAAGATCGTGGTGACGATCTGAGATCGTGGTGACGATCTGAGATCGTGGTGACGATCTGAGATCGTGGTGACGATCTGAGATCGTGGTGACGGTTTGAGCAGAGATGGCGAACAAATCAACATTGCCGGCAACATCGCCCTTGAAGGCACGGCTCCGCACTCCTAACTGTCCCGTGCGGGCCGGGCCCCTCTGACACTCGCTTTTGGCGATTGTGATGTCGGACCGCTTTAACGGGCCCGTTTCCACCCTTTTCGGTCAAGCGGGCTCAATCGTTTTTGGTTTGGAGCCCCACATGACATCTTCCCTTCTTGGTATGGTTTGCCCCTCCTGCCGCGTCGCGCTCGTGATGAGCGAACGCCAGGGTATCGAGATCGATTACTGCCCGCAGTGCCGCGGCGTCTGGCTTGATCGAGGTGAACTCGACAAGATCATCGAGCGTTCCGGCAGGGAGGCGTCGCCAGCACCGCAGCCGGCAGCATTCTCCCAGCCGCAACAGGGCCAGGGGCGCGATGACGATTATTCCCGCTCGCAGGGCCACCGCTATCCGAAGCGGAAGAAATCATTCTTCGAAGAGTTGTTCGATTGACCGCATGACGCCCGGCACCCGGGCCGGCGTTTGCTGAAACTTCAAAACCGCATCGATAAAGGTCCATCCCGATGATTTCCCGCACAAGCCGATTTGCAGCCCTCTTTGCGGGACTGTTCCTCGCATTCTCCATGGTCGCGATGGATCATGCCGAGGCCCGTCGCGGCGGCAGTTTCGGCAGTCGTGGCATGCGTACGTTCCAATCGGCACCGCCGACCAGAACCGCGCCAGCGCCGACCGCTCCCGTCGAGCGTTCGATGACGCCCAACGCCGGTGTGAACAACGCGGCCCGGCAGCCGCAGGCCGGCTTGCAGCGGCCGGGCTTCATGAGTGGCCTCGGTGGAACGATGATGCGCGGCCTGCTGCTAGGCGGCCTGATCGGCCTGCTCGTCGGCCAAGGCTTCGGCGGCCTCGCCGGCATGTTCGGTTTCCTGCTTCAGGCCCTGCTTATCGGTGGCGCAATCATGCTGGCCATCAGGTTCTTCCGCTCGCAATCCGCGCGCGGTCCCGCCCCTGCGCTGGCCGGCGTCGGCAATGCCCAGGCGTCGCGGTTTGAGAACCGTGCGACGACACAGCAGCAGACGGACACTGCACGCCCTTTCACGATTCCCGGCTTTGGCGGCGGTTCGAGCGGAGGCTCTCCGGCCACCGGTTCCGAGGAGATCACGCTGGCTCAGACCGACCTCGACGCATTCCAGCAGTTGCTGACTGATGTCCAGGAAGCATTCGGCCGCGAAGACCATGCCGCTCTGCGCCGCGCAACGACCCCCGAGATGGTGTCCTATCTGTCGGAGGAGTTGGCCGACAATGCCCAGAAAGGTCTTAGGAACGAGGTAACGGACATCACCTTGCTGCAGGCCGACATCGCGGAAAGCTGGCGCGAGGATGACCGCGACTACGCCACGGCCGCATTGCGCTACGAGTCTCGTGACGTGACGCGCGAACGGTCCAGCGGCAGGGTCGTCGAAGGCGACGATGATCACCCGACCGAGACGACCGAGCTGTGGACATTCGTGCGTGAGAATGGCTCGAACTGGAAGCTCTCGGCAATACAACAGGCTTGAGCTGAGTGCGAGCCTCGATGCGGCTGCGTGCGGGCGCTCAGCGCACCAACGGACAGCCGCGTGCCGATCTCTCTGGCGTGCCCGGTATCGCGGTCCAGGCTGCTGACAAATACCAGACAATCTTTGCGCATGAATTCCTCCCTCCCCGCCGCCTCTTCGGGCGCGCGGGAGCGGCTGAACTTTCGCCTCTTCGTGCTTGCATCGCAATCCCATATGTGAAAAGAATATTTACAAGAGAAGATTGACGGGAGGAGACGTCGTGCATTCAGGCGCCTTGACGCGTGTTCAAATGGCTGCGCGGAACCTCCTCCCGAACCGGCAGAGCCAGCCATGAACGATTTCGCGCCCACGGTCGGCGTCGCCTCGACGCACCCCGAAAACATGCCGGCGGATCATGCCGCGCTGCCGGTGTGGAATGCCGAAAACTGGTTCTACGAGGACTGGCCGGTCGGCCAGAAGATCCGTTCGCTACGGCGCACGATGGCCGAGGGCGACAGCCATTTGTTCAACACGCTGGTGCTCGACATCCACCCATATGTGCAGGACCAGATGTTTGCCGAGAGCGAAGGGATTTTCGGCAAGCGGCTGATCGCCGGCGCTTTCGTCTTCTCGGCCGGCCTCGGGCTGGTCGCCACCAATTGCATCAACGCCTTTTCCTATGGCTACGACAAGCTGCGTTTCATAAAGCCTGTCTTCATTGGCGATACGATCTATTCGATCCGCTCCAACCTCGACAAGAAGCCCCGTTACAAGGAGATGGGGCTGACCCGCGCCAGCTATGAGGTGTTCAAGGGCGAAGGCGAGCTCGTTCTCTACTGCGAACACCTGCAGACGGTGAAGTACCGCAACCCTGCCGACTTTGTCGGCAAGACGGAGAAATAACGATGCCGGCTGCAGCCGAATTGCCGCTCGCCGGCCTTGTCGTCGTCGACATGAGCCAGTTCCTGTCGGGCCCGTACTGCTCGCTCAGATTGCTCGATCTCGGCGCCCGTGTGATCAAGATCGAGCGCCCCGACGGCGGCGACCTGTCGCGCCGGCTCTATCTCAGCGACACCGAGATCGGCGGCGATTCCACCATCTTCCATGCCATCAACCGGGCGAAGGAAAGTCTTGCTATCGACCTCAAGAACGACGCCGATCTCAAGGTGTTGCGCGGGCTGCTGGCCAAGGCCGATGTGCTGATCCAGAATTTCCGACCGGGCGTCATCGAGCGGCTCGGCTTCGGCTATGAGGCGGTCCGCAACATCAATCCGCGGCTGGTCTACGCCTCGATCAGCGGCTATGGCGAGGACGGCCCTTGGGTCAAGCGGCCGGGCCAGGACCTTCTGGCGCAGGCGCGTTCCGGGGTGATGTGGCTGAATGGCGACGAAGACCAGGGGCCGGTGCCGTTCGGGCTCGCCATCGGCGACATGCTGGCCGGTGCTGCCTGCGCGCAAGGCATTCTGGCGGCACTGGTGAGGCGCGGCATCACCGGCCAGGGCAGCCATATCGAGACCAGCCTGCTGGAAGCGCTGGTCGATTTCCAGTTCGAGGTGCTGACCACGCATCTCAATGATGGCCGCCGCTTGCCCAGGCGCTCCAGCTTCCGCAGCGCGCACGCCTATCTGTCGGCGCCCTATGGCGTGTATCCGGCCAAAGACGGCTATCTCGCCATTGCCATGACGCCGATCCCCAAGCTCGCCGACCTCTTGTCGCTCAATGAGCTGGCACCCTATCGTGACCAGCCTGCATCCTGGTTCACCGCGCGCGACGACATCAAGGCGATTATTGCACAACGGATCGCCACTAAAACCATCGACGAATGGCTCGATATCCTTGAGCCGGCCGACATCTGGTGCGCCAAGGTGCTGACCTGGCCGGAGATGCTGGCGAGCGAGGGGTTCCAATCGCTCGATATGCTGCAGACGGTGACGCGAGAGGACGATGTTTCGATCCTGACCACCAGTTCGCCGCTCCGGGTCGATGGTGTCAGAGCCAAGGTCGACCGGGCGGCACCGCGCATCGGCGAGCATAGCGCTGCAATCCGCGAGGAGTTCGGCCTGTGAGCGTGCCCACACTCAAGGGCATGACCTGGAGCCACCCGCGCGGCTACGACCCGATGGTCGCTTGCTCATCCCTGTGGAAGCAAAAGACCGGCATCACCATCGAATGGGACAAGCGCTCACTGCAGGATTTCGAATCCTTCCCGGTCGAGGAACTGGCGCGTGCCTATGATCTTATCGTCATCGATCATCCGCATGTAGGCCAGATCACGGCGGAGCGCTGCCTCGAGCCACTGGATGTCGCCGGTCGCGAGGCGGAGCGCGCCGCGCTCGCCTCGGGCAGCGTGGGCCAGTCCTATCCGAGCTACAACTGGCAAGGGCGGCAATGGGCCTTCCCGATCGACGCGGCCAGCCAAGTCCAGGCGTGGCGGCCGGATGCGCTCGATGCGGCGCCGGCGCGCTGGAGCGATGTGCTCGATCTCGCCCGGCAAGGCCGCGTGTTGTTGCCGCTGCGCCCGCCCCATGTGCTGATGGCGTTCTACACGCTGGCCGGCAATCTCGGCCATGCCTGCACAACCGATCCGTCCCACGATCTGATCGATGTGGAGATCGGCGGCGACGTCTTCGAGGCAATGCGCGAGATTGCGGCGCTGGTCGAGCCGGCCTGTTTCGAGATGGATCCGATTGCCGTCTCGGAGCGCATGGCGGAGGCCGATTCCAGGATCGTCTGCGCGCCGCTGATCTATGGCTATGTCTCCTATGCGGCGGCTGGTTTTCGTCAGAACAGGCTGGCTTTTGCGGACATTCCGGTGATCGGTTCCGCCGGCCCGATCGGTTCGGCGCTCGGTGGCACCGGCATAGCCATTTCAGCCTTCTCCAAGGCCAGGAATGCCGCGATCGACTTCGCCTACTGGGTCGCCAGCGGCGATGTCCAGCGCGGTCCCTATGCCGCCGCCGGCGGCCAGCCCGGCCATGCCGCGGCCTGGGGGGACCAGACCGTCAACGACGCGACTGGCAATTTCTATCGGAATACGCGCGCGACGCTGGAAGGCGCATTGGTGCGGCCACGCCATGACGGCTACATGGCGTTCCAGCAGGCGGCGTCCGACCGCATCCTTTTCGGCATGACCTCCGGGCATCAGGCACGGCGGGTCGTTGCCGATCTAAATCGCCTGTTTCGGGAAAGTTCCCCGGCGCCCGGCGCTGCCCGTAAAGCATGAACGAGCCCGCCTAGTACCTCTGCACAGGGATTGTGACTCTTTGGCCGTTGGCTTTGGATAGGCCTTGGCCAATTTAAGGCGCGCTTGTTCGGTTGAGAACATCCAGTTGATGCGGGCG